>NZ_JBHZCI010000006.1:0-218013 GCF_042755185.1 Streptomyces sp. NPDC059166 | reverse complement strand
CTCGACGATCCGGCCCGCGTACATCACGGCGATCTTGTCCGCGACGTCGGCGACGACACCGAGGTCGTGGGTGATCAGGATCAGGCCCATGTTGAGCTCGCGCTGGAGCTCCGCCAGCAGGTCCATGACCTGGGCCTGGACCGTCACGTCCAGAGCCGTGGTGGGCTCGTCCGCGATGATCAGGTCCGGCTCCAGGGCCAGCGCCATCGCGATCATGATGCGCTGGCGCATACCGCCGGAGAACTGGTGCGGGAAGTCACCGACCCGCTGCCGGGCGGCCGGGATGCGGACCCGGTCCATCAGCTCGACGGCCTTCGCCTTGGCGTCGCCCCGCGACATCCCCCGGTGCACGACGAACATCTCGCCGAGCTGCTGCCCGACGCTGAGCACGGGATTGAGCGAGGAGAGGGCGTCCTGGAAGATCATGGCCATCTCCTGGCCACGGATCCTGCGGCGCTCCTCGGACTTGAGCTTCAGCAGGTCGCGGTCCTTGAAGAGGATCTCTCCCCCGCTGATCCGTCCCGGCGGCATGTCCAGGATGCCCATGATCGCCTGCGCGGTCACGGACTTGCCCGAACCGGACTCGCCGAGCACCGCGAGCGTCTCGCCCGCGGCGACGCTGTAGTTCACCCCGTTGACGGCCTTGGCCACTCCCTCCCTGGTGTGGAACTCCACGTGCAGATCGCGCACTTCGAGCAACATGGCGGCCAACTCCTCAGCGCAGCTTGGGGTCGAGGGCGTCGCGCACCGCGTCGCCGAGCATGATGAACGCGAGCACCGTGACGGCCAGTGCCCCGGCCGGCCAGAGCAGCATGTGCGGTGCGTTGCGGACGTACGGGGACGCGGCGGAGATGTCGATGCCCCAGGAGACGGCCGGCGGCTTGAGGCCCACCCCGAGGTAGGAGAGGGTCGCCTCCAGCGAGATGTAGGTGCCGAGCGCGATCGTCGCGACGACGATGACGGGGGCGACGGCGTTGGGGGTGATGTGGCGCAGCATCATGCGGGAGTTGGATGCGCCCAGCGCCCGGGCCGCCTGGACGTAGTCGTTCTGTTTGGCGGTGATGACGGACCCGCGGGCGATACGGGCGATCTGGGGCCAGCCCAGCAGCACGATGAAGCCGATCACCGGCCAGATGGTGGAGCTGGTGACGACGGACAGGAAGACCAGACCGCCGAGCACCACGGGGATGCCGAAGAAGATGTCGGTGATGCGGGAGAGCACCGCGTCCCAGGTGCCGCCGAAGAAGCCCGCGAGTCCGCCGAGCAGGCCGCCCAGGAGCGAGACGCCGAGGGTGGACAGGACGCCGACGGCCACGGAGGTCCGCGCCCCGTAGACGGTCCGGGTGTAGACGTCGCAGCCCTGCCCGTCGAAGCCGAAGGGGTGGCCCGGCTGGGATCCCTCCTGCGCCTTGGCCAGGTCGCAGTCCAGCGGGTCCTGGTCCGCGATGAGCGATGGCCAGATCGAGATGATCACCAGGAAGAGGATGACGAGCGCGGAGATGATGAAGACGGGGTTGCGGCGCAGGTCGCGCCAGGCGTCGGACCACAGGCTGCGGGGCTTGCCGGAGGGCCCGGTGCCCTGGGGGCCGCCGGGCGTCTTCTCCAGTGTGGCGCCCTCCTCCACCGCGAGGTCCATGGCGCCGCCCGCGCCGGCCCCGGAGATGGCCCCACTGCCGCTCGCGTCGTCCCACGGCTTCTGCTCAGGCATAGCGGATCCTCGGGTCGAGTACGGCGTACAGAAGGTCGACGATCAGGTTCGCGGCGAGGAAGACGAGGACCAGGACGGTGACGAACCCGACGACGGTCTGGGAGTTCTGGCGGAGGATGCCCTGGTAGAGCTGGTAGCCGACGCCGTGGATGTTGAAGATCCGCTCGGTGACGATCGCTCCGCCCATCAGGGCCCCCACGTCGGTGCCGATGAAGGTGACGACGGGGATGAGGGAGTTGCGCAGCAGATGGCGTACGACGACCCGGCGGCGCGGCAGCCCCTTGGCCACCGCGGTGCGGACGTAGTCGGCGCGGGCGTTCTCGGCGATCGAGGTGCGGGTGAGCCGGGTGACGTAGGCGAGGGACACGGAGGCGAGGACGAGCCCGGGCACGATCAGTTCGTCGATGGGCGCCTCGGAGGAGACGGACGGCTTGATGATGCCCCACTCGACGCCGAGGAGGAGCTGCAGCAGGAGTCCGGTGACGAACGTCGGTACGGAGATGACGACCAGCGTCAGGATCAGCACCGTGGTGTCGACGGGCCGGCCGCGGCGCAGGCCGGTGACGACGCCGAGGGTGATCCCGATGACGATCTCGAAGACGATCGCGACGATGGTGAGCCTGATGGTGATGGGGAAGGCCGTCGCCATCAGCTCGGTGACCTTCTGGCCGTTGAACGCGGTCCCGAAGTCGCCGGTGAAGACGTTGCCCATGTACGTCAGGTACTGCTGCCACACGGGCTTGTCGAGGCCGAACTCGCTGCGCAGCTGGGCGGCGGTCGCCGGGTCGCACTGGCGGTCGCCGCAGAGGCCCGCGATGGGGTCGCCCATCACGTTCACCATGAGGAAGATCAGCAGCGTGGTGCCGAAGAAGACGGGGATCATCTGCAGCAGCCGCCGGATCACATAACGTCCCATGAGGGGCTCCGGGGGTCTAGGGGTGTCCTGTCGGTCGTGCCGGATCAGGGGCGGGTCCGGTGCCCCGCGTCGCGGGGACGCAGGAGCCGGGCGGCGCGGGGCGCCCTGGGCCCTTCCCGGTCGAGCGGAACCGGGAGCGGAGGCGCGGCACCGGGGCAGGCGGCCCCCGCAGAGCACCCCTCTGGCGGGCGGGGCGGGCGGGCGGAGGGACCGGAAGGCCGGGTGGCCGGTGCGTGTACGGCACCGGCCACCCGGCCTCAGCGGGTCACTTGACCTTGATCTGGTCGTACACCGGGACGCTGAAGGGGTTCAGCGAGACGTTCTCGACCCGGTCCGAGTAGCCCGCGCTGCCGTTCTGGTACCAGAGCGGGATGACCGGCATCTGCTCGACGAGGACCTTCTCCGCGTCCTGGAAGGTGCTGACGGCCTTCGCCTTGTCGTTCTCCGCGTTGGCCTCGTCCACCAGGTCGTCGAACTTCTGGTTGCTCCACTTCCCGTCGTTGGAAGGGGCGTTGGTGTAGTAGAGCGGCTGGAGGAAGTTCTGGATCAGCGGGTAGTCCATCTGCCATCCGGCGCGCCAGGCGCCGGTCAGCTTCTGGGTGGAGACCTGGCTGCGGAAGTCCGCGAAGGTGCCGACGGGCCCGCCGACGCACGCCTTGTTGTTCCCCATGACGTTGTTGATGCTGTTGCAGACCGCGTCGACCCACTCCTTGTGGGAACCGGTGTCGGCGTTGTACGAGATCTTCAGCTGGCCGCCGGGGATGCCGCCGCCCTCCTCGATCAGCTTCTTGGCCTCCGCCTTGTTGTAGACACAGGCGGGCCCGCACAGGCCCTTCTTGAAGCCGCCCTCCGCGCCGAGGACGGGTGAGGTCCAGTCGGACGCGGGGGTACGGGTCTGCTGGAAGATCTGGTCGGTGATCTGCGGCCGGTTGATCGCCATCGACAGCCCCTGGCGGACCTTGACCGCGTCGGGGGTGTCCCAGGCCTTGTCGTAGAAGGGGAAGGCGAGGGTCTGGATGATGCCGGCGGGGGTGTTGATGTAGCGGTCACCCAGGTCCGCCTGGACGTTCTTGAGCTGTGAGGCGGGCACGTCGTCCACGAGGTCGAGGTTGCCGGCCGTCAGGTCGGTGTAGGCGGTGTTGTTGTCGGTGTAGACCTTGAGGTCGATCCCGCCGTTCTGCGCCTTGTCCGCGCCGGGGTAGTCGTCCCACCTGCGCAGGTTCATCGAGGAGCCCTTGGCGTAGCTCTCGATGGTGTACGGGCCGTTCCCGATCGGCTTGGAGAGCCAGGCGTCGTGGTTGTCGTAGAAGGCCTTGGGCAGCGGTACGAAGGCCGCGTAGCCGAGGGTGTCGGGCCAGAGCGAGAACTTCTGGGACAGCTTGACCGTGAAGGTCGTGTCGTCGACGACCTTCAGGCCGGACAGCGTGTCGGCGGAGGCGGAGCCCGACTCGGGGTGGACCTTGTCGTAGCCGTCGATGTACTGGAAGAAGTAGGCGTTCTTCTGGTTGTTCTTGAGCGCGGCGCCGTAGTTCCAGGCGTCCACGAAGGACTTCGCGGTGATCTTCTCACCGTTGCTGAAGGTCCAGTCGTCCTTGATCGTGACCGTGAAGTTCTGCGAGTCCGACGAGTCGATCTTCTCGGCGATCTCGTTCTGGGCCTCGCCGGTCTTGGGGTCGTAGCGCACGAGGCCCCGGAAGACCATGTCGAGGACCTTGCCGCCCTGGACCTCGTTGGTGTTCGCCGGCTCCAGCGGATTCTGCGGGTCCCCCCAGGAGGAGCTCACGATCCCGTCGGCGCCACCGCCCCCGCCACTGTCCCCGCCGCCGCCGCAGGCCGTCGCGGCCAGGGTCACGGCGACGGCGCATGCGGCCCACCTGGCCTGTGTGGCTCCGCGCATCGAGTGCCTCCTAGGGTTCCCTTGAGTGGCTCAATGCCTCATATCACCCCATATGACACCCCGTCGCATGTCTTCCTCCGCCGTACGGGCCACGGGAACACGAGGACGCCCGGCCCCCTCACGGGTGCCGGGCGTCCTCCATGCCGGTCAGGTGCTACGCCGCGTGGACGACGTCCTTCTCCTCGGCGAAGTGGCACGCCGACTCGTGCGCGGCGGGCGTGTCCGAGGCCTTGAAGCGCTCGGGGATCGCCAGCAGCGGCACCTCGGTGGCGCACTTGTCCTGGGCCTTCCAGCACCGGGTGCGGAAGCGGCAGCCCGACGGCGGGTTCGCCGGCGACGGGACGTCCCCGGCGAGGATGATCCGCTCGCGGCCCTCACGGGCGTCCGGGTCCGGCACCGGGACCGCCGACAGCAGCGCCTGGGTGTAGGGGTGCGTCGGGTGGTCGTAGATCTGCGTGTCCGTACCGATCTCGGCCATCTTGCCGAGGTACATGACGCCGACCCGGTCGGAGATGTGCCGGACGATCGACAGGTCGTGCGCGATGAAGAGGTAGGAGAGGTTGAACTCGTCCTGCAGCTTCTCCATCAGGTTGATGACCTGCGCCTGCACCGACACGTCGAGCGCGGAGACCGGCTCGTCGCAGATGATGATCTCCGGGTTGAGCGCGAGGCCGCGGGCGATCCCGATGCGCTGGCGCTGGCCGCCGGAGAACTGGTGCGGGTACCGGTTGATGTACTCCGGGTTGAGCCCGACGACGTCCAGGAGGTCCTGCACCTTGCGGCGCCGCTCGCCCTTGGGCGCGACCTCGGGGTGGATGTCGAAGGTCTCCCCGATGATGTCGCCGACCGTCATGCGCGGGTTCAGCGAGGTGTACGGGTCCTGGAAGACCATCTGGATGTTGCGGCGCACGGCCTTCAGCGCCCGGCCGGACAGCTTGGTGATGTCCTGGCCCTTGTAGAAGACCTCGCCGGCGGTGGCCCGCTCCAGGGTCATCAGGAGCTTGGCGACGGTGGACTTGCCACAGCCGGACTCGCCCACGATGCCGAGGGTCTCGCCCTGGTAGAGGTCGAACGAGATCCCGTCCACGGCCTTGACCGCGCCGACCTGCTTCTTGAAGAGGATGCCCTGGGTCAGCGGGAAGTGCTTGACCAGGTTGCGCACCTGCAGGATCGGCTCACCGCGCGACACCGGGACGTCGAGGGCCGCGACGGCCTCCGTCTCGCTTGCCGCGTCGACGGTCGCCACTTCGGTGACGTTCGGGGTGGCGTCCACGGTCTCCTTGTCGAGCTCAGCCATGGATCGTCTCCTTCCAGAAGTGGCAGGCGCTGCCGCGGCCGGCCAGCTCGGTGCCGTCCTGCTCGGTCACCGGGCGCAGCGCCGGGATCTCGGTACGGCAGATGTCCTGCGCCATCGTGCAGCGCGGGTTGAAGGCGCAGCCGGAGGGCACGTGCAGCAGGTTGGGCGGCAGGCCCTTGATCGCGTAGAGCTCCTGGCCCTTCTGGTCCAGGCGCGGGATCGACTCCAGCAGGCCCTTGGTGTAGGGGTGCGCGGGGCGCTTGTAGATCTCGTGGACCGGAGCGGTCTCGACGATCCGGCCCGCGTACATCACGGCGATCTTGTCCGCGACGTCGGCGACGACACCGAGGTCGTGGGTGATCAGGATCAGGCCCATGTTGAAGTCGCGCTGGAGCTCCGCGAGCAGGTCCATGACCTGGGCCTGGACCGTCACGTCCAGCGCCGTGGTGGGCTCGTCCGCGATGATCAGGTCGGGCTCCAGGGCCAGCGCCATGGCGATCATGATGCGCTGGCGCATACCGCCGGAGAACTGGTGCGGGTAGTCGTTGACCCGCTCCTTGGCCGCCGGGATGCGCACGCGGTCCATCAGCTCGATGGCCTTGGCCTTGGCCTCCTTCTTGGAGAGGCCCTGGTGCACGCGGAACATCTCGGCGAGCTGGTAGCCCACGGAGAGGACCGGGTTGAGCGAGGAGAGCGCGTCCTGGAAGATCATCGCGATCTTCTGGCCGCGGATCTTCCGGCGCTCCTCGTTGGACATCTTGAGCATGTCCTGGCCGCGGAAGAAGATCTCGCCCTTGGGGATGCGGCCCGGGGGCATGTCCAGGATGCCCATGATCGCCTGCGCGGTCACGGACTTGCCGGAGCCGGACTCGCCGAGCACGGCGAGGGTCTCGCCCGCGCTGACGCTGTAGTTGACGCCGTTGACGGCCTTGGCCACGCCGTCGCGGGTGTGGAACTCCACGTGCAGGTCGCGGACCTCGAGCAGCGGGCCGCTCTCGTCGCCGGACCCGCGCGGAGCGGGGACTGCCGCCGTCTTGTCGATGGTGGTCATGTACGCCTCCCTCAGCGCAGCTTGGGGTCGAGGGCGTTGCGTACCGCATCGCCGAGCATGATGAACGCCAGGACGGTGATCGACACCATGACCGACGGGATGATCAGCACGAACGCGGCGTTACGCAGCTGCTCCTGGCCGGAGGAGATGTCGACACCCCAGGACACGGTCGGTTCGGCGAGGCCGATGCCCAGGAAGGACAGGGACGCCTCGGCCGAGATGTAGCCGCCGAGCGCGATGGTCGCGACGACGATCACCGGGGCGATCGCGTTGGGCAGGATGTGCTTCATCAGGATGCGGGTGGTCGAGGCGCCGAGCGCCTTGGCCGCCATCACGTAGTCGGCCTGCTTGATCGTCAGCACCGAGCCGCGGGCGACTCGGGCGACCTGCGTCCAGCCGAGGAAGGCCAGGGCGAGGATGACGACCCAGATGTGCCGCTCCTCGAACGAGGTCAGGACGACCATCGCGCCGAGGATGAACGGGACGCCGAAGAAGATGTCGGTGACCCGGGACAGGATGGTGTCGATCCAGCCGCCGAAGTATCCGGCGAGCATGCCGACCACGGTGCCGAGGACGGTCACCAGGACGGTGACGACCACGGCGACGGTGATCGAGGCGCGGGCGCCGTAGACCACGCGGGCGTAGATCGAGCGGCCCTGGATGTCGTACCCGAACCAGTCCGGCTGGAAGAAGTTCCCCCACTTCGGCTTCTGGAGGTAGTGGTGGGCCAGGTCCGCGTAGCGCGGGTCCGCGCTGGTGAACAGGCCGGGGAATATCGCCATGATCAGTAGGAAGACGATCAGGATCGCCGAGATCACGAAGAGCGGGCTGCGCCGCAGGTCGTGCCAGGCGTCCGACCACAGGCTGCGGGCCTTGCCGACCTCGGCCGTGGGGGCCGGTACGGCGGCGATGGGCGCGGAGGCGTCCGCGGAGGTTTCCTTGAGCGTCTCAGGCATACCGGATCCTCGGGTCCAGGACCGCGTAGAGCAGGTCGACAATCAGGCTGGCGGCGAGGTACACGATGACGATCAGCGTCACGATGCCGACGACCGTGGCGCCCTCGCGGTGCCGCAGCGCGTCGAAGACGGCGGAACCGACGCCCTTGATGTTGAAGATGCCCTCGGTGATGACGGCGCCGCCGAGCAGGGAGCCGAGGTCGGTGCCGAGGAAGGTGACCACCGGGATCATCGAGTTGCGCATCAGGTGGACGCCGATGATGCGACGGCGCGGGAGGCCCTTGGCCACCGCGGTGCGCATGTAGTCCGAGCGGAGGTTCTCCGCGACCGAGGTACGGGTCAGCCGTGCCACGTACGCGAGTGACAGGGACCCGAGCACCACGGCCGGGAGGATCAGTTCGCTGGAGTTCGCCTCCAGGCTGACGTTGGGGTCGACCCAGCCGAGCTGGAAGGCGAAGAAGTACTGCCCGAGGAAGCCCAGCACGAAGGAGGGCACCGAGATGAGCAGGAGCGTGATGATGAGCAGTCCGCGGTCGCGGAGGGTGTCGGCCTTCAGGCCGGCGAAGACACCCATGGAGATACCGACGAGGACCGTGAACAGGAAGGCAAACAGGGCCAGCCGGATCGTGATCGGGAAGGACTCCGTGATGATGTCGGCCACCGGTCGCCCACTGGCGATCTGGGTACCGAAGTCACCCTGGAAGAGGCCTGTGAGGTAGTTCCAGTACTGGTGCCAGAGTGGCAGGTCGAGACCGAGGTGCTTCTTCATGGCCGCGATCTGCGCGGGGTCGACGGTCTGTTCACCGGCGAGCGCGCGCACGGGATCGCCGGGCAGCGCGTACATCATGGCGAAGACCAGCGCCGTGGAGCCGAGGAAGACCGGGATCATCTGGAGCAGTCGCCGCGCGACGTAACGCCCCATGTTTGCCTCCGATTGGGGGGAATGCAGCCCAGGGACCGCGCTCCGGATAGCGGAGCGCGGCCCCCGGGACCTACGTGCCTGTATGGGCGGGCTGATGGCCGAGTGGGCCCTCAGGCGTGGTTACTTGACCGTGACGTCCGTCATGACGTAGTCACCGCGGAAGTCGATCGACACGTTGTCGACGTTCTTGCCGTAACCGCCGTTGATCTTGTAGTTCCAGAGCGGGATCGCCGGCATCTTCTGCAGGACGAGCTTCTCCGCCTCCTGGTACGCCTTGATCGACTCGTCCAGGGTGGCCGCGTTGTCGCCCTTCTTGAACTCGGCGTCGACCGCCTTGTCCGAGAACCGGCCGTTGTTGGCCTCGGCGGTCGTGCCGTACAGCTCGCGCATGAAGTTGACGTTCAGCGGGTAGTCGGCGACCCAGCCACCGCGGTACATCGACTTGACCTGGTCGTTGTCACGAGCCTCCAGGTCGGTCTGGAAGTCCGGCTTGGCGTCCGGGATGCAGTCGACCCCGGTGGAGTTGCGGATGGACTCGCAGACCGCGGTCACCCACTCCTTGTGGCCGCCGTCGGCGTTGTACTGGATCCAGATCTTGTTGTCCGGGACACCGCCACCCTCCTTGATGAGGGCCTTGGCCTTGGTCGGGTCGAACTTGAACACGTCGGTGTCCAGGTGCTGGTTACCCGCGACGCCCGGAGGCGTGAAGCTGGTGGCGGGCTCACGGGTGCCGTTGAGCACGGTCTTGGTGATCGTGGCACGGTCGATGCCCATGGACAGACCCTGGATGACCTTCGGGTCGATGCCCTTGAAGGTCTTCGAGTAGAAGGTCGGGACCAGCGACTGGACGGCCGCGTACGGCTGGTCGACCGTGCGGTCGCCGAGGTCCTGCTTGTACTTCGGCAGGTCCTTCGGGCCGACCTGGCGGATCATGTCCAGGTTGCCGGAGAGCAGGTCCTGGTACGCGGCCTCGACGGTCGCGTAGTTCTTGAAGAGGATGCCCTTGTTCTTGGGCTTGTTCGGGCCCTGGTAGTCAGGGTTGGCCTTGACGCGGATCAGCTTCTTGTGGTCCCACTTCTCGAAGATGTAGGGACCGTTGCCGACCGGGGCCTGACCGAACGCCTTGGTGTCCTTGTAGAACACCTCGGGCAGCGGGGCGAAGGTGTAGTAGCCGAGCTTGTACTCGAAGTACGGGACCTGCTTGTCCAGCTCGATCGTGAACGTGTTGTCGTCCACGACCTTCAGGCCGGACATCTCCTGGGCCTTGGGGTCACCCTTCTCCGGGTGGACGTCCGCGTAGCCCTTGATGTCCTCGAACCAGAAGGCGTTCTGCTGGTTGTTCTTGATGTTGGCGTACCAGTTCCACGCCTTGACGTAGGACTCGGCGGTGACCGGGGTGCCGTCGTGGAACTTCCAGCCGGGCTTGAGCTTGACCGTCCAGGTCTTGTTGTCGTCCGACTTCACGGACTCCGCGTTCGTGTAGACGATCTTGCCTTCGCCGTCGAACTCGAGCAGCTGGGTGAAGACGGCCTGGATGACGTAGCTGCCCAGCGACTCGTTGGTGTCGGCCGGGATCAGCGGCTTCTGCGGCTCACCGACGTCGACGGAGACGTAGCCCGCGGGCTTGCCCTTCTCCTTCGAAGCAGAGTTGCTGCTGTCGTCGCTGTCGCCCCCGCCACAGGCGGTCGCGGCCAGGGCGATGATTGCCGCTCCCGCGACCCACTTGGCGCTCTTGGCACCGCGCATGGGTTTCCTCCTCATGAGTCCACTTTTGACTTCAAGCAGGGCACTGGAGAGATCCACCGACACCCCTGACGGCGATCGTTTTCAGTGCCCCGAGTGTGCTCGTGAGTCCGCACTCCCCACAGTGCGACGACCCATTGACCCGAGCTCAACGGAGCCAACTATTAAGGAACCCCGGGCTGTAAACCACACTTAAAGGGTCTCGGTTTGACAACATCAGGTTGGCCCTGTTGCCCGAAATCCGGACAAAGTGATCCCAGACAGACACGCCCGAAACGGACTGTTAACACATGTTCCGGAGAGCGCTGCCCGATATCCGGACACGTCGGTCAGGAAATCACGTTGACGAAAGGCCCGGCCCCCCACAGTGTCCGCGGGGGGCCGGGCCTCGTGTCAATGGCTCGTACAGGCGGTTGACGGGGCCCTCAGGCCCCGCTCAGGGCCGGTCTCAGCCGTGCTTCGCGCGCGAGGCCGAGCGGCCGCGCTCCTTCTGGTCCAGGACGACCTTGCGGATGCGGATCGCCTCCGGGGTCACCTCGACGCACTCGTCGTCGCGGCAGAACTCCAGGGACTGCTCCAGGGAGAGCTTGCGCGGCGGGACGATCGCCTCGAACGAGTCGGCCGACGAGGACCGCATGTTCGTGAGCTTCTTCTCCTTGGTGATGTTCACGTCCATGTCGTCGGCGCGGGAGTTCTCGCCGACGATCATGCCCTCGTACACCTCGGTGCCGGGGTCGGTGAACAGCACGCCGCGCTCCTGGAGGTTCGTCATCGCGAACCCGGTGACGGCGCCGGCGCGGTCGGCGACCAGCGAACCGTTGTTACGGGTCGTCAGCGTGCCGAACCACGGCTCGTGGCCCTCGTGGATGGAGTGGGCGATGCCCGTACCGCGGGTGTTCGTGAGGAACTCGGTACGGAAGCCGATGAGGCCGCGGGAGGGCACCACGAACTCCATGCGGACCCAGCCGGAGCCGTGGTTCGACATGTTGTCCATACGGCCCTTGCGGACGCCCATGAGCTGCGTGACGGCGCCCATGTGCTCCTCGGGGACGTCGACCGTGAGGCGCTCGACGGGCTCGTGGGTCTTGCCGTCGACCTGCTTGGTGACGACCTGCGGCTTGCCGATGGTCAGCTCGAAGCCCTCGCGGCGCATCTGCTCGACCAGGATGGCGAGCGCGAGCTCACCACGGCCCTGGACCTCCCAGGCGTCGGGGCGCTCGGTGTCCAGGACCCGGAGGCTGACGTTACCGATCAGCTCGCGGTCCAGACGGTCCTTGACCTGGCGGGCGGTGACCTTGCGGTCCTTGACGCCCGACTTGGCTGCGGCGCCCTTGCCGGTGCCGCCACGGCCGACCAGCGGCGAGGTGTTGGTGCCGATGGTCATGGAGATGGCCGGCTGGTCCACCGTGATCAGCGGGAGCGCGATCGGGTTCTCCGGGTCGGCCAGCGTCTCGCCGATCATGATGTCCGGGATACCGGCGACGGCGCAGATGTCACCGGGGCCCGCGTACTCGGCGGGCTTGCGGGTGAGCGCCTCGGTCATCAGCAGCTCGGTGATGCGCACGCTGGAGATCGTGCCGTCGCGCTTGATCCAGGCGACCGTCTGGCCCTTGCGCAGCTCGCCCTGCTCGACACGGCAGAGCGCGATGCGGCCGAGGAAGTTGTCGGCGTCGAGGTTGGTGACGTGGGCCTGCAGCGGGGCGTCCTCGTCGTACTCGGGGGCCGGGACCGCGGAGAGGATCGTCGAGAAGAACGGCTCCAGGCTGTCGCTGTCGGCCGGGACGGTGCCGTCCTCGGGCTTGGTCAGCGAGGCGACGCCGTCACGGGCGCACGCGTAGACGATCGGGAACTCGATCTGGTCCTCGTCGGCGTCCAGGTCCAGGAAGAGGTCGTACGTCTCGTCGATGACCTCGGCGATGCGGGAGTCCGGGCGGTCCGTCTTGTTGATGCAGAGGATGACCGGCAGCTTGGCCGTCAGCGCCTTGCGCAGGACGAAGCGGGTCTGCGGCAGCGGGCCCTCGGAGGCGTCGACGAGCAGGACGACCGCGTCCACCATCGACAGACCGCGCTCGACCTCGCCGCCGAAGTCGGCGTGGCCGGGGGTGTCGATGATGTTGATCGTGATGGGGTCCCCGCCGTCCTTGGGGTGATACTTCACCGCCGTGTTCTTGGCGAGGATCGTGATGCCCTTCTCACGCTCCAGGTCGTTCGAGTCCATCATGCGGTCGTCGAGCGACTCGGCGGCGTGCGCGGCGAAGGAGCCGGCCTGCTTGAGCATGGCGTCGACCAGCGTGGTCTTGCCGTGGTCGACGTGGGCGACAATGGCTACGTTACGGATGTCGTGGCGCGTGGGCATGGGTGGCTTGCGCTTCTCTCGGATCGTGGGATCAGGCGTCTCAGTCGGTCTTCGAGTCCTCGTACGCCCGCCGGGCGGCACGCCACGGCTAGTCCCATCGTACGGGCCCGGCGAGTGCGGGGCTTCCCGGCCCGGTCTCGGGGGCCTCGGCACCGCAACAATTCAGCCTGTGTCCATCTGCTCATGAGGTGCCGGCCGGCGGACCGGACGGCTGCGGCGGATCCGGGACCGCCGGCCGGCCGGCGGCCTCCGGGATCCGGTGCGCGGTGCGGCCGGGAGGGCGCGGACGGGCGGCTGCCGCCGTGTACCGCCATGGGGCGGCGCGGCGCGTTTCGGGGGGTGTGGGGTGAGGAAGGGGCCCGGGTCTGGGCGGACAACACCTTGCCCGCCGGGGGCTCCGGCGGGCAAGGGAGTTGAGCTGTATCTGAGCTTCCGGCAGAGCCGTGACCTGCTACTTCTCCCGATTCGCGGGGGAACCTGCCGCTTGGTGGCCGGTGAAGCCGATGTCCTGGTAGCGCGGTGAGGCGAAGCCGAAGGCGCCGACGTTCGCCAGCTTCTTGTCGACGGCGACCAGCTGCGGCCGCTGGTAGAGCGGGATCGATCCCGCGGCCGCCCAGATCCGCGCGTCGGCCTGCTTGAGCAGGTTCCTGGAGGCTTCGGCGTCGAGCTCGGCCACCGCCCTGTCGAAGAGCTGGTCGATGTGGTCCGACCCGACCCGCGTGTAGTTCTGCTCCACGAGCAGGGAGCCGTCGGTGGCGGGCTCGGGCTTGGCGAAGATCGGGCGGCCGTCCGTGGCCGGGAAGGCGGTGGCGGGCCACGAGTAGAGGGCCATGTCGTAGGCCCCGGACGCGATGTGGTCCTTGAAGTAGCTCTCGTCGTCGACCTTGGTGATCTGGGTGCTGATGCCGATCGAGTCGAGCATCGCGACGATCCGGTCCCCGACGGCGCGCAGCGACTGCGACCCCGGGCCCGAAGGCAGGACGAAGCGGAGCGTCAGGGGCTTGCCGTCCTTGCCCAGGCGGGTCTTGGCGGAACCCGCGGCGGGGGCCACGGTACCGGCGGGGGCGTAGGCGCCGGCGGGGGCGCCGGGCTTCTTCTCCTGGGCCGTGACCTCGGCGTCACCGGCCGGACGCTCGCCCGGCTTGTCGTCGCCGACGATGTAGGTCCCCTCGTCGCGCGCGGCCTTGTCGTCCTTCTCCTGCTTGTCGGCCTCCTCCTTCTCGGAGCCGGAGGCCTTCTCGGAGCCGGCCTTCGTGGAGCCGGAGGGGCTCGGGGAGCCGGAGGGGCTCGGGGAGCCGGAGGGGCTCGGGGAGCCGGAGGGGCTCGGGGAATTCTTCGCCCCGTCCTTCCCGGTCTTCTCCGCCTCGCTGCCGGCCTTGACGTCCTCGGTCCTGCGGAGCGCGCCGCCCGGGGTCCATCCGGCGTCGGCGAGGAGTGCCCGCGCCTCCTTGGGGTCGCGGTCGCCCAGCGCGCCGCTGCCGTCCCTGTAGCCGGGCTGGCCGGCCAGGGCGAGGTGACTGCCCGGCGGCTTCGCGGGCAGGCCGAGCGGCTTGAGCACCGTGTCGGCGAGCTCCTGCCGGTCCAGGGTCCGGGCGATCGCGCGGCGCACCCGGTCGTCGGAGAGGGGTCCCGACTCACCGTTCATCGCGAGCTGCGTGTAGGCGGGCTCCAGCGACTTGCGTACGGCGAACGCGCTCAGTGCCTTCTGATCGGCGGCGTACACCGCGATGGCTTCCTGGTTCTTCCTGCGGGCCGCCCTGGCGGTCTCCGCGGCGTCCTCGTCCGAGCCGTGGGCCAGCGCCCAGGACCTCAGGGCGGATGCCGGTGTGGTATCGGCCCCGGGGCCGTGGGCGGGCGGCTGACCGTTGCCGCCGCGGTAGCGGGCCGCGAGGGTGACGCTGTGCGCCGCCGCGGCGTCGATGTCGGCGACGTCCAACGTGCCCTCGGTCAGCGCCTCGGTGCGGTCCTCCGGCTTCACGGCGCGGAACACCAGGGATTCGAGCTTCGCCCTGTCGCCCCACCACCGGGGGTTGCGGTCCAGTACGACCGTGCCCTTGGCCTTGCTCACGCTGCGCAGCCTGAACGGGCCCGCGGTGTTCTTGATGGTGGTCCTCGCACCGTCGTTGAAGGTGCCGGGGGAACCGGTCACCTCCTTCGGGTACAGCGGGGAGAAGAGCGAGCGCCAGTCGGCGTACGGCTTCGAGAAGGTGACGCGGACCTGAAGGTCGTCCTTGCCCCGCTCGATCTTCTCGATCCGCTCGTATCCGGCGTTGCGCGCGGTCCAGAAGGCCGAGTCCTTGCCGCTCAGCGCCCGCCACTGGGCCACGAAGTCGGGGGCTCCGATCTCCCGGCCGTCGCTCCACACCGCCTGCTGGTTGAGCTTGTAGAGGACGACCTGCTTGGGCTCCTGCTCGATGACCTTCGCGGACTCCAGGTAGTCGGGGTTCAGCGTGGGCTCGCCCCGTTCGTCCAGGGGGAACAGGGAGGGCAGCAGGGCGCCGGTGATACGGGTCGTCGCGCTGTCCGCGTCGGCCTGGTAGGCGTTGAGGGTCGCGGGGACCGCGTCGATCGCCCAGTCGAGCGTGGATCCCTCGGCGATCCGGTCCCGGGGGGCCGGGGCGATGTCCTGCCGGACGGCCACCGGTGCGGGTCCCTCGCTGTCCGAGGAGCAGCCCGCCAGGACCGGGATCGTGAGCACGCCTGTCGCCAGGAGTGCGACCGAGCGGCGCTTTCGGGCCGTCCCGCTGGGGACGCCGACGTGGGCCATGGCTGATACCTCCGGGGCCGGCCCGGTCCACCCCGTACCGGAATGGACCGGATGATGCGTTCTGGTGGCATTTGCAGTTGATCAGATTGATCCGCTGATCCACTGAACGCATCTGTGCGCGCGGGGGGACGGAGGCACGGCCGGTGGGACCGCACACGTCACCCGTGCGGCCCCCGGGCCTGCGGCCCTGTGGTGATCAGCCCAGCAGCTTGACGATCGCGTCGGTGGTGTCGGTCTCCCCGAGCCTCGGGAAGATCTTCTCGACGCTGTTGCGGTGGGCGTCCGCGTCCATGTCGGTGACGGCGTCGGTGGCGACGGTGACGTGGTAGCCGTGTTCGTGGGCGGCGCGGGCGGTGGACTCGACGCCGATGCTGGTCGCGATGCCGGTCACCACGACCTGGGTGATGCCGCGACGGCGCAGTTCGAGGTCGAGCGCGGTGCCGTGGAAGGCACCCCACTGCTGCTTGGTGACGACGGTGTCTCCGTCGCGCGGGCCGACCTCGGGGACGAGGTCGGCCCAGTCGGCGGCGGGCTGCCCGGAGCGGGCGGGGCCCTCGGTGCGGCCGGGGGCCCCACCGGTGACCCGGACCAGGAAGACCGGGAGGCCCTTGGCCCGGAACGCCTCGGCAAGGGTCGCCGAGCGGGCGACCACGTCGGCCGACGGGTGGGCGGTCGGCAGCGCGACGATGCCCTTCTGCAGGTCGACGACGACGAGCGCGGTCCTGGGGTCCAGGGTGGTGGCGGTCATGTGCGTACTCCTTGAGGTGCTGTCGATCAGGTGCATCCGCGCGGGGCGCGGCGGAACAGGGGGTCGGAAGCGCCCCGCGCCGGGCGCGGGGCGGGGTCGAGTCAGGTCAGGTACGCGCGCCCAGGGCGCGGTCGGTGACGGTGAGGACGGTCAGCGCGACGGCCAGGACGACCGAGACCGCCGCCATCAGGTGCAGTCCGGCGTCGCTCGCCGCGTCCGCGTAGGCCAGGGCGATCAGGCTGGACGCCGTGATGGCGCCGATGTACTGGGCGGTGCGCTGGAGCCCGGCGGCGGCTCCGATGCCCTCCGGCGGCGCGTACGCCTGAACGGCCGCCTGGTTGCTCGTCCCGATCAGCCCCTGCGGGGCGCCGAAGCAGGCTCCGGCGAGCATCAGGACGGCCGTCGGGGTGTCGTCCGCGAGGAACAGCAGCAGGCCCGCGCCGACGGCGAGCAGGAGGGACGCCGTCACCAGCGGCCCGCGCAGGCTCCTCGTACGGGCCCCGAGCAGCGAGCAGACGAGCGCGGTGACGGACATCGGCAGCATCAGCAGGCCCGCCTGGCCCGAGGAGAAGCCGCGCGCCTCCTCCAGCCACTGGGTGAAGCCGTACATCACGCAGTAGACGAGCAGATAGCCGAGCCCGTGGCGGGCGTACGTGCGGAGCAGCGGTCCGTTGCCGGCCAGCATCCTGAGGTCTATGAACGGCCGCGGGGCGCGCAGCTGCCAGCGGACGAGCACGGCCGTCAGTACGGCGAACGGGGCGAGCAGCCACCACCGCGGCTCGGCGAGGTCGAGCAGGAAGAAGGCCAGCACCGTCAGCGCGGTGGTGAACAGGCCGATGCCCAGGGGGTCCAGGGAGAGCTTCGGCGGGCTCCCCGCCGGGGTGCCGCCGCGCGGTGGGTCGGCGGGGACCCAGAGCAGAGCGGCTCCCAGGGCGAGCAGCGCGACCGGCACGTTGACGGCGAAGATGCCGCGCCACCCGACGACGGACACGAGGAGTCCGCCGAGTGCGGGGCCGACGGCGGCACTGCCGAGACCGGCGAAGGAGAGCCGGGCGAGCACGGGGCGCGGGGTGGGGCGGCCGAGCCGTGCCGACTCGTCCCGCAGGACGGCCATGGCGGCCGGGTAGGCGGCCGATGTGCCGATGCCGAGCAGGATCCGGGAGACGATGAGCGTGCCGAACCCGGGGGCCAGGGCGCCGACCAGGCCGGATGCGATCACCACGACCAGGCCGCCCAGGAAGACCCGGCGGGGGCCCAGGGTGTCGGCCAGCTTGCCGAGGACCGGCTGGGCGACGGCGCTGGCCAGATAGAGCACGGAGATGAGCCAGGCGGTGTCGGCCGCCCCGATGCCGAACGAGTGCCCGATGGCCACCAGGGCGGTGGAGATCATCGTGGTGTTCAGCGGGTTGAGGAGTGAGCCCATCAGCAGCGGCGCGGTGAGCCGTGCGCCGAATCCCCGGTCCTCATTCCCCGGGGCCGCGGTCTCCCGGGGGAGACCTGCCGTCGCCTCCGCCGGCTCGGTGGCGGACCGGGTCACCGCTCGACCAGACGGCCGATGAGCTCGACGGCCTCGGCGAGGGTGCGGCGCTCGGCGCCGTCGAGCTCCGCGGCGATCGTCTCGGCGAGCCAGTTCCGCTTGGCGGCCCGCACCCCGGCGAGGGTGGTGCTGCCCTCCTCGGTGACCGAGACGACCGACTTGCGGCCGTCGGCGGGGTCGGGGGCGCGGGTGACGAACCCCTGGCTCTCCAGGGCGCCGAGCGTCAGCCTCATCGACTGGGGCCGGACCAGCTCGGCCCGGGCCAGCGCCGCCGTGGTCGCGGGGCCGCCGTCCTGGAGCCGGGCGAGGACCGAACGCTGGGAGGGGGTGAGCAGGCTGTCCGCCGAGGAGCTGCGCAGCCGCCTGAGCAGCATCCCGACCACGGCCGCGAGATCGGCGGCCACGCTCTCCGCGCCGGGTTCGGCGGGGGACGGCGCTCGGAGGGGTGCGGGGCCCCGGGAGGATTCGGACATGCCTCCACCATAAAGATGGACAGGGCACCTTGCAAGATGACCTGTTCATTCCCCGGTGGAGCCGCACGGCGTGCGGAGCGGCACCGCCTCGGCCGGGCGGCCCCGACCCCCGCGCCAGGGCCGCCCCGCCACCGGTGGCATCCTGATGGCGACCCCGGTAGCGGGGGGACAGGAGCGGACATAGCCTCCGATATGTGACGCCGCCTGCGAGCCGTACCGGGATGTCCCGGCTTCCGATACCCGGCAGGGTCCTCGTCGCCGCGCTGGTGGCGCTCTTCTGGACGTCACCGGCGGGCGGCCACACCGCCCGCGCCGAAGACCCCGTCCCGCTCTCCCGGGAGGGGCAGGTCACCGACCGGGTGGATGCGCTGGGGGACCGTGGGGCACAGGTCGAGAACGCTCTCGACCGGCTGTACGAGGAGCGCCGGGTCCAGCTGTTCGTGGCGTACGTGCGTGACTTCTCCGGCCGCGACGCACAGACCTGGGCGGACGAGACCGCGAACCGCAACGGCCTCGGCCAGGACGACGTACTGCTGGCGGTGGCCACGCACGACCGCCGGTACGCCTACTCCGTGGACCGCGGTTCGCGGCTCACCGACGCCCAGCTCCTGGACGTGGCGACCACGGCGATCGAACCGGCCCTGCGGCAGAACGACTGGGCGGGAGCCGCGATCGGCGCCGCCGACGGCTACGCGGCGGTGCTCGCCGGCGAACCCGTCCCGGCCCCCGCGGTCACCCCCGGCCCGGCCGACCCGGGCGGCGGTGGGGGCGGCGCCCCGGCCGGCCTGCTGCTGCCGGTGGCGGTGCTCGTCGTCGCGGCGGCCGCGGCCGTGTTCGCCTTCACCCGCCGCAGACGGCGCACCGCGACCAGGACCACCCCGGCCGCCGCGGGGTGGGGCGGCGGGACCGGCGACCGGGCGGAACCGCTCGTCCCGCTGCCGGAGCTGGACGCACGCGCGAAGACCTGCCTGGTCGACACCGACGACGCCGTACGCACCAGCGACGAGGAGCTCGGTTTCGCCACCGCGCAGTTCGGTGAGGAGACGGCCGCGCCCTTCGCCGAGGCGGTCCGGTACGCCGGGTCCGAGCTGACGGAGGCCTTCCGGCTCAGGCAGCAGCTCGACGACGCCTACCCGGAGGACGACGCGACGAGGCGCCGGATGCTCGACGAGATCATCAGCCGCTGCACGGACGCGGACGCCCGCCTGGACGCGGTGTCCGAGGACTTCGACCGCCTGCGCGCCCTCGAACAGAACGCCCCGCAGGCCGTGACGACGGCGGAGGCCGCTCTCCGGGACCTGGCCACACGCGTCTCTGCCGCCGAGACGGACCTGGCCGGGATGCGCGAGCGGTACGCGGAGCAGGCGGTGGCCCCCTCGGCCGGTGACGTCGAGCAGGCCACGGACCGACTGGCTTTCGCGGCCTCCGCGCTCCGCCAGGCGCGAGAGGCCGTGGACGGCGGGGACACCGCGGGCGCGGCCGTCTGCGTACGGGCGGCCGAGGGGGCGATCGGGCAGGTGACCACACTCGTCGAGGGCGTCGGCCGCCGGGCCGGCGAGCTGGCCGAGGCGGCGGACGGACTGCCGGGCGCGCTGACCGGGACGGAGACGGATCTGGCCGACGCCCGAGGACTGCTCAGCGGCACACCGCAGGAGGTGCCGGCCGCCGGCCTGCGCGGCCGGGTGGCACGCGCCGAGGCGGTGGTCGGCGACGTGCGGAGGGAGATCGCCGCCGGCCCCTACGACCCCGTCGACGCGCTGCGCCGGGTGGAGGAGGCCGACGCGGCGCTCGACGAGGCGCTGGCGGACGCCCGCGAGCAGGAGCAGGGCGGCCGGCGGGCTCATGCCCTGCTCGACCAGGCGATGCTCACCGCCCGGTCCGCGATCGGCGCGGCGGCCGACTTCGTCGCCACCAACCGGGGAGCGGTCGGCAGCCAGGCGCGCACCCGCCTCGCGGAGGCGCAGCGGCGGTGGGAGCGGGCGGGGCAGCTGTCGGAGGCGAACGACCCGCAGGGGGCGCTGGCCGAGGCCCAGCAGGCCGACGCCCTGGCCACGCAGGCCCGGAGCCTCGCCGAACAGGACGTACGCGCATTCCACGACCGGAGCGGTTTCGGCGGCCCGCGCGGCGGGAGCGGAGGCGCGGTGCTGGGCGGCATCCTCCTCGGCGGGCTGCTGGGCGGAGGCCGGAAAGGCGGCACGGGAGGCGGCTTCGGTGGGGGGTTCGGCGGAGGTTTCGGGGGGCCGGGGAGCTTCGGCGGCGGTGGGACACGCGGCCGGAGGGGCGGTGGCGGCCGCTTCTGACGCGCCCGGCCGGGCCACCCGGGTCGAACGCCGGGTCACTCCGGTTCAACGGTTTCCACGGCCCGTCCCCCTGTCCCCCACAGCCCGCTTCCCCGCGGCCCGTTTCCCCACCACGGATCACCCACAAGGAGAGCTGTCATGACCAAGCAGACCGTCCTCGGCCGTGTCACCCAGCTGGCGCGGGCCAACATCAACGCGCTGCTGGACCAGGCCGAGGATCCGCAGAAGATGCTGGACCAGCTGATCCGCGACTACACGGACAACATCGCGGAGGCCGAGCAGGCGGTCGCCGCCACCATCGGCAGCCTCCGGCTGCTGGAGGAGGACCACCGCGAGGACGTGGACGCGGCCCGGGAGTGGGGCCGGAAGGCACTCGCCGCCAGCCGGAAGGCCGACGAGCTGCGGGCGGCGGGCGCGGGCGCCGAGGCCGACACCTTCGACAATCTCGCGAAGGTGGCGCTGGGGCGGCAGCTCCGGTCGGAGCAGGAGGCCAGGACGGCCGAGCCGACGATCGCCGCGCAGACGGTGGTGGTGGACAAGCTGAAGTCGGGCCTGGACCGGATGAAGGACAAGCTGACCCAGCTGAGGTCCAAGCGCGACGAGCTGGTCGCGCGCTCCGCATCCGCCCAGGCGCAGAACCGGATGATGGACGCCGTCAAGAGCATCGACGTGATGGACCCGACGAGCGAACTCGGCCGCTTCGAGGAGAAGGTGCGGCGCGAGGAGGCCAGGGCGGTGGGCAAGCAGGAGCTGGCGGCGTCGTCGCTGGACGCGCAGTTCGAGCAGCTGGACAGTCTCGGGGACAGCGCCGAGATCGAGGCGAGGCTCGCCGCCCTGAAGTCCGCCTCCTGACGGCCCCGCACGGGCCCCCGGGTCCGCCCGCGGATACGTCACCCGGCACGAGCCGCCCAGGGGCGCTGCCCGGCACGGACCGGCACGGCCCCACTCACGGCCGTCCGCCCCGCAGACCGCTGCCTGACGGCACTCCGCGCAGGGCGTCCCGGGACAGCGGGCCGACGCGGCACCACGCGCGCGCCGCCCCGGGACCGCCCTCGGAGGGGCCCGTACGAGCACGGGCACCCCCGCCCGGACGGCCGTCACGTCAGTACATGCTGAGCAGCTGCTCCACGGAGAGCTCCGGTGCGGGTTCCCCGTCGGGCAGCGCCAGCTCGAACCAGACCGTCTTGCCACGTGGGGTGCGCCGCGCCCCCCAGGCCGCGCTGAGCAGTCCGACCAGCTGCAGTCCGCGCCCGCCCTCGTCCGTGTCGCGGGCGCGGCGGCGCCGGGGCTGGACGAGGCCGGCGTCCCACACCTCGCAGACGAGGGTGCGGTCGCGGAGCAGCCTGAGCCTGATCTCGCCCTCGCCGTAGCGCAGGGCGTTGGTGACGAGCTCGCTGACCAGGAGTTCGGTGGTGTCCACCAGGTCGTCCAGGTCCCAGGAGAGGAGCTGGGCCCGGGCCAGCTCCCTCGCCCGGGCGACGGAACGCAGCTCACGCGGCAGCCGCCAGTCCCCCACCGCATCCGGTGCCAGGCCCTGGATCCTCGCCATCAGCAGGGCGATGTCGTCCTCGCCGTGGCGGGTGTCGAGAGTCGTCAGCACGTGGTCGCAGACGTCCTCGAGCGGCTGGGACGGCTCGGCGAGGGCCTGCCGGAAGGCGTCGAGCCCTTCGTCCAGCGGATGGTCGCGCGACTCCACCAGTCCGTCGGTGTAGAGCGCGAGGAGTGCCCCCTCCTTGAGCTCCACCTCGACCTCCTCGAAGGGCTCGCCGCCGACGCCGAGGGGCATGCCGGGGGGCACGTCGAGCAGCATCGCGGGCTCCCCGGGCTCGGCCACCACCGGGGGGAGGTGGCCGGCGTTGGCGAAGGTGCACCGCCGGGTGACCGGGTCGTAGACCGCGTACACACAGGTCGCCAGGTAGACCTCGGACAGATCCGCCTCACGGGACTTGTGGGCGGCCCGGGCGGGCCACTGGGCTCCGCCGCCCCCGCCGAAGCCCTCGCTGTGCTCACCGCCGCCCGGATTGCCGAGCCCGCGTGCGACCTCGTCCAGGGCGGACAGCACCTCGGCGGGCTCGAGGTCCAGGAGCGCCAGCGTGCGTACGGCGGTGCGCAGTTCACCCATGGCGACGGCCGCGCGCAGTCCGCGGCCCATCACGTCGCCGACGACCAGGGCCGTACGGTGCCCGGGGAGTTCGATCACGTCGAACCAGTCGCCGCCGACCTCGGTCGCCGTGTTGCCCGGGAGGTAGCGGCAGGCGATGTCGAGCCCGGCGGCCTCGGGGTCTCCCGGCGGGAGCAGCGAACGCTGGAGGATCAGCGCGCGTTCGTGCTCCCTGCGGTAGAGGCGGGCGTTGTCGATGCAGACGGCGGCGCGCGCGGCGAGTTCGGTGGCCAGTGCACGGTCCCGCTCGCCGAAGGGCTCGCTCCCCTTGGCGCGGGAGAACTGGACGAGACCGACGACGACGTCGTGCGCGACCATCGGCACGGCGAGGGTGGAGTGGACGAAGCCGCGCTCGTCCCCCGGGACGTCCTCGGCCCGCCCGGAGCGCAGGGCGGCGGCGCAGGGCGAGTGGAAGGGGTAGCGGTGGACGGAACCGAGGGCGGGCGGGCCGGTGTCGCCGCCGGGTTCCGGGTCGCCGCCGGATTCCGTGTCGTCGCCGGTCCTGGCACCGGGGATCACTCCGGGGAGGGCGTCGGACACCGCGCTGGCGTGGGCGACCCTGCGCAGCTCCGCCGAGCCCGCGCCGGATTCGTGGTGTCCGCCCCAACTCGAGGGCGAGGCCTCCTCGCCGGTGAGGAGCCCCTGGTAGAGGTCGACGGAGGCGAGGTCGCAGAATCCGGGTACGGCGACGTCGAGGAGTTCGCGGGCCGTGGTCTCCAGGTCCAGGGAGTTGCCGATCCGCGCGCTGGCCTCGTTGAGGAGGGCGAGGTTGCGGCGGGCGCTGGCCGCCTCGCGTGCGGCGATGTGCCGTTGGGTGACGTCGGTCGCGAGCCCGGCGATGCCGATCGGCCGTCCGGATCCGCTGTGCACCCGGTAGAGGTTCATCGACCAGTGACGGCGGCCCGGCGCACCGGGCGGGGTGCCCACGAGCTGGAGGTCGGTGACCGCGTCGCCGGTCCGCAGGACGCGTTCGAGGGTGGCCGTGAGGCGCTCCGCCTCGGAGGGGGCCAGGTAGTCGCCCACCGTGCGGCCACGATGGTCGTCCACCTCGCCGCCGAAGACGGTGGCGAACCGCTTGTTGGCGCGTACGACGGTGAAGTCCGTCCCGAAGAGCACGAAACCGAACGGAGACTGGCCGAAAATAGCCTGTGAGGCCGCGAGATCCGTCTCGATGAGCCGCAGGGCCCTGACGTCGACGACGATGCAGAGGGCAGCCCGCTCCCCCGATCCCGTCTCGCTCGGCATCACGTAGATCTCGGCGAGTCCGCGGACCGCGCCGTCCCCGGGGATGCGGAACGGGACGAGTCCCGTCCACTCCTTGCCGTCGAGGATCTCGCCGATCCGCAGATGGGCCTCGGGGCGCAGCTCGGCGGGCATGAACGCCTCCACCGGGTCCTTGCCCACGACCTCGTCCGACGCCATGCCGAAGAGCGCCGCGGCCCGCCGGCTCCACTGCTCGATCAGCCCGTCGGGCCCGATCGAGAATGAGGCGACCCTGATGTAGTCATAGATCGAGCCGGGCGGGCTGCTCTGCCACACGACGCCGCCCGCCGTCCCAGGTATCTCGCTCACGCGACCGTCCCCTCCAGCTCACACACCGGACCGGTCCTGCCCGCAGTATTCAGCACCACGGGCCTCATCGGCACGGCGTTCACGATCACAGCACGGTCTCAGTCCCTTTCAGCCAGGTCCTGCCCGACCTCCGGTGATCGCTGTGCGTCCCTCCACACTCCTAACCAGGTGGGGCGAGCTCGAACCACACCGTCTTGCCCCTCTTTCCGCGCCGGGTCCCCCAGCGGCGTGCGGAACGAGCCACGAGCTGCAGGCCACGGCCGCTCTCGTCGTCGGGTCCGGCCATGCGTTCGGTGGGCGGATCCGGAACCGGATCGGAGACTTCCACGACCAGCCCCCGCGCCTCGGCCCCCGCCCAGGGGCCACCGTCCGGGTGCGGGCGCAGCAGACGGACGCCGATGGGGCCGGAGGCGTACCGCAGGGAGTTGGTCACCAGCTCACTCACGAGCAGTACGGCGAGATCGCCCGACGCGGGCTCGATCCCCCATCGGCGCGCCACCTCCCCGACGGCGTGCCGGGCTTCGCGCACGGAACCCGGCACCGCCGGAAAGGTCCACTCGGCACTGTCGCCTTCGGCATCGGTCACGCCGGTCACTTCCCGGGGTCGGCTGGGCGGCACCCTACGGCAAGGGCGCATTCGCGACATACCCGATAGGGCGCGCACCTTATCGCTCACCGGGACGTGTGGTGCGATCGGGCGCACATCCGGCATATCGCCGTCCGGGTTCGGAGGCGCGGGCGACGGGTCTCACCCGCCCGCGGTGGGGAGCCCGGCTCCGAAGCGGGCGCCGCTCCCGCCCTCAGGGTGCGGGCGGAACCCCCGTCCGGCGGGTGGAGCGGAATCCGGCCGACCGCCCCGAAGGGCCGGCGGCGTCCGGGGCGGGACGCGCCCGGCAGACGTCCGGGGCGAGCGGCGGCCCACCCGGCAGCGTCCGGGGCGGGGGCCCACCCTGCGGGTGGCGCCGCCCCGGGTGTTCACCTCAGTTCGCCCGCGTCCCTCAGGTCGTCGAAGAGGAGCTGGTCCACGGGCGGGACCCGGTCGCGGTCGGCGTAGGAGAACCAGGACATCTCCTCGATCTCACTGCTGGGGGCCAGCTCGCCTTCGTACGCGGCGGTGTAGCAGGCCATCCGCACCAGGGCACCCTCCGGGAGCCCCGGCCCGCCCGCCTCGTACGTGCCCACATGGCGCGCGGTGCCCGGATCGAGGGCCACGGTGAGCTCCTCCTCGATCTCGCGCACCAGGGTGTCGACGTCCTCCTCGGCGCCTTCACGCTTGCCGCCGGGGATGTAGAAGACGTCCTTCCCCCGCGGCCGTGCGCACAGGATCCGGCCGTCCTCGATCCGCACCCAGGCCACCGTGTCGATCAGCACAGCGGTGCCCCTCCCTCTCGTCCGGAAACTGGCCGAAAGGGACACTACCGGGCGCGCGTCACCCCAGGGGCCGCGCGCCCGGTGGAGCCGCCGGACCCCGGACACCCCTCAGGGGCGTGCGCCCCGGCTCGTGCGCTCCACCCAGTAGAGCTGCTTGTGCCCGTGGCGGTCCAGGCCGTCCGCGATCTTCTGTGCCTCGTCCTGCGTCGCATAGCGGCCGACGCGGTACCGGTTGCCGTTGTCGTCCTGTCTGATCACCAGCCAGGGGAGCACTGCGCCGCTGTCCGTCATCGCATCCCTCCCCAGCATCTCGCCCCTCTCCCCACTGGTGTGCACGTCTCTAAGGATCCCCAGGAAACCGCAGTACGCATATGCCCGAGCGTACGCCTGACCTTCACTCAGCGGATGCGTGTTTACACAAAGAGATACGCATCCGGCCACACCAAAGGGGGCGCACTCTCCCGAATGCGCCCCCATCACCCTCCGTCCGTTCAGCCGGCCGGTGGCCGGACGGTGGGCATGGGCATCAGCACGGGACCGGCCGCGGGCGCCTTGCGGCAGGCGTCGCCGCAGTCCGCGTCGAGGGAGCAGCACAGGGAGCAGATCGGCCCCGACTGCACCGGGCAGTCCGCGATGTCCGGCAGTTCGTAGCCGGTCTCGCACACGGTGCAGGTGTGCGTGGCGGTGATGTCGGCGATCTCGACGTCCGGACCGTTCACCGGGTTGGGGCGCGCCAGGTAGTACTTCCCCTTGGTCAGCCAGGCGATCAACGGGCAGAGGACCAGGGAGAGTCCGGCGGCGATGAAGGTGGAGAACGCCTCGGCGTAGGTGCCGAACAGTCCGAAGAAGGCCAGGATCGACACGGTCGACGCGATCACCATCGCCCCGAAACCTGCCGGGTTGACCGCGTAGAGGTAGGCGCGCTTGAACTCGATGTAGCGGGGGCTGAGCCCGATGCGCTTGTTGATGACCAGGTCGGCGGCGACGGCCGCGATCCAGGCGATGCCCACGTTGGAGTAGAAGCCCAGCAGCTTGTTGAGGGCCGCGAACATGTTCATCTCCATCAGCGTCAGCGCGATGGCGAGGTTGAGGAAGATGTACCAGACCCGGCCGGGGTGCTTGTGCGTGATCCGGGAGAAGAAGTTCGACCAGGACAGGGATCCGCTGTAGGCGTTGGTCACGTTGATCTTGATCTGGGAGACGATCACGAAGACCGCCGCGGCCGGGAGGGCGAAGGAACCGAGCCAGGGCTTCAGGGCCTCGATCTGCGGCGCGATGGGCTCCAGCGCGTGCGTCTTGCCGACCGCCTCCAGCGCGACGAAGGCGAGGAAGGCGCCGCCCAGCTGCTTCGCGGCACCGATGATGACCCAGCCGGGACCGGCGGCCAGCACGGCGAGGTTCCAACGGCGCCTGTTGGCCTCGGTCTTGGCCGGCATGAAGCGCAGGTAGTCGGCCTGTTCGCCGATCTGGGCGATGAGCGAGAGCGCCACGCCCGTACCGAGCCCGAAGGCGACCCAGGAGAAGCCGGGGCTCGCACCCTCCGTGCCGGTGAACGACCCGAAGGCGCCCCAGGAGTCGGGCGCCTCGAAGGCGAGGACCACGAAGGGCAGCACCATGCCGATGATCCACACCGGCTGCGTCCACGCCTGCACCTTGGCCAGTGCGCCCATGCCCCGGAACACGATCGGGATGACGATCAGCGTGGTGACCAGGTAGCCGATCTCGACCGGCAGCCCGACCGCCTGGTGCATGGCCTGCGCCATGATCGAGCCTTCGAGCGCGAAGAAGATGAAGGTGAAGGACGCGTAGATCAATGAGGTCAGCGTGGAGCCGAAGTAGCCGAAGCCCGCGCCCCGGGTGACCAGGTCCATGTCCAGGCCGTACTTGGCGCAGGCGCGCGCGATCGGGATGCCGGTCAGGAAGATGATCGCGGCCGCGGTGAGGATGGAGGCGAATCCGCTGGTGAAGCCGTAGGTGAAGACGATGGACGCGCCGATGGCGAAGTCGGCCAGGTACGCGATGCCGCCGAGCGCCGTGCCCGCCACCATCGAGGGGGACCAACGCCGGAACGAGTGCGGCGCGTAACGGAGCGAGTAGTCCTCGCGGCTCTCGTCGGCCGCGAGCTTGGCGTAACTGCGGCGGGGCAGCTCCGGGCCGCCCTGCGGCTCCTGGAGCGGCGCCTCGCCCGCCTTGGGCGTTGCGATGTCCGTCATCGGTGACTTCCCGTCCGTCGGTCCGGTGTGCGTGACGAACGGGAAGGTAGAACCGGGACATGACAAGTCGTGACGGCGCGGCGTTGCCCGCGGGTTACGCAGAGCGCGGAGGTGTTAATTCCGGATCACCGGGGGCGGACAGCCTGTCGCGCCCAGCGGTCACCGCAGCCGTCCCACCTGTCACCACGGCACCAACGGCGGTCAGCGAACCGGCAGATGGTAGGCAATCCGGTAGCGGTCGGCGGGGACGACGACGTCGGCCGTCTCGACCGCCCGCCCCGAGGCGTAGTACGTCCGGGCGATCACCATCACGACGTGCCCCGGCACGCCGCCCAGCGCCAGGAGCTCCTCCGCCAGCCCCGGGCGGGCCCCGACCTCCTCGACCACGTTGTCCACCACGACGTCGATCGCCGCCATCCGGTCGACCACCCCGCACCCGCTGAGCGGTCCCTCCTCGGGGAGCATCACCGGCGTGCGTCCCGTGACGGCCAGGGGCTCCCAGGAGGTGGAGATCATCATCGGCTCACCCGCGTCCCTGAAGACGTACCTCGTGCGCATCACCCGGTCCCCCGGCTCGATCCCGAGCCGCTCGGCGACCTCGGCGCTCGCACCCTCCTGCTCGCTGCGGGACTCCCAGGTCCCCCGCGCGCCATCCGCCGTCTGCTCCTGACGGAAGGGGCTGGCCCCCGCCTCGGGCCGGTAACCGGAGCGGGCGATCCTGCGCGGGACCGGGCGCGCGCGCACATAGGTGCCCGAGCCCGAGCGCCCTTCGACGAGCCCCTCGGCCATCAGCACCTTGCGCGCCTCCAGCGCCACGGTGTCCGAGACCCCGTACTCCTCGCGGATGCGCGCCTGCGACGGCAGGCGCGTGTGAGGCGGCAGCGCGCCGTTGACGATCTTCTCCCTGAGATCGCTCGCCACGCGCAGATAGGCGGGCTGCTCACCGAAAGGCACAGGCCACTCCCAACAGGTTGACAGACAGCAACAGCCTCGCAACCGTGGGTTGAGAACCGCAAGCAGAGGCCAGGGTTTCACTCGAAGTGATGATTCCCCGCCCACCTGCGCATACCTGATCCCGGTTCGCGTCACACACCTCCGGACCCTTGACCACTTTTGGTCCAGACCAATACCTTCCTGTGCACAGCACGGCTCCCGTTGATCTTCCGCTCCCGGGCACCCCGGCCGGCCATACCCGGGCCTGCCCAGGACCACGCACAGGAACGAGCCCCATGCGCCGAAGAACCCTGACCGGACTGACCACCGCCGCCTGCGCCCTCACCCTGCTGGCCGGTCTCGCGCCCGCCGCCTCGGCCGGCCCCGCGGGCCACGGCCCGGGTCACCACGACCGCTCGTACCGGACCGTCGGATACTTCACCCAATGGGGCGTCTACGGACGCGACTTCCAGGTCAAGGACCTGGACACCAGCGGGACGGCGGCCAAGCTCAGCCACATCAACTACGCCTTCGGCAACGTCAGCGCCGAGGGGAAGTGCTTCACGGGCAACGTGCCCGGCGAGGCGGACGCCTGGGCGGACTACGCCCGTCCGCTGGACGCCGCGGGATCGGTGGACGGCGTGGCCGACACCGACAGCCAGCCCCTCGCGGGCAACTTCAACCAGCTCCGCGAGCTCAAGGCCGCCCACCCGGGCCTCAAGGTGATGATCTCCCTGGGCGGCTGGAGCTGGTCCACCCACTTCTCCGACGCGGCGCGCACCGCCGAGTCCCGCAAGGCGCTCGTCTCCTCCTGCATCGACCTGTACATCAAGGGCAACCTGCCGGTGGACGGCGCCCGCGGGGGCGACGGCGCGGCGGCCGGGCTCTTCGACGGCATCGACCTCGACTGGGAGTGGCCGGGATCGGCGGGCGACACGGACACCGTGTACCGCCCCGAGGACAAGCGGAACTTCACGGCCCTGGTGCACGAGTTCCGCACCCAGCTGGACGCGTACGCGAAGAGCAGCCGGAAGGGCTGGGCCAAGCCGAAGCACTACGAGCTCTCGGCCTTCGTCCCCACGGCACCCGCGAAGATCGACGCGGGCTTCGACGTACCGCGCATCATGCGGGACTTCGACTTCGTCAACCTCCAGGGCTACGACTTCCACGTATCCGGAGAGGCGACGACCGCCCAGCAGTCCGCGCTCTTCGCCAAGGGTGACTTCAGCGTGGACCAGACCGTCCGCGACTGGGTCCGGCGCGGTGCGCCGGCCCGCAAGCTGGTGATGGGCATGCCGTTCTACGGGCAGGGCTGGACCGGTGTCACCGGCGGCGGCGACGGGCTCGGACAGCCCGCGGCCGGACCGGCCCCGGCGACCTGGGCGGCCGGCTACGAGGACTACAAGGCCCTCAGGAAGCTGGCCGAGTCCGGTGCGTACAAGGTGCACCGGGACACCAGGAACGGCCATGCCTGGCTCTTCGACGGCACGACGCTGTGGACGTACGACGATCCGCAGGTGCTGCGCGCCAAGACCTCGTACATCCGTGAACGCGGCCTGGGCGGTGCGATGTTCTGGTCGCTCGACGGCGACACGGACGACGGCGAGCTGATGACGGCGGTCGACCGCGGGCTGAGCGGGCGGCGCTGACGGACCGCCTGACGGACCGCCTGACGGACCGGGTGGGGCCGCCTCGCTGCCGCGGGGCGGCCCCACCCGTGCCCAAGATCGTGAGTTGGGTCGCATCCGGCCGGTCCGGATTGCGGTCGGGGCACGTCGTCGTGTTCGGATGAGGTGATGCACACTCCCCGCCACTTCGATGCGCACCATGACCCCGACAGCCGTTCCACCGCGCCCCGCGACCCCTACGAGGAGCTCGGGGCCCTAACCGGCGACCCGCAGGGCGGGTCCCCAGGGCTGGAGGGGCCCGGCCACCGGTGGTCGGGCCGCTCCCGCCGGGTGGCCCGCCGCGCGGCCCGGCGCGAGGGAGTAGGCGAGGGCCGCCGCGAACGGGGGCCCGAGGGGCGGCGGTGGTGGCGCCTCAGCGGACTGTCACGTGCCGCGAAGACCGTGGTCGCCCTGGCCGTGCTCACCGCCTTCCTGGCCCTGGCCGACCGCTGGGCGGTGCTGTACGCCGAGGGGAAGGCGGCCGACGCCATCGAGAAGCAGCTGGATCTGGCCGCGGCACCCGAGGTGGAGATCGGAGGCTTCCCCTTCGTCGACCAGCTCGCCGAGAAGAAGTTCGACTCGGTCCGGGTGACCGTGCCCGACGTGTCGGCCGGCCGGGTCTCGCTGCAGAAGGTGTCGGCCACCGCCCACGACGTCCGGCTGGACGCGGACGGTCTCACCTCCGTGCACGGTGCGGACATACCCGAACTGCAGGGTGACGTCCTGCTCTCCTTCGACGACCTGAGCCGCGAGCTGGGGTCGTCCCAGATCACCTTCCGCGGGGACGGCGGGGACAAGGTCAGGGCCGGCGGCACCCTGCCGGTGGCCGGGCAGGACCTGCGGGTGCACGCCGAGGCCACGGTCACGCAGCAGGCCGAGCGGGGGATCGCCACCGACATCGGCAACATGCGTCTGGACATCGGCGACCTGGCCACGTACCGCCCCGGCACCCGGGCCTCGGAGGGCCTCCATCTGACCCGCGAGGCGGCCGCCGGTCTCGCCCACGAGGACGGCGAGGCGAAGTCGCTGCTGTCGGTCCCCTCGATCGCCGAGCGGCTGGGCGTGCCGGAAGGGGCGGCCCGTGAGGGTCTCGCCGACGACGGGAAGCTGGCCGAACTGACCGGCTCCCCGCACTTCGCCCGGGAGGCGCGGAACCTCGACCTGATCGACCTGGCCGAGGACGACCCCGAGGTGCTCAGCGCGCTGGGCATCTCCCCCGACCTGCTCGACGCGCTCTCCCGGCTCACCCGTCCGGTCCTCGCGGACAAGCTGTCCTTGGCCTTCCAGCTGCCGGAGCCCCCGCACGGGGACATCCGGCTGCGGGACGTCAGGGTCGAGGACGACGGCATCCGGGTACGGCTCTCGGGCGCGGGGCTGAGCGTGGGGAGCTGACCGTGTACGGCCGGGGCGCCGGGTTCCCCCGGCGCCTCACGGGTAGCGGTGGCCCGGGTCGGTCCAGTACGTGTCGTGCCTGAGGAAGAACTCCGCCCGCTCGTGCTCCGGCCAGTCGGAGACCTGCCCGACCTTCTCGAAGTACTCCTCCCGGGGCGCCCCCGGGGTGAAGAGCAGCAGCATGGTGGCGGGCTCCGGGGAGTCGTTGCGGAAGGCGTGCAGGCCCCCCTGGGGCACGTACAGGAAGTCCCCCGGCTCGGTGTCGGTCCACCGTTCGCCGTCGTGGATCCGTACCGTCCCGTCGAGGACGTAGAACGACTCCGAGATCGTCCGGTGGAAGTGTTCGGGCGGCCCTCCGGCCCTGGGGCCCATGGTGATGCGGTACAGCCCGAACTCCCCGTGCGTCGATCCGGTGGTGGCCAGGTAGTCGGTGCTGCCGCCACCGCGGTTCAGCAGGTTCGGGGTGGTGCCGGTCGGGCGGTACCGCGCACTGATCTCCCCCGTGCCGTCCAGGTACAGCGGGTCCGGGTACGACATCGCGCTCTCCCTGCCTCCGGTCGTGGACCGGTCCGCGTCCCCCGCGCGCCGGGCAGCAGCCGCCCGCCGCCGGGGTGCTCGCTCTCCTCCCACCACCGTACGACGGGCCCCGGCGCCGGGCTCATCGGCGCCGGGGCCCGTCGTACGCGGCTCAGGGGGTCAGGGCCCGTCGTATGCGGCTCAGGGGGTCAGGGCCCGTCGTACGCGGCTCAGGGGGCCAGGGCGAAGGCGTTGAGCGTGAGCGCCAGGCAGGCCGTCAGGCGTTTCGCGTACGGCACGTGCAGGGACTCGTTCGGGCCGTGGGCGTTGGCCCCGGGCCCCAGCACCCCGCAGGCCACGAACTGGGCGGCGGGGAACTGCCGGGTCAGCTTCCCCATGAGCGGGATCGTGCCGCCCTGTCCGATCCTGGCGACGTCGGCGCCGTCGAAGCAGGCGCGGCTCGCGGCGGACAGGGCCTCGCGCAGCCACGGCTGCTCGGGCGGCGCGTGCCAGCCGTCGGCCAGGACCCGGTCCGGGGTGAAGCGGACCTGCGCCCCGTGCGGGGGGTCGGACTCCAGGAGGCGCCCGATCTCGGCGACGGCGGCGGCGCTGTCCACCTCCGGGGGCAGGCGCAGGGAGAGTTTCACCGCGGTGCGCGGGCGCAGCACGTTGCCCGCCTTCGCGACGGGCGGCAGGCCGTCGGCCCCGGTGACCGCGAGGCTCGGACGCCAGGCCCGGGCGAGGAGGAGTTCCTCCGGGTCGCGGGTCACCGGTCCCGTGCGGTTTCCGTCCTCGTCCTCGTGCCAGTCGAAGCGACGCCACACCTGGTCGCCCAGGAGTCCGGCGGCCGTACGGGCCTGCTCGCGGCGTTCCGCCGGCACCTCGCACCGCAGGGCGTCCGGGCGGATCCCGCCGGTGGCGCTGTCCTCCAGCCGGTCGAGGAGGTGGCGCAGCACGCGGAACGACGAGGGCACGACGCCGCCCGCGTCGCCGGAGTGGGCGCCGTCACCGAGGACCCGGACGTCGAGGGTGCCTCCGCAGTGGCCGCGCAGTGACGTGACCAGCCACAGCCGCTCGTAGTCTCCGGCGCCGGAGTCGAGGCAGACGACGAGGCCGATCTCGCCCAGCCGCGGGGCCAGTTCGGCGAACCAGTGGTCCAGGTCGGGGCTGCCGGACTCCTCGCCGGCCTCGAAGACGCCGACGCAGCGGGGCCGGGCCGCCTGCTGCGCCGCGAGGGCGCGTACGGCGGTCACGGCGGCGGGCAGGGCGTATCCGTCGTCGGCACCGCCCCGCCCGTACAGCAGGGGGCCGTCCTGGACCGGCTCCCAGGCGGAGAGGCCGTCGGCCCACCCGTCGCCCTCGGGCTGCTTGTCGAGGTGCCCGTAGAACAGGACGGTCTCCTCGGCCCGCGTGCCGTCCCCGGGTACCTCGAAGAAGACCAGGGGCGTGCGTCCGGGGGCGCGCAGGACCTCCACCCGCATCCCGGGGAGGGTGACCGTGCGCAGCCAGGCGGCGGCCGCGTCGGCGCTCCGGTCGAGGAAGCCGTTGGACTCCCAGTCCGGGTCGAACGCCGGGCTGAGGGCGGGGAGGCGGATGTGGTCCCGGACGAGGGGCAGCACCTCCCCGTCCCAGCGGGCGTCGCAGAAGTCGCGTACGCGCCCGGCGTCGGCTGCCCGCTCAGGCATGGGCCGGGACCCGGGCCGCGGGGGCGAAGGGGAAGCCGAGCAGGTCCTCCACCGGTGCGTACACCTCGGGCTGGTACATCGTCGACGACAGGAGCAGGTTGGCGGCCGGGGCGAGGAGGACGTCGACCCGCTTGCCGACGGCGACGTCGGCGGAGGCCAGCGGGGCGCCGTCCTCACCGAAGGTGGTGATGAGGTCGGGGAAGGCGGCACGGCGTTCGCCGCCGAGCTCCAGGGTCATGTACTCGTTGACGAAGTGCAGCGTGGTGCCCGCCTCGTCGTCCAGCACGGCGACGCCCACGTCGAGGCCCTCGCGCGTCTCGCAGCGGTATTCGACGACCTTCCCGGTCGCGACGATCTCGCCGCCCAGGTGGTCGGCCGCACCGGTGGGGCCGTCGGCGAGGTACCTGCGGCCGAGTTCGATGGCGAAGCCGATGGCGCCGGGCGCCCCGTGCTTCACGGCGTATCCCACCTCGACGGGGTTGCGGGCGACGCCCACCCAGCCGCCGGCCTCGACCGACGCGCGGCGGACCACGGAGGAGGTGCCCTCCAGCCCGCCGGTCACGGCTCCGTCGACGTAGGTGTACGGCTTGCCGCCCGCGTAGCCCTGCACGGTGCGGTAGCCCTCCTCCTGGTGCAGGCCCATCGCGCCCATCACGCTGGAGGGGTGGGCGCGGCCGTTGCAGGCGAGGTCGATGACGGGCAGTCCGGTCATCGCCGAGTGGAACCAGCCGTTGATGGTGGTCTCGGCGCCGTTCTCGTTGGTGTGGATCGCGGCGAGCGGGCGGGGCAGGTCCCGGCGCAGCAGCTCCAGGGCGCGCAGCAGGTGGGTGGGCAGGACCAGCGGGTCGGTGGCGGCGGGCGCGCCGACCAGGGCCACCGTGGCGGTGAGGTCCTCGGGTGCGAACTCGTCGGCGCTCCACAGCTCGGGCGCGCCGACCTGGAGGGCGAGTTCGGCCGTACGCAGCCCTCGCTCGACGAATCCTCCTCCGCCGCCTCCGAGCACGGCTCCGCCGTACACGGCCGCGCGGATGTCGTCATGGGTGAGCTGTCGCTTCACGGGGTGCTCCTGGGGTGTTGCCGGACCTGCGTACGTGCCGGGGTGTGGGTGAGGGCGGAGTGGGAGGAGGTGCTGGTCACTTGCGCAGCGCGTCGAGCGCGCCGTGGCCGAAGGAGTAGAGGGCGTCGCCCGCGATGGCGCCACCGGCGAAGACCTCCAGGTCCTCCTTGGCGCGGCGGCCGAACAGCCGGGGCGCGAGCACCCGGCAGACCAGTCCGGCCGCCACCATCCAGCCCGCCATGGGCGTGGTGATGAGGAGGCCGGTGGCCAGCAGGATGCCGAGCTGGCGGCGTGGCCCGCCCAGGAGCTGCACCAGGGCGCCGGGGATCGCCCAGAGGGCGAGGTCGCCCGCGATGCCTCCGGAGGGGCCCGCCTTGATGGCGGCGACGTAGGCCGCGTCGATGGGCGGGATCTTCCCGCCGTCGAAGAACATCCGGTAGGAGACGAGCACCACGACGACGGCCACGCCGAAGCCGATCATCGCGGCGATCAGCTGCTGGCGGCGGCCCTCGACGTCGAACGCCGGGTCGCCGTCGTCGGTGCGCAGCAGGTGACCGGTCTTGAGGTCGTAGCCCATGTCGGCGAAGGCCGGGCCGGTGGCCGCGGTGAAGCCCGCCAGGACCACGAGGGCCTCGGGCGGGAAGCCGATGAGGATGCCGAGCAGCACGGTGATCAGCGCGATCGCGAACGCGGGGAACCATCCGGCGTGCATGGCGGCGATACCGACGAGCAGTTCGTGGACGAAGGCGGCGGCCGTCGCGTACACGATGAAGCCGACCAGCATGCCGGGGCTCATGTGCGTGGCGATGCCGGTGCCGAAGGTCAGCAGCAGGGCGATGACCAGGTAGGCACCGCCGCCGATCCCCATCGCCCGTCCTGGGCGGCGGGTGGCCTCGGCCCGGCCCGGTGCCGCCTCACCGCTCTTGGCGCGGCCGGCGAGGACGACGCGGCCGACCTGGAACAGGGCCACCAGGCCCGCCCCGATCATCATCCCGTGCGGCAGGTGGATCGCGTTGATGTCCACACCGGTGAGGGTGTCCGCGTACGAGGTGATCAGCAGGCCGGCACCGAAGGCGATCATCGCGCCGAGCCCGCCGATGAGGGCGACACCGAAGGCCGACATGGGCAGGGCGAAGGCGGATCCGATCGCACCCGCCAGCAGACCGGCCCCCAGCACCTTGGCGCGCCGGCCGCCCCCGTCGCCGGCCTTGATGGCCTCGGCCGCGGCGATGCCGGGCGGCCAGGGGTTGTCGGCGGGGAAGGCCGGGGTGTTGAAGAGGCGGTACAGCAGCCAGGCGTCGACGAGCATCGCGGCCGCGACGCCGATCAGCATCGGCATCACCATGTCGGGCAGCCCGAAGAGGTACGGGATGCCGATCGGCAGGAACAGGCTGTTGGCGGCGCCGAAGGTGGCCGAGGAGATGCTGGTCTGGGCGAGGTTCTGGGCGTGCATCGAGCGGTAGCCGCGGAAGGCGACCAGCGGGATGCGGGCCAGCGTCATCGCCGCGAGCGCGCCGACGAGTGAGGTGCTGGGGGTGATTCCCAGCGTGGCGAGCAGCTGCATACCCACGACGGCGCCGAAGAGGCTGAGCACCACGGTGAGGATGAGGTTCCCCGGTGCGAGGGCGCGCGGGTGGCGCCGTGGGGAGCGCGCGGACGGTTCGGCGCGCGTGGCCTCGTCCGACGGGGCGGTGTCGGCGTGATGGCTCATGGGTGCTCCTGACGGGGCGGCGGGCCGTTCGCCCTGCCGGTCACTGGGAGAGTGCAAATTCCTCTGGTTCCATATTCTGGAACCATGTCCAACAATCTGGACTAGGCAGGATCATCGGCTCGGAAGGGGCTCGCAGTCAAGGAGTCTCAGAATGTGGGCGGTCCGCCCAGGGAGCGCGGCCGCATACCATCGGACGCGGGACGGCCGGGGGAGGCCGCGGAGGAACGAAAGGGCAGACGGTGAGCACACTCGTCAACGCGCGGGACGTCCTGCGCCTCCTGGCGCATCTGCAGAGGGACGTCACGGTGACCGACGTGGCGGGCGAGCTCGGTCTCCCGAAGAGCTCCGTCTCGCGGACCCTCAGCATGATGGCGGAGTACGGCTTCCTGGAGCGTGACCCCCTCACCCGCGCCTACCGCCCGGGCGGGCTGATCATGGAGGCCTCCTACCACTTCCGCGCCTCACGCGGCGCGGTGTCGCTGCTGGAGGAGGAGGTGGCCCGGCTGGTCGCCGACACCGGGTACACCGGTTACGTCGATGTCCTCGACGGCAGCGAGTCGCTCGTGCTGCACATGCGGATCAGCACCACCGGCGCGCTTCAGGCATACACCCCGGCGGGCACCCGGGCGCCCGCGTACGCCAGCTCCATGGGACGGGCACTGCTGGCCCGGCTGGAGGACGCGCAGGTCATGCGGCTGGTCGACGCGCGGATCGAGAGCAGCGCGGGCGGGGCGCCGAAGACCCGCAAGGACCTTCTCGCCCAGCTGGCCCGGGTGCGCGCCGACGGGTGGGAGTTCTCCCGCGGGGAGTACGTGCCCGGGGTGGCCGGCATCTCGGCGGCGGTCGTGGACGGCGACACGGGCCAGATCTTCGGCATCGGCATCGCCCTGCCCGCCCCCGACCTCCGCGAGGACATGCCCGAGCGTTTCGGCCGGGCCGTACGGGACGCCGCCCTGAGGGTGGGCAAGCGGATCGGCGACCCGTACTGGCTGCGCCACACGGCAGGCGGCTGACGGCGGATCCGGCCGCGCGGATGCGGCCTGGGGGGGCCGCGTGAGGCCGGGCATCCGCGTGTACGCGGCCTGCGGGGCCGCGTGAGGCCGGCGCCGCAAGAAGCGCGGATGCCCGGAGGCACCGGGGCGCCCGGCACCGGGCACCTACCGGAGCAGCGGTCCGGTCCAGGCGGCCACCATCGCGCCCGAGGTGAGCACCGGCACGGTCAGGCCCGCACGCCGCAGTGCGGCGTGGTGCCGCTCGCCGTAGCCCATGCAGTCGAGGACGACCGCCCGCGCTCCCCCGTCGACGAGCGCCCGGGCGGCCTCGGCCAGCCGGCTCTCGTCCCCGTAGGGCGAAGCCGTCGCGAACTCCGGTGCGGGGCTGAGCCCTTGCCACTTCTCACGCGCCTCCGCCACCTGCTCCGGCAGCGGCACCACCACCCCGACGGGCGCGCCGCCCAGGAGTGTTTCCACGTAGGCGGTGACCAGGACGTCGGGCTCGACCAGGCGCGCACGGCGTGTCCGAAGTCCGGGGAACTTCCCCGTACAGAGCACGACGATCACATCCACTCCCCCGGACCCCACGGGCCCCGGGCCCTGCTCGGCACCGGCCTCCAGGCCGTCGATCAGCCGCTGGAGCCCGTCCGCCACGGCGTCCGCGTCCAGGGTGACGGCCTCCCCGTCGGTAAGTCGGCTGATCAGAGTGGCGGCACTGCCCGGCGAGGCTCCGAAACCCTCTTCCGCCTCGGCGCGCCCGAGGCCGTCCAGCACCCCGGCGTGCCGCACCCGCACCTGCGGCGGCAGGGCCCTCTCGATCGCCTCGGAGAGATCGGGACGAGGCGCCTGACCGATCGTCACGAATGCCAGGGTGCTTCCCATGCGCGTAAACCCCTTCAGCAAGTTCCAGATTCTGGTAACGAGTTCCAGAAACTGTATATCCGACAGGTCTTAGCTCAAGGGGACGGTGCCTCGGCGGCCGCCGCCTCCCTCCTGCGCGTGGGAGACGGCCGGCGGTCCTCCGGTCCGGGCGGGCGGACGGACGCGGGCCGTGGCAGACGGGCGGGGACAGACGGGCGGCCGGACACACACCATTTCCCTGCCGCTCCCCTGCTGTTGGCCGGGCCCGGCTACTCTCCCCTCGCCCCGGTCCGCCGCAGGAGAGGTACCGCCATGAGCACCCCGGTCCACCGCGCCCCCTCCCGGCAGGCCGCCTCCGCTCCCGTGACGGCGCAGGGGCGCCGGGACCGGAGCCGGTCCGGGAGTCCGCACGGGAACGTGGCGGGGCGGACCCTCCTCGACATCCGGACCGGCGCCGGCAACCGGGCGGCGACCGTGGCGGTGCAGCGCGCCCGGGGCAGCGCGAAGGGGAAGGAACGCGAAGGCGCCCCCGCGCCCGCGGCTCCCGCCGCGTCCACGAGCTTCCGCGACCGGATCGCGGCGATCCTCGACAGGATCAAGAAGAACTTCGAAGTGGTCGACACCTTCGTGAAGAACGTCCACGTCCCGGCCAACGCCGGTTTCTCGCAACAGGCTTCCGCGACCGCGAACGAGGGCCTGAAACATTCCACCGCCGCTTCCGGGGCGGCCGCCACCTCCGGGAACCTCCTCACCGAGGCCACCGGCACCGTGCTCAGCGGCATGGACGCGGTCAAGGCGAAGGAGAAGGCCGACAAGCAGGGCAGCGGGGCCGCCTTCCACGAGTCGAAGAAGAAGTTCAACTCCAAGGGGACGGACTCGGTCGTCGGCGCCGTCGGCACGGCGACGTACGCCCTCGGTATCGCCAAGGAGGCGACCAAGGCGCAGAAGGCGGCGAACGCCCTGGCCGTCACCGAGGCGAGCGGCATCGCCTCCGGCGTCACCGGCGGCGTGAAGGGTGCACGCGCCGCGATCCGTACCGGGGGGACCGCCCGCAAGCACCGCGCCCTGAAGAAACTGCCGATGCCCGAGCGCACCGAGGCCGCGGCGCTGGCCCGCCTCGACCAGGCGCGCCAGGACGCCGAGTGGGCCGCTGCAGAGGCGTACGTCGCCCTGGACATGCAGTGGGACCACGACGAGGAGGGGCGCCTGGAGCGGGTCTCCGAGGCCATCGACATGGCCTGGGGAGCGATGGGGGACGCCCGCGACGCCGTCCGGGACCTCCGGCAGGCCGAGGACCTCAACACGATCAACGAGGTGCACTCGTACGCGCTGGGCAAGCAGCGGAACAAGATGGGCAAGCAGGCGCTGACCGCCGTCGGGGAGTCCACCAAGGCCGCCGGCGGGATCGTGACGGCGGTCGCCGCCACCGCGGGCGGAGCCGGGCTCGCGAGCAACCCGGTCGGATGGGGCCTCGCCGCCGGCGCGGCAGGCCTCATCCTCGGGGTCACCGCCTACCGGGCGGGGCGCGCCGGCATGAAGCGGTACGACGGTGCCCGGCACCCCGAGCGCTGGGCGGAGGAGGGCTCCGCGGCGGAGCCCGCGACCCGTGGGGACGCGCTGAAGGAGGCGCTCAAGTTCTGGAAGAAGGTGGAGAACGGCGAACGTCAGGCGATGGCCAGGAAGATCTACGCCCTGGCGGCGGGCCCCGGCATCACCGGGAGCGGTGACACCACGGACGAGATGCGGGAGTCGGCCAGAGCCCTCCTCGTCGCCCTCAAGGCCGGCCCCGCCAACCACCGGCTGACTCCGGAGGAATGGGCCGGTTCACTCGACGACCCGGCGAAGAAGGCGGCCTGGGTGAAGGAGATCGCGGAGCAGCTGTCCTCGGCCTGACGAGCGCCTCGTCGGGCCGAGGACAGCTGCTCCGCGACGCCACTCCGGGGAGGCGGGACCAGCCCGGGCAGCCGGGACCGGGGTCTCGGGCAGCGCGTTCCCGGGGCGAGACGATCGCGTATGAAGGTGAGAGCTGGAGCCATGTTCCGTCTTCGGTCCCGAGACTTCAATGGACGTCATGAACACTCGGACACGGAACACCACCCCCGTACTCGTCATCGGCGGCACCGGGAAGACCGGGCGGCGCGTCGCGGAGCGGCTGCGGATACTCGGCCGCGCGGTCAGGATCGGGTCGCGGGGCGGCCGGATCCCCTTCGACTGGGAGAACGAGAGCACCTGGGGCGCTGCGCTCGACGGAGCAGGCGCCGCGTATGTGAGTTACTACCCGGATCTGGCCTTCCCCGGCGCCAGGGAGACGATCGGCCGCTTCGCCGCCCTGGCCGTCGAACGGGGGGTCCGGCGACTGGTGTTGCTCTCCGGCCGCGGGGAGGAGGGCGCCGTGGCCGCCGAGGACGCGCTCAAGGGGTCCGGCTGCGACTGGACCGTCGTACGCGCCAACTGGTTCGACCAGAACTTCAGCGAAGGCTTCTTCCTGGACCTCGTACGCGCGGGTGAACTCGCCCTCCCCGCAGGCGACTCCGTCGAACCGTTCGTCGACGCCGACGACATCGCCGATGTGGCGGTCGCCGCGCTCACCGACGACCGGCACATCGGCAGGACGTACGAGCTGTCCGGTCCGCGCCTGCTGAGCTTCACCGACGTCGCCCGGGAGTTGTCGGCGGCCACCGGCCGCACCATCACATACGCCCCGGTCGGTGCCGACGGATACCGCGCGGCCCTGCGCGAGCTGGGCGAACCGGAGGAGTTCGCCGACCTCTTCACCCTCATCGTCGACGGGCGCAACGCCACCCTGGTGCACGGTGTCCGTGAGGCACTCGGGCGCGAGCCCAGGGACTTCGCGGACTACGCCAAGGAGGCCGCGGCGACCGGGGTCTGGGACCTGTGACCGGGCGTCGGCCGTCCGCAGTTCCCGATCAACAGCACGCCGGGCACGGCGAGTTGACACACTGAACGCGCACGGTCCAGGTCGGCGCACGGGGGTGATGGTGGTGGATGCTCTCAGCGGGCTGCTGGAGAGTCCGAAGGCGCGTGGCGCCTTCCTGCTGAAATCTGTGTTCAACCCCCCGTGGGGGCTGCGCGTCGAGGACCGCGCACCCCTGTCGCTGGTCACCCTGATGCACGGCTCGGCATGGGTGCTCCGCGACGGCGGCGAACCGTTGCGTATCACCGCCGGGGACGTGGCCGTGATACGGGGGCCCGAGCCGTACACGCTCGCCGACGACCCGGCGACCCCTCCCGCCATCACGATCGACCCCGATCAGCGCTGCACCACCGTCGCGGGGCAGGACGTCGCCGATTCCATGTCCCTGGGCGTGCGCACCTGGGGTGAGCCGCACCGCGCCGGGTCGACCGTGATGCTGAGCGGCACCTATCAGGCGCCCAACGAAGTCGGCCGGAGGCTGCTCGCCGGTCTGCCCGCGATGCTCGTCCAGCCGGCGTCGGCCGCGCGGGCCCCGTTGATCGCCATGCTCGCGGCGGAGGTCGACAAGGAGGACATCGGCCAGGAGGTCGTCCTGGACCGGCTGCTCGACCTGCTCCTCGTCAACGTCCTCCGGGCATGGCTGACCGAACCCGGGACGGGTGCGCCGCTCCGGTTCCGGGCGCAGAGCGACCCAGTGGTGGGGCAAGCCATCCGCCTGCTGCACGAGCAGCCCGGCCGGCCCTGGACGGTGGCCTCGCTCGCAACCGCCGTCGGCGTCTCCCGGGCGGCTCTCGCCCGGCAGTTCACGGAGCTGGTCGGTGAACCGCCGATCTCCTATCTGACCGGCTGGCGGCTGGCACTCGCCTGCGAGATGCTGCGGGACCCGGGGCTCTCGGTCGCCCATGTCGCCGCGAAGGTGGGGTACTCGGGACCGTTCGCGCTGAGCACCGCGTTCAAGCGCGAACTAGGCGTCAGCCCGAAGGAGTTCCGCCAAGGCAAGCGGCCGAGGGAGTCCACGGCCGGCGGACCTGACGGGCGGACCGTGGTCCTCGGCCGGTGAGCCGGCCGAGCAGGCGGGACACCTGCCGTACATCCCTTGGCGCGTCGCCGGCGGTTCCGGACGCGCACCGCTCTCCTCATGACGCGCAAACCGCGCGACCGACCGATCGACCGAATCGACCGAATCGAAAGGATGGCCGTGAGCCACCACCCCACTTCCGGCCCCGTACCACTGGCTCCTTCCGGCCGCCCGCCCACGCCCCTGCCCGCAGGCCGCGACCGGGCATCCGGACCGCTCCTGGTGGCCTCCGTCCTGTGCACCGGCCTGATGGCCGGGCTGTTCTTCGCCTACGACGTCTCAGTCATGCCGGGCCTCGCCGAACTGGACGACCGCGCCTACGCCACGGCCATGCAGCGCTTCAACGCGATGCTCGACGGCAGCCCGCTCTTCGGCCTGCTCTTCGTCGCCACGCTCGGGCTCACCGTCGCCGCAGCGATCGTCGCGTTCCGCCGGAAGAGGCGCACGGTCGCGGTGCCGCTGGTCGTCGCGGCCGCCTGCTACCTGGCGGTCCTCGTGATCACCGTCGCGATCAGCCTCCCGCTCAACTCGGAACTGGCCGCGCTCGGCGACCCCGACACCGCCCAGGGGGTCCACGCGGTGATCGAGAAGTTCACGTCGGTGTGGGTGCCGCTGAACGTGGCGCGCACCGCGCTGTGCGTCGTGAGTCTCGGCGCCCTCTGTTCGGCCTTGATCCGGCACGGGCGGGCGACGACGCGGTAGACACGACCCTGCGCCCACGGTGCACGCGGGCCCACCCGCACCGCGGGCGCGCCCTGCCCCACCGAGGAGCCGGCCGGGCGCAGCCATGTCCGGGGCAGGGGCCTCGGCTCCCGGCCCCGGAGCTGTCAGGCGTCCACGATGCGGAGCTCGCGCGACGCGCCGTCCTCGGACGCGAACTCCAGCAGCCTTTCGCCCTCAGCCGTCAGTTCCTTGCGCTCGCGTCTGCCGATCCGGGTGAAGAGCTGCACATCGACGGTGGTCGACGCCCGCCCCTGGTCGATCCGCCAGGCCCCGGCCACGAATCCGTCCACCAGGATCGTCCCGGGGATCACGGCGTTCCTGGTCGCGATCGCCTTGCGGTGGGCGTCGCTGATGATTCTGGTGCGGTCCGCGTGGGAGAGGATCGCGTTGTCGTACGGGGCCAGATAGCGCACCGGTGCGGGCGCGTCGCCGCCCGGCCGGGGCGCGTCCGGCAGGTCCAGCAGCTCGTGCCCCTCCTCGTGGCGCAGGGAGACCAGTTGCGGGCGCAGCCGCTCGACGACGGCGCGCAGCCGGGTGAGCCCGGACCATGCCTGGATGTCCTTGACGGTGGCGGGGCCGAAGGCCGCCAGGTACCGCAGGACGAGCTGGTCGATGTCGGCCTCGGGGTCCAGGTCACCGCCGATCCAGTCCTGCGTCAGTGCGTACGTCGGCTGCCCGCTCATCCCCCAGACCCCCCGGGGCGGGATCTGCACCACCGGCAGCAGACTGCGTACGACGTTGCTGAGGGCGTCGGCGGGGTGGGCGGGCCAGAGCGCACGCAGGGCCGCACTCAGATCGCCGACGGTCCGGGGGCCCTTCTCCAGCAGCGCGCGGCCCGCCTCGGCGACCTCCGCCACGTCCAGACCGCTCAGGTCCTTGGCGAAGGTGGTCGTCAGGCTCCGTTCCAGGAACGGCTGGAGGCAGGGCCGCAGCCGGCGGCAGTCCGCGGCGGTGACCAGATGGACGGTGCCGCGCATCAGCGCGATGCGTACCGCCCGCCGGCCGGTGAGGAGGCCGGCCAGCTCCTGCGGGCCGAACGCCTCCAGCCGGCACCACAGGCCGTAGTAGGGCGGCATGGGCGCCTGGGCCTGCAGGCCCACAAGGTGCTCCAGCGCGGCCTCGGCGGTCATCTCGCGCCTGCCTGACAACAACTGGCGCTCCAGGAAGGCTCGGTTGAGCGCCCGCCGGTCGAGCACACCGGCGGGCCGGGATTCGGTGGTGGCCATCTGACCTCTCAGTCCAGGAGAGCGAGCAACGGCTGTGGTTCGCCGACGAGTGCGGGGGCCGCCTCGTCCGCGGCGTGGCCGCCGCCTTCCTGATCCTTCCAGTACCGCAGCCGGAGATGCTGTTCGCCCATGACCGTCGCGGTCACGTGTCCCCCGGGACGCCGTTGCCACCGGCAGGTGCGCGGGCGCGCGTCGGCTCCTTTCCGACCCTCCCGGACCCGCGGTCCCGACTCACCTCCGCGGAGGCGTGGGTGACCGCCCGGGGGAGCGTCACTTGAGGTAGGCGATGACCGCGAGGACCCGCCGGTTGTCCGCCTCCGAGGGCGGCAGGTCGAGCTTGGTGAAGATGTTCGAGGTGTGCTTGATCACGGAACGCTCGGTGATCACCAGTTCCTGGGCGATGGCCGCGTTCGAGCGGCCCTCCGCCATCAGGCCGAGGACCTCGCGCTCGCGCGGCGTGAGCCGGGAGATCGGACCGTCGCGGTGGTACTCCTTCGCGAACAGCTTGGCGACGACGTCCGGGTCCATCGCGGTCCCGCCTGCCGCGACGCGGCGCACCGCCTCCACGAAGCCGTCGGGGTCGAAGACCCGGTCCTTGAGGAGGTAGCCGATGCCGCCGCTGCCGTCGGCGAGGAGCTCCCGGGCGTAGAGCTGCTCGACGTACTGGGAGAGGACGAGCACCGGAAGGCCGGGGATCCGGCGCCGGGCCTCCAGGGCGGCCCGCAGGCCCTCGTCGGTGAACGTCGGCGGAAGCCGGACGTCGACGACCGCGACGTCCGGCTTGTGGTCGAGGAGGGCCTTGAGCAGTCCGGGCCCGTTGTCGACGGCGGCCACCACCTCGAAGTCGTACGACTCCAGGAGGCGGACCAAGCCGTCCCGCAGCAGGAACAGATCTTCGGCTAGGACAACGCGCACGGCAGCTCCATGGTCAGGGTGGTTCCCGCACCGGACTTGCTGTTCACGGCCAGTATCCCGTCGAAGGCGGCGAGCCGGCGTTCGATCCCACGCAGGCCGGTTCCGCGCGAAGGATCCGCGCCGCCCCGGCCGTCGTCGATGACCTGGCCACGCAGCGCACCGCCCTCATACCAGAGATCGATGCTCACGGTGCGCGGGCCGGCGTGCTTGGCGGCGTTGGTGAGGGCCTCGGCGACCGCGAAGTACATCGCGGACTCGACGGGGGCCTCGGCGCGGCCGGGCAGGTCGGCCTGGACGGTGACATCGAGCGGGCTGTCCATGGCCAGGGCGCGCACCGCGTCCGCGAGGCCCCGGTCCGCGAGCACCGGCGGGTGGATACCGCGCACGAGGTCTCGCAGTTCGGTGAGCGCGGCGGCGGACGCCTTCCGGGTGTCGGCGAGGATGGCGCGGACGGCCTCCGGGTCCTTGGCGAGCAGTTGCTCGGCGACCCCGAGGTTCATGCCGAGGGCGACGAGACGGGCCTGCGCTCCGTCGTGCAGATCCCTCTCGATACGGCGCAGTTCGGCGGCCGAGCTGTTCACTGCGTCGCTGCGGGTGTCCGTCAGATGACGCACGCGCCGGGCGGCCGCGGTGGGCGCGAGCAGCGTACGGGCCAGGGCGGCGTGGGCGCGCAGAGCCGCAGGGGCGACGGCGAGGCCGGCGATCAGGGTGAGGACGCCGAGGGCGGCGGCGTACCAGGCGGAGGTCAGATCGCTGATCCTCACCCACAGGTAGTAGTTGTCCCCCGCGTCGGCGATGGGCCGGTAGACCGCGGGCATCAGGACGCCGCCGAGGCCGCCGACCACGAGGGCGAACGGCAGAAGCGCGATCAGCACCCCGGCCACCGGGTTGACCAGCATCCAGGCCAGATCCCGCCAGGTGGCCGGGTCGGTGAGGACCCAGTGCGTGCGCTGCCACTGGCCCTTGAGGCCCGGAACGGCGGCAGGGGCAGGCAGGTACGGCTCGTCGAGTGCCTGACCCGACCAACGGGCCGCCGTCCTACGGGATCTGTTCACCACTCCGCGTACGGCGACGGCAAGTGCGGGCACCAGCAGTACGCCGAGGCCGACGCCGAGCAGCGAGACCGCCGTCACGAAGAGGCAGAAGAGGACGAGCTCCACGACGGCCAGGCCCAGGACGGGCAGTCCCCTGCCCGCGGCTCGCATTCCGGTCCGGATGTTCGGTGTGTTCACGGTCGTCCCATTCCCCTCTGCGCACGGCTCGCTGCCGTGGTGACAACCCGAGTCTTCTCGACGCCGGGCCGGCGCACACGGGACGTGTGTCCCGTGTGCGGTGGTGTACCCAAGTCCCCCTCCGGACGCCACCGAGGTGCCTTTTTCGTCCTGCTCGTCCGGGCTTGACTTGTTCCATGACGATGCGACTGCGACTGCGGCTCCTTCTTCTTCCGCTCTGCGTGCTTCCGCTCCTGGTGGGCGGCGGCGGCAACGCCCAGGCGGCGCCCTCGGAGAGCCGATCCCTGGCCGAGCAGATCGACTCCCTCGTACACCGGCAGCTCGCCGATTACCGGATCCCCGGCGCCTCCGTGGTCGTGGTCGAAGGCGGCAGGCAGGTGCTCACCAAGGGGTACGGGGTCGAGGACGCCCGGGCCAGGACGCCCGTGCGACCCGCTCGCACCGGATTCTTCATGGCATCCGACGCCAAGCTGTTCACGGCGGTCGCGGTGCTGCAGCAGGTGGAGAAGGGACAGCTCGACCTGCGGTCCGACGTCAACCGCTACCTCACGTCCTTCCAGATCAGGGACAGTTACCCCGGGCACCCGGTGACCGTACGCGATCTGCTCATGCACACGGCGGGCTTCGACAACAACATCATCGGGCGGGCCGTCACGAGGCCCGAGGACGTCCGGCCGCTCGGCGAGAGCCTCGCCGAGCACCAGCCACGCCGGGTCCGGCCGCCCGGCGAGGTGGCCAGCTACGACAACTACGGCGTGGCGTTGGCTGGTTACCTGGTGGAGACGGTCACAGACACCCCGTTCGCCACGTACGTGGACCGCTCGATCCTGCGTCCGCTCGGCATGCGCCGTACGAGCTTCGCACAGCCTCACTCCCCCGGGATCGAGGCGGACCTCGCCCGCGGCCACCGGCCTGACGGCGGGGAGCAGCGTGTGGAGGACGGGCAGTACGGGGACTGGTCCCCGACCGGCGCGGGAGCCGTCACCACCGCGTCCGACATGGGCAAGCTGCTGCGGGCGCTCCTCGACGAGGACGGTGGGCCGATCTTGACCAGGCGCTCCAACTCGGCCTTGCAGCAACATCAGTTCGGCAACGACGAGCGACTGCCCGGCCTCGGCTACATCCTTGAGGAACGGCTGCGCGGGGGGCAGCGGATGCTGGTCAAGGACGGTGATCTGCCGGGCTTCCACGGCAATCTGGCACTGCTGCCCGAGCGGGGTGCCGCCGTGTACGTGGTCTACAACGGCGACGGCACGGACGGGCGCGCCGCCTACGCCGGCCAGGAGGTCGCCGACCGGCTCGCCGACCACTTCGGTGCGGCCGCCCCGGCGCGGCGTTCGGCGTCGCACGCGGACGTCGGCGGGTACGAGGGCGACTACCGCTCCACGCGCACCAGTTCCTCGGAGCTGACCCGGGTCAGCGCCCTGACCGGATCGGTGCACGTGAGCGCCGGTGAGGGGGCGACACTGACCACCACGGGGCTCTCGCGCGACCCGGACGTCACCGAGCGGCACTGGGTGCAGGTCAGCCCGGGGCTGTTCCAGGAGAAGGACGGCCAGGACCGGCTCGCCTTCCGTGACGGCCGGCTCACCCTCGCGTCCGACGCCTCGGTCACGTACGAGCGGCTGCCCTGGTACCTGTCCCCCACTCTGCACCAGCGGGCGCTGCTCGGCTCGCTCGCCTTCCTCGCCCTGACCGTGCTCGCCCTGCCGGTGCTCGCGGTGGCACGCCGCCGCTCGCCGGACTCCCGGGCAGGGGCGCGCGCCGCCGAGCTGGTCCTGTGGACCTCCGGGGCGCTGATCACCGCGGCCACGGTGGGCTTCCTGGTCCTGTCCGCCGATCCGAACGCCCTCAACCGAACCGTCATCGTGGGCGACTCGGCCCTCCTGACGGCCGTACCGGCCCTGACCGGCATCGCGCTCGCGACCACGTGCGCCATGGTCGTCTGCGCGTTCCTCGCCTGGCGCCGGCGCTGGTGGCGGGTGACCGGCCGGCTGCACTACTCGTGCAGCACGCTGGCCGCGCTGGTCTTCCTGGGGGTGTGCGCCGCGTATCGGCTCGTGGGCTGGGGCGTGTCTCCGTAGTCCCGTCTGCACGACGGCTCCTCGAACGGTCGGACCGCAAGAGCCCGGGCTGGAGAGTTCTCCTGCCCGGGCTCTTCGGCATGGGGACGGTGGACGGGTTACCAGCGGGTGGTCTCGCCGAAGAAGTCCGCGACCTCCACGGCCTCGCCCGACGCCTTCGCCTTGCGGAAGACGTGCAGGCCGACAGCGAGGTCGAGGACACCGAGGCCGAACGGAGAGAAGATCACCGGCTTGTCGGCGCCGGTACTCACCTCGCCCTCGATCAACTGGGCCAGCGTGCCGGTGACGAAGTGGCGGCCGCCGTACTTCTGCTCGGCGAGGTGCGGCGAGGTGTTGGCCTTCATGCAGTGCTCGACGTCGTCGAGGATGTTGTAGGCGCCCTCGATCAGCTCCGGGCCGATGTCCCGCAGCGAGATGTTGAGCACGACCTGGCCGGGCGCGAAGGCGCCGAGGTCGAGGATGTACGGCTCGGCGGCGGTGGTCGCGAGCACCACCACGTCGGCGCCCCCGACGGCCGTGGCGAGGTCGGCCTCCGTGCCGGCGGGGTAGCCGAGCGAACCGTTGACGTGGGCGGCGAGCGCGGACCCGTACTCCTCGCTCCTGTCGTGCACGGTGACCGCGCCGATCCGCCAGTCGAGGGACTTGAAGAACTCCAGGATGTTGCGGGCGATGATGCCCGCTCCGACGACCGTCAGCTTCCCGGCGGACCGCCCGCCGGTCAGCTGCTCCGCGGCGAGAACCGCGGAGGCGGCGGTACGGGCGGCGCTGATCTGGGAGGCCTCGAGGCAGGCGAAGGGGTAGCCCGTCTCGTGGTCGTTGAGCAGCAGGGCGGCCGAGGCGCGCGGGATGCCGCGCTCGATGTTCGCCGGGAAGCTGCTGATCCACTTGATCCCGGAGAGCGCGGTGTCACCGGCGCCCAGGTGCGCGGGGAGGGCGATGATGCGGGCGTCGGGCTTGTCGGGGAAGCGCAGGAAGTAGCTGTCGGGGTTCACCGAGTCGCCCGCGTGGTGGGCGAGGTAGGTGTCGCGTACGACGTCGACGATGTCCTGCCGGGAGGCTCCGATGATCTCCCGTGCGGTCCTGCCGCCGATGACGCTGAACTCGTACATGGAAGGGTTCCTTGGGATCGTGAGTGGATGCGGGCCGGACAGCCGCCCGCTGTTCAGCTGCGGGCCGGCGCGGGCGGAGCGGACGGAGCGGGGACGGTGTCGTCCCGTGCGGGGGCAGCGGGCTGCTCCTCGCCGTGCGAGAGCTGCGGCAGCCACGTGAGCCAGCCGGGCAGCCACCAGTTGGAGCGGCCGAGCAGAGCCATCACGGCGGGCAACAGCACGGCGCGGACGAGCGTGGCGTCGAGCAGGACGGCCACGGCCAGGCCGACACCCAGCTGCTTGAAGTCCTGCATGGACAGGGTGCCGAAGACCGCGAAGACGGCCACCATGATAAGTCCCGCGCTGGTGACCACGCCGGCGGTGGAGCGGATGCCGTGAGCGACGGCCGAGCGGTTGTCGACGCCCATGTCGTAGGCCTCGCGGATCCGGGAGACCACGAACACGTGGTAGTCCATGGACAGGCCGAACAGGACCACGAAGACGAACAGCGGCATCCACGACTCGACCGCGCCGACGGCCGTCGTGCCGACCAGCTCGTCACCCCAGCCCTTCTGGAACACGGCGGTCATCACCCCGTAGGCGGCGGCCACGGACAGGAGGTTGAGGACGATCGAGGTGACGGCGATGACCGGGGAGCGGAAGCAGAGCAGCATCAGCAGGAAGCTGATGCCCATCACGAAGGCGAAGACGGGCACGATCGACGACTTGAGCTGGTCGTTGTAGTCGGTGGAGAACGCGAGGTCGCCGCCCACGGGCGCCTGGTTCGCGGAATCCCTCTCCAGCGTGGCCGGGATGATCACATCGCGAAGCTGCTTGAGGGCGGCGACCGAGGTGGCTCCCCTGCCGTCGCCCGGCAGCGGTGCGTTGATCACCGCGATGTTCTCGTCCTCGTGGACGGTCACCTCGACGGGGTTCTTGACATCGCCGGACGCGAGGGCCTGCTTCTTGAACTCCTCGATGGCGGTGACGGATTCGGCCGAGGTGATGTCCCCGGTCTCGAAGACGATCTGGGCCGGGGCGGGGGCGCCGGGAAATGACTTCTCGATGCGCTGTGCTGTCTGTGCGGTGACGTTGCCGGCGGGAAGGAGCTGGTCGAAGCCGAGCTTCTCGGTCTTCATGGACAGCGCGGGTGCGGCCAGGGCGAGCAGGAAGGCGATCCCGAGCACCGCGAACAGCGCGGGCGCCCTGAGGACCGCGCCGAGCAGCCGGCCCGGCTTCTCACCCACGGTGCGCACCCGCGTCCTGCGGCGCAGGCCAGGGATGCGGCCGGCGTCGATCCTGTCGCCGAGCATCGCCATCACGGCGGGCAGCACCGTCATGGAGCCGAGGACCGCGATCAGGACGACCTCGATGGTGGCGACGGCGAAACCCTCGAAGACCGTGAGGCCGGACAGGAACATGCCTGCCATGGCCACGGCCACGGTCAGGCCGGAGATCAGCACCGAGCGGCCGGAGGTAGCCGCCGCGATCCGCAGCGCGGTCTCCTTGTCCCGGCCCGCAGCGCGCTCCTCGCGCTCGCGGCGGATGTAGAAGAGGCAGTAGTCGACACCGACGGCGAGGCCCATCAGGAGCAGCACCGAGTTGGTCATGGAGTCGACCGGGACCAGCTGGCTGGAGAGCGCGAGCAGGCCCATTGCCGCCACACACGCGGTGATCGCGAGGATCAGGGGCAGTACGGCGGACAGGAGCGCGCCGAACACGACGAGCAGGATGCCGAGCGCGACGGGTACGGCGGTGAACTCGGCCCGGGTGAAGTCCTCGCCGAGCGAGTCGTTGATGCCCTTGAGACCGCTGGCCGCACCGTACTGGCCCAGGGTGACGCCGGTGTGGGTCTCGTCCACCTTCGCCAGGGCGTCGACGACCGGCTGGATACGGTCGGCGGCCGTGTCCGGGTCACCCTTGACGGCGAACTGGACCAAGGCGTCGTGCTTGTCCTTCGAGACCGCGCCCGTCTTGTACGGGTCAGCGATGCTCTGCGCGAGTCCGGTGCCGTCCACGGCGGCGATCGCGTCGGCGACGGCCTTCTTGAACTCAGGCTCCTCGACACTGAGTTCTCGGCTGTGCACCAGAACCATCTCGGGTGCGGGGGTCTTGATGCCGGCGTCGACGAGGAGTCGGGCCGCGCGGCCCGACTCGCCCGTGCCGTAATCGGCTTCGGTCAGTGTCTTCTGGCCCGCCATCCCGCCGAGGACCGTGAGCGCGATGACGGCGAAGAGCCATCCGAAAAGTGCGGTCTTACGGTGCAGAGCGCTCCAGGCGCCCAGTGAAGCCGCCAGATTTCGTTGCCTTGCCATTGCCTCTCCCAGGGGGACGTCTGCGGGGACCATTGATCAGCGATCAGCGACATGTCTCACCTTAGATATCCAGATCCTTGAACTCGCCTTTCCGATGCGTCAGTTCGATGCAGCTGCAGCATCCTGCCAGCGCGGGAGGATCCCCAGGTCGGCGCCCGTGTCGGCAGCATGCTGCACGGCAGTCTGTGGCCAGCCGCAACGGCTCGATCCAGCCAGATCCGCGGTTAGGTTCCTACTCGTCCCAGCAATTCACTGACTCGGTGATTCGGCGATCCGCCATTTCACCTGACGCATCCGATGTGTGAAAGGGGGATCTCCGTGAACACCGCGATCGAGGCCGAAGGGCTGACGAAGCAGTACGGCAGCCACCGCGCCCTTGACGGTGTGGACCTGTCGGTCGAAGCGGGCACGGTACTCGGCCTGCTCGGGCCCAACGGCGCGGGCAAGACCACCACGGTCCGTACGCTCGCCACTCTGCTCGAACCCGATGCCGGGACGGCGCGCGTGGCGGGCTTCGACATCGTGCGGCAACGGCGCGAGGTGCGCCGCCGGATCGGTCTCGCTGGTCAGTACGCCGCCGTCGACGAGCTCCTCACCGGCCGCGAGAACCTGGTCCTGCTCGGCCGGCTGCTTCGGCTCGGCCGCGGCGGCGCACGGGCCAGGGCCGTCGAACTCCTCGCACAGTTCGAGCTGGAGCATGCCGCGGACAAGCCCGCCAAGGAGTACTCGGGCGGTATGCGGCGCCGGCTCGATCTGGCAGTGAGTCTGATCGCCTCGCCCGAGGTGCTCTTTCTCGACGAGCCCACCACGGGACTCGACCCGGCCAGCCGGGCGACGCTGTGGCGGATGGTCCAGGACCAGGTCGACCGGGGCGTCACCGTCCTGCTGACCACCCAGTACCTGGAGGAGGCCGACTTCCTCGCAGACCGGATCCTGGTCGTGGACCGAGGACGGGTGATCGCCGAGGGTACCTCCGACGAGCTCAAGCGGAAGGTGGGCGGCGAGCGCCTCGAGGTGGCCGTCGCCGACCTCTCCCTGCTCGACCGGGCCGCTTCCGTACTGGCGCCGCTGGCGTTGAGCGCACCGCAGTTCGACGAGCGGCAACGCCGCCTCCACGTACACCTTCCCGACGGGATGGGCGCGTTGGCGTCCGCTGCGACCGCGCTCGAGTACGCGGGGATCGACGTCGAGGAGTTCGCGCTACGTCGTCCCTCGCTCGACGACGTGTTCTTCCATCTGACCGGGGAGCTGACCGGAGAGCCGGCCGACGAGTCGGCCGGTCAGCCCCCCACGGCGAAAGCGGAGGCCCTCCGATGAGCTCGGCACTTGCCCACGGCGGCGATGTCGCGGCCCTCACCGGCCGGCACCTGCGCCATCTGCGACGCACCCCGGAGAAGATCATCGGGGTGGCTCTCACTCCCGTCGCGATGGTCGTGATCCTCGGCTATCTGTTCGCGACCGTCGTCGAGGTGAAGAACTCCGGCGCCAGTTACCGCGAGTACATCATGGCCGGGGTCTTCGCCCAGGTCGGTCTCTCCTGCATCGGCATCACCGCGATCGGCGTGGCCGGTGACCTCGGCAAGGGCCTCATCGACCGGTTCCGTTCGCTGCCGATGGGGCGGGCGACCGTGCTCGTGAGCCACACGCTCGCCGATCTGGCGGCCGCGGCCCTGAGCATCGCGCTCGTGGCTCTCACCGGACTCGCGGTCGGCTGGCGGGTGCACGGCAGTGTCGCCGAGAACGTCACCGGGTTCCTGCTGCTGCTCGCCTTCGCCTACGCGATGCTCTGGGTCGGCGCCCTGCTCGGCATGGTGATGCGCAACCTGGAGGCGATCAGCGGGGTCGCCGCGCTGATGCTGGTCCTCTTCTCCTTCCTGTCCAGCTCCTTCATGCCGCTGACGGGCCTGCCCGGCTGGCTGCGGGCGGTCGCCGAGTGGAACCCGGTCAGCGCCGTATCCGAGGCCTGCCGGCAACTGTGGGGTAACACCGGCGCGGTGACATCAGGCAGTTTCCCGGTGGAACACCCCGTGATCGTGTCGCTCGTCAGCATCGGACTCATCGTCGCCGTTCTCATACCTCTGAGCATGCGTGTGTACCGCGTGTCGGCCACGCGCTGATCTCGTCCTGTCTTCCTGGGGGGACCATGCCGGTCATATCGGCACCGCACGAGTTCAACACCGAAGATCTCTACGTGGATCTCCGGGAGATGTACGGCTATCCGCTGCACCTCAAATGTGAGGGCTTCAACTTCGCCGGTTCCATCAAGCTCAAGGCCGCCGCGAGCATGATCGAGGCGGCCGAGCGCAGCGGAGCCCTGACCGAGGGCTCGACCCTGGTGGAGTCCTCGTCCGGCAATCTCGGTCTCGCGCTCAGCGTGATCGCCGCCGCCAAGGGCTACCACTTCATCTGCGTGGTCGACCCACGGACCAACCCCGCGACCCGCAAGGTCATCGAATCGCTCGGCAGCGAGGTGCACACGGTCTCGGAGCCGGCCGCGGAAGGCGGGTTCCTCGCGGCGCGGCTGGCGTACGTACGGGAGATCCTCGCCAGCAGGCCGCGGGCCGTCTGGCTGAACCAGCACGCCAACCCGGACAACTGGCGGGCGCACTACCGCAGTACGGCGCCGCAGATCGAGAAGCAGTTCCCCGACCTGGAGGTGCTCTTCGTCGGCGCCGGCACCACGGGCACCCTGATGGGCTGCGCCCGTTACTTCAAGGAGCTGCCTCGGCCGGTGACGGTCGTCGCGGTCGACAGCGTCGGGTCCGTCACCTTCGGCGGGCCCGAAGGGGTACGCCTGATCCCCGGGCTCGGAACGGGAGTGCGTCCGGCGCTGCTCGACACCTCGTACATCGACGACGTCGTGCATGTGCACGAGGCCGACACCGTACGTGCCTGCCACACCCTGGCCCGCGGCGGATTCCTCTTCGGCGGCTCCACCGGAACGGTGGTGAGTGGTGCGCTGCGCTGGCTCTCCGAGCACCGCCCCGGCCAGAACGTCACCTCGGTGGCCATCGCCCCGGATCTGGGCGAGCGCTATCTCGACACCATCTACCAGCCGAGCTGGATGCGTGATGTGTACGGCATCGACGCGTCCGACCTTCCCTCTGGAGCACTGCAGTCATGATCCCCGCACCCCCTGCGCGCCAGCTGCCGCTCTCCGCCGCCCAGCGTGAGATGTGGTACGGGCAGCAGGCCGACCCGGGCAACCCGGTCTTCACCATGGGCGACTTCCTGGAGCTGCGTGGTCCTCTGGACACCGCACGGTTGACTTCCGCCTGGCAGGGGGTGCTGCGGGAGGCCGGCACGCTGCGTGCCCGATTCACCGAGCGCGACGGCGAGCCCCTCCAGGAGCTCGCTCCCGCCGGGGACTTCCCCCTGGAGACGCTCGATCTGTCCGACGGACCTCGGCCCCGCGACGCCGCCGAGGCCTTCATGCGCGAGGACCTGCTCGCGCCGCCGGACCTGACAGCGGGCACGCTGCGTTCGGTGCTGCTCCGGCTCGGCCCCGAGCATGTGCTGTTCTACATCCGGGTCAACCACATCCTGGTCGACGGGTTCAGCCGCGTCCTCATCTACAACCGGCTCGCCGCACTGTACGCGGACCCGGACGCCGAGGGCGCCTTCCCGGATCCACTGGTGCTCGTCGACGACGAGGCCGCGTTCGCCGGGACGGCCAAGTGGCAGAAGGAGCAGGCCTTCTGGCGGTCACGGTTCCAGGAACAGCCCGAGCCGGTCAGCCTGTCGCAGCGCCCCGGCGGCCCTGCCCGGAGTTCGCTGCGCTGCGAGGCGCTGCTGCCGGCGAGCACCGTGGAGCGGCTGCGCAAGCTGGCCTGGGACTCCCGTATCACCTGGCAGACGCTCCTGATCGCCGCGACCGGCGCGTACGTCCAGCGTGCGGCAGGTGTGGACCGCGCGCTGCTCACCCTCGCGGTGCCGGCCCGCGCCACCGCGGCCGCCCGCACGGTGCCCGGCATGCGCGCCAATTTCGTCCCGCATCCCGTACATGTACTGCCCGGCCGTACGGTCGCGGACTTCCTGCGCGACAGTGCCGGAGAGCTTCGCTCCACGCTGCGCCACCAGAACTACCGGGGCGACCGGATCCGCCGCGACCTGGGCTTCACGGGGGCCGCGGGCCTCTCGCTCGGGCCGACCGTCAACGTCCTGGAATCGGGGTTCGACTACGTCTTCGGCGCGTGCACCGGGCTGCTGCACAACCTGTCGACGGGCCCGGTCGAGGACATGCAGATCATCTATCTCGACTCGGCCGAGGACGGCTACGCCGTCCGCCTCGACGCCAACCCCTCCCGTTACACCCAGCAGGAGCTGGAGCTCCACCAGCGCCGTCTCTTCGGCTGGTTGCGGACGCTGGCCGACGCCGGTGCGGACGCGGTGGTCGACCAGCTGGACGTGCTGCTGCCGGCTGAGTCGGCGGCGGTGCGCGCGGGGTGGGACGCGACCGCGGTCGAGGAGGAGTACACCGGGGTGGTGGAACGTGTCCGGGCACAGGCCGCACACGAGCCCGGGAAGACCGCGGTCCAGGACCCGCAGGGCTCTGCCACCTACGAGGAACTGGTCTCCCTCGCCTCGGCGTTGAGCCGCCGCCTGGTCGCGGCCGGCGCCGGCCCCGGATCACGGGTCGCGATGCTCTGCGAGCCCGGCATTCCCTTCGTGACCGCGATCCTCGCAGTACTCGGCGCCGGAGCCGCCTGGGTCCCACTGGACCTGCGCGCCCCGCACACACGCACGGCCGCACTCCTCGACGACAGCCGGCCCGACGTCCTCTACACCGGACCAGGCCAGACCGACACAGCCACACAGATCCTCACCACCACTTCCACCAACCCGCGAGTGGTCGCCTGGGACGGAGCGAAGGACGACGACCTGCTCCCCCCGGCCGGAGGCAGCGACGACCTCGCCTACATCATCTTCACCTCCGGATCCACCGGCCGGCCGAAAGGCGCGATGGTGCACCGCGCGGGCATGGTCAACCACCTGCTCGCCAAGGCCGACGACCTCGCCCTCACCTCCACCGACGTGGTCGTGCACAACGCCCCCGTCACCTTCGACATCTCCGTGTGGCAGATGCTCTCGCCCCTCGTCACCGGCGGACGCCTCCTCGTCGTCGACCGCGAGACCGCAGCCGACCCACAGGAACTCTTCGGCCGGACAGCCACCGACCACGTCACCGTCCTCGAAGTCGTCCCCTCCCTCCTCCGCGCCGCCCTCGACGCATGGCAGGCGGGCACGCCCCGGCCTTCGCTCGACGGGCTGCGTTCGCTGATGGTCACGGGCGAGGCGCTCCCCGCCGATCTCGCCGCCACCTGGGGCGCTTCGGTGCCCTCGATCCCGCTGGTGAACGCCTACGGTCCGACCGAGTGCTCCGACGACGTCACCCACGCCGTCATCCACACCGGCACCGACCTCACAACCCGCGCACCCATCGGACACCCCGTCCGCAACACCCGCCTCTACGTACTGGACACCGCACTACGACCAGTACCCCCCGGCACCCCCGGCGAGCTCTACGTCGCCGGAACCGGCGTCGGGCACGGATACCTCGACGACCCGGCCAAACCCGCGACCACCTTCATCGCCGACCCCTACACCACCCGAACCGGCACCCGCATGTACCGCACCGGCGACCGCGTACGCCAACGCACCGACGGCCAACTCGAATTCCTCGAACGCACCGACCACCAAGTCAAGATCCGCGGCCACCGCATCGAACTCGGCGAAATCGAAACCGCACTACGCCGACTCCCCGGCATCACCGACGCCGCAGCCGCCGTCCACCACCAACGCCTCGTCGCCTACCTCATCGGCACCACCCAACAACCCAGACAAGCACTCTCCACCACCCTCCCCGACTACATGATCCCGAGCACCTTCCTCACCCTCGACACCCTCCCCCTCACACCCAACGGAAAAGTCGACCGCAAGGCACTCCCCGAACCCGACCCGTCAACCGTGTCCGCCGGTCTGCTTCCCGCGCGCGACGCTCGCGAGCAGGCGCTGTGCGAGATATTCGCGGAGGTCCTCGGGGTGCCGGCCGTCGGCATCGACGACAGTTTCTTCGACCTCGGAGGGCACTCGCTGCTCGCCACCAGGGTCGCCTCCCGGATCCGGGCCCGGCTCGGTGCCGAGGTCTCCATCCGTACGTTCTTCCAGGCGCCCTCCGTAGCCGAACTGGCAACCCGGCTGGACCACGCCGGCGCCCCCGTGCGGCCCGCCCTGACGGCCGCCGCCGAGCGGCCCGCCGAGCTGCCGCTCTCCCCCGCCCAGCAGCGGCTGTGGTTCCTCAACCAGCTGGAGAACGGCTCCGCCACCTACCATCTGCCGTTCGCCGTGAAGCTGTCCGGGGCCCTCGACACAGAGGCACTGCACACCGCGCTCGGCGATGTGGTGGCCCGCCACGAGAGTCTGCGGACCGTCTTCCCCGACGCGGGCGGCCGGCCACGGCAGCGGATCGTTCCACCCACCGAGGCGCATCTGGGCCTGCCCGTCACCGCGACCACCCGACTCGAACTGCCCGGAGCGCTGACCGCCGCGGCCTCCCAGAGCTTCGACCTCGCGGCTGACCTGCCGTTGCGCGCCGCGCTCTTCGAGCTCGCCGACGACGAGCACGTCCTGCTGCTCGTCCTGCACCACATCGCTTCGGACGGCTGGTCCGTGGCCCCGCTGGCCCGTGATCTCTCCGAGGCGTACTCACGGCCGGGCACGGGGACGGCCCGGGACCGGGCGCCCCTCGAGGTGCAGTACGCGGACTACACCCTGTGGCAGAGCGAGTTGCTCGACACCATCTCGGAGCAACAACTCAGCTACTGGAAAGCGGCGTTGGCGGACATCCCGGAGGAGCTGGAGCTGCCGTACGACCGTCCGCGGCCCACCGTGCCCAGCCACCGCGGCGGCACCGTCGAGTTCCGGGTCGACGGGAAGGTGCACGCGGCGCTCACGGAGCTCGGCCGCGCCCAGGGCGCGAGCACGTTCATGGTGCTGCAGGCAGCGCTCGCCACACTGCTCTCCGGTCTCGGTGCGGGCGAGGACGTACCGATCGGCTCTCCGGTCGCGGGGCGGACCGATCCGGCGCTCGACGAGCTGGTCGGCTTCTTCGTCAACACGCTGGTACTGCGCACCGATCTGTCCGGCAACCCGACCTTCCGCGAGCTGCTCGACCGCGTCCGTACGAGCGATCTGGCCGCGTACGCGCACCAGGACCTACCGTTCGAGGCGCTGGTCGACGCGCTTGCACCCAGCAGGTCGCTGTCCCGGCAGCCGCTGTTCCAGACCATGCTGGTCCTGCAGAACAACGCCTCCGCCGAGCTCCACCTGCCCGGCCTCGCCGTCGAGACGGTGCCGGTCCGCACCGGCACCGCCAAGCTGGACCTGGCCTTCGAGCTCACCGAGAGGCACGGCCCCGACGGGGCGCCGGCCGGGATCGACGCGGTCCTGGAGTACAGCAGCGACCTGTTCGACGAGGCGACGGCACGATCCTTCGCCGACCGGTTCGCACATCTCGTCGGTGTGCTGACCGGCGCCCCCGACCTCCCGCTCGGCCAGGTGGACCCCCTGCTGCCGGCCGAGCGGGAGCGTGTCCTCGGCGAGTGGGCCGGGCCCGCGCAGCACGTGGACGTGGCCCCGGTTCACGAGCTGTACGCCGCCAGAGCGAGCGCGCAGCCCGGTCATCCGGCTCTGATATTCGGCGAACAGAGCCTTTCCTACGCCGAGTTGGAGGAACGCGCCAACCAGCTCGCTCATGAGCTGGTCACGCTCGGCACCGGGCCCGGCGATCTGGTCGCGCTGCTGCTGCCGCGTTCGGCCGAGATGGTGGTCGCGCTGCTTGCCGTGCTGAAGGCGGGCGCGGCGTACCTGCCGATCGACGCCGCGTATCCGCAGGACCGCATCGCCTACATGCTGGACGACGCGCGGCCCGCGCTCGCCCTGACGATGGCCGCCGAATCCGCGCGGCTCGGCACGTGCGAGGTGCCCCGGCTGCTGCTCGACGACAGCGGCGTACGCGCCGCCGTCGCGGCTCGGCCGGCCCGCGCCCTGACCGACGCCGACCGGACGCGGCCGCTGACCGTGCGCGACCCCGCGTACGTCATCTACACCTCCGGTTCCACCGGCCGCCCCAAGGGCGTGGTCGTGGAGCACCGCACGGTGGCCGTGATGGTGGCCGACCAGGGTCCGCGTATGGGCATCGGACCGGCCACGCGCTGGCTTCAGTTCGCCTCGTACAGCTTCGACGCGGCGACGTGGGAGCTCGCCATCGGTCTGCTCTCGGGCGCCACGATGGTCCTGTCGACAGCCGAGGAGCGCGGCCCGGGCCTGCCGCTCGCGGACCTGGTCGAGCGCACCGGTACGACGATGGTCTGTCTGCCTCCGACCGTGCTGTCCGCCTGGCCCGCCGACCGGCCGATGCCTGAGGGCGTCCAGCTGGTCGTGGCGGGCGAGGCCTGCCCGCCCGAGCTGGTGGAGCGGTTCTCGCGCGGCCGTGTGATGCGCAATGCGTACGGGCCCACGGAGGCCACCGTGTGCGCCAGCATCAGCGAACCGCTGTCCGGTGCGGTGAAGCCGCCCATCGGGTTCCCGCTGCACAACACCCGGCTCTACGTCCTGGACGCGCGACTGCGTCCGGTGGCTCCGGGTGTGACGGGCGAGCTCTACATCGGCGGCGACCAGCTGGCCCGCGGATATCTGCGGCGGCCCGGGCTGACCGCGAGCCGTTTCCTCGCCGACCCGTTCGCGACCGCGCCGGGCGGCCGGATGTACCGCTCGGGCGACCTGGTGCGCTGGAACACCGACGGCAGCCTGGACTACGTGGGCCGGGTCGACGACCAGGTCAAGCTGCGCGGCTTCCGTATCGAGCCGGGCGAGATCGAGGGCGTGCTGCTCGCCCGCGAGGACATCGCGCGGGCCGCGGTGATCGTCCGGGAGGACCGGCCGGGCGACAAGCGGCTCGTGGCGTACGTCGTCACGTCCGACGCGCGGGCCGACGTGCGGGAGATCCGCGCGCACCTCGCCGCCGAGCTGCCCGAGCACATGGTGCCGAGCGCGGTGGTCGCCCTCGGCGCTCTGCCTCTCACCGGCAACGGCAAGCTGGACCGCCGCGCCCTGCCCGCTCCCGACTACACCGCCGCTTCGCCGGGCCTGGCGCCCGCGAACGAACGGGAGGAAGTGCTCTGCCGGGCGTTCGCCGAGGTGCTCGGTCTGGAGTCGGCCGGCGCCGACGCAAGCTTCTTCGACCTCGGCGGCGACAGCATCAGCTCCATCCAGCTGGTCGGCAGGGCCCGGGAGGCGGGCCTGACGATCACCGCGCAGGACGTCTTCGTGCACCGCACCCCTCAGGGACTGGCACTGGTCGCGGTGGCGGCCGGGCGGACCACGACGGTGGGCGTCGGCGACGGCACCGGCCCCGTGCCCGCCACGCCGATCACCGCTTGGCTCGGCGCGATCGACGGGCCGACGGACGGCTTCCACCAGGCCGCCGTCGTGCAGACGCCCGCGGGCGCCCCGTACGAGCGGATCGCGGCAGCGCTTCAGACGCTGCTCGATCATCACGATGTGCTGCGGTGGCACGGCGAGGGCATCCGGGAGGCCGGCGCGGTGCGGGCCGAGGACGTGCTGCGCACGGTCACGGCCTCCGGCGACCTGGCCTCCGCCGTGCGCCGGGAAGCCGAGGCGGCCCGTGCGGAACTGGCGCCCGGCAGGGGCGACGTGCTGCGCGCGGTGTGGTGCGACGCCGGTCCGGGACAGCCAGGCAGGCTCCTGCTCACACTGCACCACCTGGTCGTGGACGGAGTGTCCTGGCGGATCCTGCTGCCGGACCTGGCGCAGGCGTACGACCACCCCGAGCTGCCGCTCGCCCCGGTCGGCACCTCCTTCCGGCAGTGGGCGCACCTCCTGCACGAGGAGGCCGGACGGGCCGGGCGCCGCGCCGAACTGCCGCTGTGGCAGGAGCTGCTGGAAGCCGGCGACCCGCCGCTCGGCAGCGGGCCGCTCGACCCGGCCCTGGACACCGCTGCCACCGCGCACCGGCTGCGTCTCGAACTTCCCGCCGAGTACACGGCAGAGCTGTTCACGTCCGTGCCGGCCGCGTTCCACGCCGAGATCAACGACGTGCTCCTGACGGCGCTCGCGCTGGCGGTCGCCGACTGGCGGCGCGGACGCGGCGAGGCTCAGGACGTGCTCGTCGACCTCGAAGGGCACGGCCGCGAGGCCGTCGTCCCGGGGGTCGATCTGGCGCGCACGGTCGGCTGGTTCACCACCACGCACCCGGTCCGCCTCGATGTGGGCCTGTGCGACTGGGACGAGGTGTGGGCGGGCGGTCCCGCGCTCGGCCAGGCGCTCAAGGAGGTCAAGGAGCAGTTGCGCCGGATACCGGACCACGGCATCGGGCACGGCCTCCTGAGCCGCCTCGGCCCGGACACGGCGCCGGCGCTCGGCGCGTACGCGGCGCCGCAGCTGGGCTTCAACTACCTCGGGCGGCTGCCTCTTCCGGCGCCCGCCAACTGGCAGATCGCTCCCGAGTCACTGGACGTCGCGGCCGGCACGGACCCCGGAATGCCGCTTCCTCACGCCCTCGGCGTCAACGCGCGCACCGAGGACCGCCCTGAAGGACCATGTCTGGTCGCCGAGTGGGCGTGGGCGGGGCGCACGGTCGCCGACACCGACGCGACCGCGATCGCGCACGGCTGGTTCCGCGCGCTGAAGGCGCTGTCCGCGCACGTCGCACGGCCGGACGCCGGTGGTTTCACACCCTCGGACCTGGGGCTCGTCGAAGGGCTTGAACAGGACGAGATCGACGAGTTCGAGAACGAGTTCGCAGACGAATGGGGGACCGAGAGATGAGTGCGAACGCACCACGGAAGAGAGCGCGGCCGACGGGGGGACTCAGCGACGTACTGCCGCTGACACCGCTGCAGGAGGGTCTGCTCTTCCACGCCGTGTACGACCGGCAGGAACTCGACGTGTACGCGGTCCAGCTCGTCCTGGACCTCGAAGGACCGCTCGACCGTGCCGCCCTGAAGGCCTCCGCGGCGGGCGTGCTGGCCCGGCACCCGAACCTGCGGGCGGGCTTCCGTTACCGCAGGAACGGACAGCCGGTTCAGCTGATCGCACGTGATGTGCCCCTGCTGTGGCGTGAGGTGGGCGAGGTCGTCGACCTCGACGCACTGACCGATCGGGACCGCACCGAGCCGTTCGACGTGGGCCGGCCGCCCCTGATCCGCTTCACACTCGTCGCCACCGGCGCGGACTGCCACCGGCTGCTCGTCACCTGCCACCACATCCTGCTCGACGGCTGGTCGATGCCACTGCTGCTGTCGGAGCTCTTCACCGCATACGCGGCCGGCGGCGACGTACGCGTGCTCCCCGCCGTCACTTCCTACAGGAGTTACCTCTCCTGGCTGAGCCGGCAGGACACGCAGGCGGCGGCGAACGCCTACCGCGAGCTGCTCTCCGGCCTCGAGGAACCCACCCGGCTCGTGCCGACGCGGCCCGGCCGTGCACCGGTGCTGCCCCATCAGCACATCGCCCGGCTCGACGCCGCGGCGACCGCGCGCCTGACCGGGTGGGCGAGGGCGCGGGGCGTGACCCTGTCCAGCGTGCTGCAGGGAGTCTGGGCGGTGGTGCTCGGCGCCCTGACCGGGCGGGACGACCTGGTGTTCGGCACCACGGCCTCCGGGCGTCCGCCGGAGATCCCCGGCGTCGAGTCGATGGTCGGCCTGTTCATCAACACCCTTCCCGTACGGCTTCAGGCATCCGCGTCGCACTCCCTCGCGGCCGTGGTGAAGGCGGCGCACGAGCAGCACACCGCTCTGCTCCCGCACCAGCATCTGGGGCTGCCCCGGATCCAGCAGGACGCAGGGCACGGCGAGCTGTTCGACACCGTGATGATCTTCGAGAACTATCCGCTCGACCCGGACGCCCTGCGCACGGCCGTCCCGGATCTGACGGTCACCGGCGTCCAGGGCCGCGATGCCACGCACTATCCGGTGTCGCTGCTCGTGCTGCCCGGCGAGCAGCTGACCCTGCGGCTCGACCACGCTCCGGACCTGGTCACCGCCGAGGAGGCTGCTGCGCTGTCCGGGCGGGTGCTCCGGCTCCTGGAAACCCTGCCGGACTCCGCCGACCTGCCGCTTTCCCAGCTGGATCTGCTGGGCGACGCGGAACGCAGGACGCTGCTCGGCACGTACAACGACACCACGCGCGACCACCCGCGGCACGCCCTGCGTGAGCAACTGGCGGCACTCGCCGCGGCCGCCCCGCACGCGCCCGCACTACGCTGCGGCGCCGAGCGCCTCAGCTACACCGAGTTGCACGCCCGTGCGGACCGGCTGGCGCACGAGCTCGTGGCGCGCGGTGCCGGACCGGGGTCCCTGGTCGCCCTCGCCCTGCCCCGCTCGACCGACCTCGTCGTCGCGACGCTCGCCGTCGTCAAGGCGGGCGCCGGCTATCTGCCGCTCGACCCCGACTATCCGGCGGACCGCATCGGCTACATGCTCGACGACGCGGACCCCGCGCTCGTCGTCACCACGGGCACCGTCGCGTCCGCGCTGCCCTCGGTCTCCGCACGCGAGCACCTGACCCTGGACACGGCGGACGCTCTGCTCGCGCGGCGGCCCACCGGCCCTGTGGACACCGTGGACCCGAGCCCGCTGGAGACCGCGTACACGATCTACACCTCCGGCTCGACCGGCCGCCCCAAGGGCGTGGTCGTCCCACAGGGCGCGCTGATCAACCTGGTGCACGACATGGCCGAGCGCTTCGGCGTCGACGGCCGCGACCGCTTCCTGTCGGTCACCACCTTCGGCTTCGACATCTCCAACCTGGAGATCTTCGTGCCGCTGCTGACAGGCGCCGAACTGGTCCTCGCCGAACGCGACACCGTACGGGACCCGGCCGCGCTCGCCGCGCTGATCACCGGCTGTGACGCCACCGTCATGCAGGCCACGCCGACCCTGTGGCACGCGCTGGTCACCGAGCACCCCGAGAGCCTGGCCGGCCTGCGTGTGCTGATCGGCGGCGAGGCCGTGGGCGAACCGCTCGCGGACGCGCTGCGAGCCGCGTCCCGCGAGGTCACCAACGTGTACGGGCCCACCGAGACCACCATCTGGTCGACCGCCGCCACCCTGGACGGCACGCGCCCCGGGGTGCCTCCGATCGGCCGGCCCATCGCCAACACCCAGGTGTACGTGCTCGACGACGCGCTGAGGCCCGCCCCGGCCGGGGCGATCGGCGAGCTGTACATCGCCGGTGACGGGGTGGCGCGCGGCTACCACGGGCGGCCTCAGCTGACGGCCACCCGTTTCGTGCCCGACCCGTTCGGTCCGCCGGGCAGCCGCATGTACCGCACCGGTGACGTGGTGCGGTGGGGCTCCGACGGTCAGGTCGAGTACATCGGGCGGGCCGACCACCAGGTCAAGATCCGCGGCTTCCGTATCGAACTCGGTGAGATCGAGTCCGCGCTCGCCTCGCACCCCGAGATCTCCCAGGCGACCGTCCTGGCGCGTGAGGACCTGCCGGGCGGAACACAGCTGGTCGCCTACACCGTCGGTACGGCCGCCCCGGCCGCGCTGCGCGCGCACCTGTCCGAGACCCTGCCCGCGCACATGGTCCCCGCCCTGTACGTGGCGATGGAGGCGCTGCCGCTGACCGCGAACGGCAAGGTCGACCGCAAGCTCCTGCCCGCGCCCGCCCAGGGCGCCCGTACGGCGGCCCGCGCGCCGCGCTCCCCGCAGGAGCAACTCCTGTGCGAGGTGTTCGGCGAGGTGCTCGGGCTGCCCGGGCCCGCGGGCCCCGAGGACTCCTTCTTCGAGCTCGGCGGCCACTCGCTCCTCGCCACCCGGCTCACCGGGCGGATCAGCGCGGCGCTCGGCGCCGCCCTTCCGGTACGCGCGGTCTTCGACGCACCGACGCCGGCCGCTCTGGCGGTCCGCCTCACGGAGACCGGCACTGACGCCGGCGTGGAGCGTCCCGCGCCGGCTCCGGCCGTACGCCCGGAGCCCCTCCCTCTCACGCCTGCGCAGCAACGCCTGTGGTTTCTTGATCAGTTGGAGTCCGACAGCCCGGCGTACAACATCCCGGTGGCCGTCCGCCTGAAGGGTGACATCGATGTGGCGGCGCTGAAGGCGGCCGTACGCGACGTCGTCGTCCGCCACGAGGCGCTGCGCACCCGCTACCCGGACACGGACGGGCGACCGCGTCAGGAGATCGTGGACGCCGAGGCCGTACACATGGACCTGCCCGTAGTCGCGCTGAGCGAGCGGGCCCTACGGGAGGCGGCGCGGCGCGGCTTCGATCTCGCGACCGAACTCCCTCTCCGGGCAATGCTTTTCAGGCTCGGTGCCGAGGAGCACGTGCTGCTGCTCGTGGTGCACCACATCGCGGCCGACGGCTGGTCGATCGGCCTGCTCGGCACCGATCTGGCACAGGCGTACGAGGCGCGGTGCGGGGGCGGGGCCCCGGCGTGGTCGCCGCTGCCGGTGCAGTACGCGGACTACACGCTGTGGCAGCGCGAGCTGCTCTCCTCCGTGAACGAGGAGCAACTCGCCTACTGGAAGGCGGCACTGGACGGGCTCCCCGAGGAGCTCGAACTGCCGGCCGACCGGCCACGACCGGCCGCACCCACGCACCGGGGCGGTCAGGTGGAGTTCCGAATCGGCGACGCGCTGCACGCGGCCGTCGGCGAACTGGCCCGGGCGCAGGGCGTGAGCACGTTCATGGTGCTGCAGGCCGCGGTCGCCGCGCTCCTGTCCGGACTGGGAGCGGGCGACGACATCCCGCTGGGTTCGCCCGTCGCGGGCCGCACCGATCCGGCACTCGACGGACTCGTCGGCCTCTTCGTGAACACCCTCGTGCTCCGCACGGACCTGTCGGGGGATCCGACGTTCCGCGAGCTGCTCGACCGGGTGCGCGCCACCGACCTGGCCGCGTACGCGCACCAGGATCTGCCTTTCGAAGCCCTGGTGGACGCGCTGGCACCCACCCGGTCGCTGTCGCGGCACCCGCTGTTCCAGACCATGCTCACTCTGCACAACACCCCTGACTCCGCAGTGCGGTTGGCCGGTCTGACGTCGGAACCGCTGCTCATCGGCACGGGGACCGCGAAGGCCGATCTGGCTTTCGAGCTCTTCGAGCGCCGTACGGGTGAGGGCGCTCCGGACGGGATCGACGCGGTCCTGGAGTACAGCAGCGACCTGTTCGACGAGGCAACCGCTCGGTCCTTCGCCGACCGGCTCACGCATCTGCTCGGGGCCCTGGTCGGCGCACCGGACCGCCCGGTGGGCGAGGCCGAGGTGCTGCTGCCGGCTGAGTCGGCGGCGGTGCGCGCGGGGTGGGACGCGACCGCGGTCGAGGAGGAGTACACCGGGGTGGTGGAACGTGTCCGGGCACAGGCCGCACACGAGCCCGGGAAGACCGCGGTCCAGGACCCGCAGGGCTCTGCCACCTACGAGGAACTGGTCTCCCTCGCCTCGGCGTTGAGCCGCCGCCTGGTCGCGGCCGGCGCCGGCCCCGGATCACGGGTCGCGATGCTCTGCGAGCCCGGCATTCCCTTCGTGACCGCGATCCTCGCAGTACTCGGCGCCGGAGCCGCCTGGGTCCCACTGGACCTGCGCGCCCCGCACACACGCACGGCCGCACTCCTCGACGACAGCCGGCCCGACGTCCTCTACACCGGACCAGGCCAGACCGACACAGCCACACAGATCCTCACCACCACTTCCACCAACCCGCGAGTGGTCGCCTGGGACGGAGCGAAGGACGACGACCTGCTCCCCCCGGCCGGAGGCAGCGACGACCTCGCCTACATCATCTTCACCTCCGGATCCACCGGCCGGCCGAAAGGCGCGATGGTGCACCGCGCGGGCATGGTCAACCACCTGCTCGCCAAGGCCGACGACCTCGCCCTCACCTCCACCGACGTGGTCGTGCACAACGCCCCCGTCACCTTCGACATCTCCGTGTGGCAGATGCTCTCGCCCCTCGTCACCGGCGGACGCCTCCTCGTCGTCGACCGCGAGACCGCAGCCGACCCACAGGAACTCTTCGGCCGGACAGCCACCGACCACGTCACCGTCCTCGAAGTCGTCCCCTCCCTCCTCCGCGCCGCCCTCGACGCATGGCAGGCGGGCACGCCCCGGCCTTCGCTCGACGGGCTGCGTTCGCTGATGGTCACGGGCGAGGCGCTCCCCGCCGATCTCGCCGCCACCTGGGGCGCTTCGGTGCCCTCGATCCCGCTGGTGAACGCCTACGGTCCGACCGAGTGCTCCGACGACGTCACCCACGCCGTCATCCACACCGGCACCGACCTCACAACCCGCGCACCCATCGGACACCCCGTCCGCAACACCCGCCTCTACGTACTGGACACCGCACTACGACCAGTACCCCCCGGCACCCCCGGCGAGCTCTACGTCGCCGGAACCGGCGTCGGCCACGGATACCTCGACGACCCGGCCAAAACCGCGACCACCTTCATCGCCGACCCCTCCACCACCCGGCCCGGCACCCGCATGTACAGCACCGGCGACCGCGAACGGCAACGCACCGACGGCCAAGACGACGACCTCGAACGCTGCGACCACCACGTCACGAACCGCGGCCACCGCATCGAACTCGGCGAAATCGAAACCGCACTACGCCGACTCCCCGGCATCACCGACGCCGCAGCCGCCGTCCACCACCAACGCCTCGTCGCCTACCTCATCGGCACCACCCAACAACCCAGACAAGCACTCTCCACCACCCTCCCCGACTACATGATCCCGAGCACCTTCCTCACCCTCGACACCCTCCCCCTCACACCCAACGGAAAGATCGACCGCAAGGCACTCCCCGAACCCGACCCGGACGTCGTCGCCACGAGTCCGGCCCGTCCTCCCCGTACGGACACGGAACGCGCCCTGAGCGAGATCTTCGCGTCCGTGCTCGGGGTGCCGGCCGTCGGCATCGACGACAGCTTCTTCGACCTCGGCGGCGACAGCATCCGCTCGATCGAGGTGGTCGCCGGCGCCCGGCGCGCCGGGCTGCGGGTCACCGCGGCCGATGTGTTCACGCACAAGTCGGTCGCCGCGCTCGCCACGGCCGCCTGCGCGGCCGAGCCCGTCGAGATCGCCGGCACCGACGACGGCGTGGGCGAAATGGCGCCCACACCGGTGATGCTCCGGTTCCTCGAAGAGGGCGGTCCCATCGATGGCTTCAACCAGTCCGTCGTCCTCACCACCCCAGCCGACCTGGACCTGGAGCGGCTCACCGGGGCGCTCCAGGAGGTCGTCGACCACCACGAGGCCTTGCGGGCACGCCTGACCGGCAGCGGCCCCGCCGACTGGCGGCTCGTGATCGGTGAGCCGGGGACGGTGCCGACCGCGCCCCTCGTGACCCGCATCGACGCCGGCCACCGGGCATACGAGGACGAGGCCCTGCTGCGCCGTGCCGTCGCGGCGCAGGCGGAGGCCGCGCGGGGCAGGCTCGCCCCGCGGGAAGCGGTCACCCTGCAGGCCGTGTGGATCGACCGCGGGAACGGCCGCTCCGGCCGACTGATCCTGATGCTGCACCATCTCGTGGTGGACGGTGTCTCCTGGCGGGTGCTGCTGCCCGACCTGCTCAGCGCGTACGCATTTCCCCAGGCCGCACTCGACCCGGTCGGCACCTCGCTGCGCCACTGGTCCCGGCTGCTGTACGCGCAGGCCGACAAGCGCACACATGAACTGCCGCACTGGCGGCAGCTTCTGTCTCACGAGGAGCAGCCGGTCGGCGCGCGCCCCCTCGATCCGGGACGCGACACCTACGGCACGGCCCGCACCCTGCGTCTGACGCTGCCCGCCGAGCACACGTCGCCGCTCCTGGAACGCGGTCCCGCAGCGTTCCACGCCGAGATCAACGACGTGCTGCTCGCCGGTCTCGATCTCGCGGTCGCCGAGTGGCGCGGCCGGAGCCTGCTCGTCGAGGTCGAGACCCACGGCCGCGAGCAACTGCACCCCGGCATCGACCTCTCCCGTACGGTCGGCTGGTTCACCGGCACCCACCCGGTGCTCCTGAGGGCCGGGGCGCTCGGGGCCGAACAGTCCGTCAAGGAGATGCGCGAACAGCTCGCGGCACTGCCCGACCACGGTCTCGGCCACGGCATCCTGCGCCACCTCGGCGAGGGACCGGCACCGCTGCCGGCGGTGAACCCTCAGCTCGGCTTCAACTATCTGGGCCGTTTCGCCGCGTTGGAGGCGTACGAGGACGGCTGGGCGGCCGCACCGGAGTCACGGGAGGCGTTCGCAGCCACGTCCTCGGGCATGCCGCTCGGCCACACCATCGAAGTGGACGCCCTGATCGAGGACAGCCCCGACGGACCCGTGCTGGTCGCCAACTGGACCTGGGCCGGCCAGGTGCTGGATCCCGACGACGCCACGGCGCTGGCGGAGGGCTGGTTCAGCGCGCTGCGCACGCTCGCCGAGCGGGCCGGTGAACTCACGGTGTCCCCGGGCTCGGAACGCCCCGCGCTGCTCACCGAGGCCTTCGATCCCCTGCTGCCGATACGGCCCGAAGGCTCCCGCGCACCGCTGTTCTTCATGCACGGCGGCGTCGGACTCAGCTGGCCCTATCTCGGGCTCGTCGAGCATCTGGCGAAGGAATTCCCCGTATACGGGTTCCAAGCGTCCGGAATAGTCACGGAGGCACCACTTCCGTCGTCGGTCGAGGAAATGTCCGAGGAATATGTCGGCAGAATACTGAGAATTCAGCCCAGCGGGCCTTATCATCTGATCGGCTGGTCGTTCGGCGGGCTTCTCGCCCACGCGGCAGCCACCCGCCTCGAAGCGCTCGGACATCGCGTCGCGTTCCTCGCGAATCTCGACAGCTACCCGGTCCCCGAGCCGGACGGCATACCGGACGACCGGGCCCTGCTCGCGAAGATCCTGGAGTACTGCGGGTACGACGCGGCGGCGTTCGCCGGCGGCGAGCCCACGCTCGCCGAGGTCCTCGCCCTGTTCCGGCGGGACGCGAACCCGCTGGCCGGCCTCGACGAGCGGCAGCTGGCCCGGCTCCTGCGGATCGTGCGCAACCACGCGGTCCTGAGCGCCGAGTTCTCCCCGGACCGCTTCGGCGGAGACGTCCTCTTCCTGTCGGCCGAGCACGGCACGGACGAGCAGTCACCGACTGTCGCGGAATGGGAGCCGTACATAGGAGGCCGAGTGTCCCACCACGGAATCGCATCGGACCACGACGGAATGATGCGGCCCGAACCGCAGCGGGCTATCGGGCGAATCATCGCCGCGCACCTCGAACGAACGCAGTGAATGCAAGGAAAGGCACCCGGGCGAAGCCGCGGAACACGCCCACTCCCAATTTCTTCCGAGTTTCCCTACGCACACCGAATCCCTCGCACACCGGAGAGTCACCCATGAAGAACAACCCGTTCGACGACGAGAGCGGCACCTTCCTCGTGCTGGTCAACGACGAGGGTCAGCACTGCATCTGGCCCGAGTTCGCCGCCGTCCCGACCGGCTGGAGCACCGTCCTTCCGGCCGGTCCCCGCGAGACCGCGCTCGAACACATCGAGCGGACGTGGACCGACATGCGCCCCAGGTCCCTGACCCGTACCGCGGCCTGAGCACTCAGGCCATCACATCCGAGAGGCAGCTGACATGACTGTGAACACTCCCGTGGACGTCAAGGCCGTCCGGGCCGTCATCATCGACATCCTGGAGCTGGAGGACGAAGAGCTCACCGGCACCAGCCTGTTCGTCGAGGACCACGGCGCGGACTCCCTCGGCGCGATCGAGATCCTGTCCCGTATCGAGAAGGATCTCGGAGTCGTCCTGCCGCAGGACGACCTGGTGAAGCTGATCCACCTGGACGCCGTGCTCGAGGTGCTCGCCACGGCCGAACGGCGGCAGCCATGAGGACCGCCGAGGATGCGGGCGCGCCCCGCCGCGTCGTCATCACCGGCTGCGGCGCGCTGTCCAGCGTCGGCAGCGGGGTCGCGGAGTTCGCCGCGGCCCTGCGGGCCGGCAAGGTGGGCACCGGGGAGATCACGGTCTTCGACACCACCGGCTTCCCCAGCAGTCGCGGTCACCAGGTGCACGGTTTCACCGCCGCCCGTCTTCAGCGGATTCGCCCGGAACACACCGGTCGGGCAACCCAGTTCGCGGCCACGGCCGCCCGGATGGCGCTCGACGACGCAGGACTCGACGAGGACTGGCTGCGCGAGCGGCGCGGCACCGTGGTCCTCGGCACCACGGACGGCGAGGTCGGCGAGCTCGACCTGCTCACCGAATCAGCGATCGCCATCGGGCTCGGCGCGTTCACCGGTACGGCCCTGGGCAGGACCGCCACCGGGGCTCTCGCGCTCGGCGTCGTCCGCGAACTCGCCCTGACGGACGTGGAGTCCTCGACGGTCGCCACCGCCTGCGCCGCCGGCAACTACGCGATCGGCGCCGGCTTCGACGCGGTACGCGCCGGCCGGTCCGAGTGGGCCCTGGTCGGCGGCGCGGACGCGCTGAACCGCAAGACCTTCGCGGGATTCGCCCGGCTCGGTCTGATCGCCCCCGACGAGTGCCGCCCGTTCGACGCCGAACGGGTGGGCCTGCTCACCGGCGAGGGCGCCGGCCTGCTGCTCCTGGAGTCCGAGGAGTCGGCGCTCGCCCGCGGCGCCCACATCTACGCCGAGGTCCTCGGCTACGGCCTCAACTGCGACGCCGCGCACCCCACCGCGCCCGAGGAGAACAGTGTGGCCCGCTGCATCCGCCTGGCCCTGGAGAACGCCTCCGTCAAGCCCGAGGAGGTCGACCTGATCTCCGCGCACGGCACCGGAACCCCGACCAACGACACCACCGAGGTCGCGGCCATCCGCCAGGTGTACGGCGAGCGCACCCCTCCGACGGTCGGTATCAAGGGGATGATCGGCCACACCATGGGAGCGGCCAGCGCCCTGGGCGCCATCGCCTCGGCGCTCGCCATCCGGTACGGGTTCATACCGCCGACGGCCAACCACCGCAGTACCGACCCCGCGTGCGACGTGGACGTCGTACCGAACGAGTCGTTGACCGCCGACGTGCGGATCGCACAGAACAACGGGCTCGCCTTCGGCGGCAACAACGCCGTCGCGCTGTTCGGCCGGCACGAAGGCTCCCGATCCGCAAGCCCCCGAGGGGAGTACCTACGATGAGTTCCGCGGTCATCACCGCATGGTCGGCCGTGTCTCCGTACGGCACAGGCCGTGCCCCGCTGACGGCCGGTCTGCGCGGACGTGTCCTACCGCCCGAGTCCGCCGGCCCCGGGGAATGGACGGCGCGGCCGGACGCGACGGCCCGCCTTGTCCCGGATTTCGAGGTCCGCGAGGCGCTCGGCAAGGCCGGCACCCGGGGCATGGACCGGCTGACCGGCCTCACCGCCGTGGCCGTACGGGAACTGCTCGGCTCCGAGACGGCACCGCTGCCCGAGGACGACCTGGCCACAGGTGTGGTGCTCGGCACCGCGGCCGGCAGCATCCAGGGGTTCATGGAGTTCACCAAGGCGTCCTTCGAGGGAGACCGGCCCATCGACGTGATGCCGTCGAAGATCCCCAACATGGCCATGAACAGGGCGGCTTCGGCCGGTGCGATCCGCCACGCCCTCAAGGGTCCCAACTCCACTGTGGCGGCCGGGCGGCTCTCAGGACTCGCCGCCCTCGACCTGGCGGTGCGGCTCCTGTCCGACGGGCGTGCCGAGCGGGTGCTCGCGGGTTCGGCGGAGGAGTACTCGGCGATCCGCGCCCATCTCACGCACGCGGCACACGGCGAGGACGTGGTGCTCGGCGAGGGCTGCGTGATGGTGCTGCTCGAACAGGGCGACAAGGCGATCGGACGACCGCTTGCCGAGGTGCTCGCGGTGCACCGGCGCGTAGCGCCGCAGGGCGAGTTCACCGAGGTGCTCACGGACACGGTGCGCACCGCGCTCGCGCAGGCGGGTATCGGGGCGGACGCGGTCTGGGCCGCTGTGGCAGGCGAGGCCCCCGGTGCGGCCGGCGAGCAGGAACGGCGGGTGCACGAGGCCCTGTTCGCCTCGGAGGTGAGCGGCCGGGCCGCGTCCGTCGCACTACTCGGCGAGACGGCGGCCGCCACGGGCGCGTACCAGCTCGCGGCCCTGCTGTCCGAGCCGGGTGAGCCGGGGCGTATCGCCCTGGTGACGGCTACCGACCCGGACGGGCCCGTGGGCTGCGCCGTACTGCGCCTGCTGACGGACGGAGAAGCCGTATGAACGGCCCCGGACAGGAGACCTCACGTCCCGTGGCCCTCGTGAGCGGGGGTTCGCGCGGGATCGGCCGGGCGGTCGCCCTGCGCCTGGCCGAGGAGGGGCACGATGTCTCCCTGTGCTACCGCGGCGACGAACAGGCCGCCGCGAACCTGCGGAAGGAGCTGAACGAGATCGGCGTCCGGGTGCTGGCGCGGCGCGTGGATGTCACGGACGCGGCGGCCGTACGGGACTGGGTGGATGCCACCGAGCTGGAGCTGGGACCCGTCGCTGTCGCGGTCACCTCGGCCGGGATCACCCGGGACAGGCCGATGCTGCTGATGTCCGACGGCGACTGGCACGACGTGGTGGACACCAATCTCGACGGCGTCCACCACGTGTGCAAGGCCGTCCTGTTCCCGATGATGAAGCGCCGGGCCGGCAGCATCGTCACCGTCGCCTCCGTCTCCGGTCTGCAAGGCAACGCGGGGCAGACCAACTACGCCGCGTCCAAGGCCGGGATCATCGCGCTGTCCCGCTCGCTCGCGAAGGAGGTCGGACGGCGCGGCATCCGGGTCAACTCGGTGGCGCCCGGCCTCATCGACACCGACATGTCGGCGGTGCTCGACGACCGGGTCAGGCAACAGGTCACCGAACGCACGGCACTCGGACGGGCCGGGCTGGCGGCCGAAGTCGCGGAAGTGGTGGCCTTCCTGGCCTCGGCACGCGCCTCTTACGTCACCGGTGCGGTGCTGCCCGTGGACGGCGGGCTGTGACGGCCGGGGTGGCGGGGACGGGGCTCGCCGCCCCGGCTCTCGTGCCGCCGCTGCGACCCGGCCAGTGCCAGCTGTGGTGGGCGTCCGCCCGGGACGCCCACCCGCGGTTGCGGGAGTTGCTCGACGAGGGCGGGCGCGCCCGCGCCGACCGGCTGCGCAAACCGGCCGCACGGGCGCTGCACCTCACGGCGCACGCCCTCGCACGGGTGGTAACTGCTGCCCAACTACAGTTGCAGACAAGCATGTTGCGCATGCAGGCCGTCTGCAAGCAGTGTGGCGGCCCGCATGGAAAGCCACAGCCTCCGGAGCCGCTGAGGCTGTCCTGGTCGCACTCCGGCGAGCGGGTGGTGGTCGCACTCACACTCCGCATCGACATCGGCGTCGACGTGGAACGCGTCGCCCCGTACGAACAGGAGACCGCTGACCGGGTACTCGCCGCACCCGAGCGCGCCGCCCTCGCGACGCTGCCCGAGGCGGGCCGCCCCGAGGGATTCGTACGCTACTGGACGCGCAAGGAGGCCCTGCTGAAGTCCACCGGCGACGGTCTGGCCGTGTCACCCGGGCTGCTGCACGTCACGGCGCCCGCCGCCGCGCCCCGGCTCCTGTCGTGGTCGGGTCCCGCCCGTCCCTCACTGCCCCTGCACCTGTACGACCTGGACGCGGGCCCCGGCCACCTGGCCGCGCTCGCCACCGTCGGGGCCCCCGTGCGCCTGACACGGCACGACGGTTCCTCGCTGCTCGCGGCGCAGCATGCGTCGGCGGACGCGTCCGGCCTGCTCACCGACCCCATCCGCCCCACTGCAGAAAGGTCTTTCGCCTCATGAGCCCCTACGTCGTCCTCATCGCAGAGGCACTCAGCCCCCAGGCCGTGGAGACACTCACCCGGGCCGGTGCCGCAGAGGTGCGGCACGTGGACGGCACGGACCGACCCGCGCTGCTCGCCGCGCTCGCCGAGGCCGATGCCGTCCTGGTGCGATCCGCCACCCGGATCGATGCCGAGGCCCTCGCCGCCGCCCCGCGGCTCAAGATCGTCGCGCGGGCCGGGGTCGGCCTCGACAACGTCGACGTGCCGGCCGCGACCGCCGCCGGTGTGCTCGTCGCCAACGCCCCCTCGTCCAACGTCGTCAGCGCCGCCGAGCATGCCGTGGCCCTGCTGCTGTCCCTGGCCCGGCACGTCCCGCAGGCACACTCCGCGCTCAGGAGCGGCCGCTGGGCGCGCGGTTCGTACCTGGGTGTGGAGCTGGCCGGCAAGACGCTCGGGGTGCTCGGGCTCGGCCGGATCGGCTCGCTCGTGGCTCACCGGCTCGGCGCGTTCGACATGGAGGTCATCGCCTACGACCCGTACGCGGACCAGGCTCACGCGGACCGCCTCGGGGTGCGGCTGACCGGTCTCGACGAACTCCTCGAACGAGCCCAGTTCCTGACCGTGCACCTGCCGCTGAACGCCCGGACCAAGGGCCTGGTCGGCTTCGAAGCCTTCCAGCGTGTACGCACCGATCTGCGCATCGTGAACGCGGCGCGCGGCGGCATAGTCGACGAGCAGGAGCTGTACGCGGCGCTCAAGGAGGGCAGGATCGCGGGCGCCGCCCTGGACGTGTACGCGCAGGAACCGTGCACGGACTCACCGCTGTTCGACCTGGACAACGTGATCGCCACCCCCCACCTGGGCGCCGGCACCCCCGAGGCACAGGTACGGGCAGGGACCCAGGCCGCCGAGTCGGTGCTGCTCGCGCTGGCCGGGATGCACGTACCGGACGCGGTGAACGCGCCGCACGACGCGCCTGCTCACGCGCGGTGAGTTCAGTCGCCGCCCTCGTCGTCCGCGGCCGCTCCGCCTCCGAGCCAGCCGCGTTCCTTGGCCAGTGCGCCCGCCTGGAACCGGCTGCGCGCGCCGAGGCGGGCCATCAGGTCGGCGGTGACCCGCCGGCCCGTACGCACCGACACGCCCAGCTTGCGGGCGACCACGTCGTCGGTGTGGCCGTCGAAGAGCAGGTCGAGCACGGCCTGTTCCTGCGGGGTGAGCCTGTCCGGTGCGCCCGTCACCGCCCGGCCGACGCAGAGCGGCTGAGCCTGCTCCCAGGTCTGCTGGAAGAGCGAGACGAGCGCTGTGACCACACCGGCGCCCTGCAGGATGAGCACACCTCGGGCGGCGGCTTCGGGATCGATGGGCACGATGGCGGCGCGCCGATCGAAGATGATCATCCGCAGCGGCAGCTGGGGCAGCACCCGGACCTCTCCACCGATCTCGTACAGCCAGCGGGCGTAGGTCAGCGTCGCCGGGTCGTTGCGCACCGAGTCCAGGTAGACGTAGCGCACCTGCACTCCGCGCTCGAGCGCGGCACGGTCGAGTGGGCGGGCCGCCCTGAGCGCCTCCTCCGTCTGGGCGCCGCCCGGGGCGAACACCTCGACGCTGCTCGCCGCCCCGTGGGCGAGGCGCTCGATCTGCGAGTTGATGGCGTCGAGCCCGGTGTACCGGCCGACCTCCTCGGTCTGCGTCTCCTGGTCCTGGCCGTACTCGGTGAGCATCTGCGTGATCGCGAGGCGGGTGCTGGCGACCGCCTGCTGGCGCTGGGCCAGCTCCTGCTCCTGGCGCTGCAGCAGGCCGGCGAGTCCGAATTGCGGATTGACCAGACGAACTTTGTCCGGCTCCTCGGAGGAATTCCGCACGAGAGTGAGTTCGGCGAGTCTGTCCAGCGTGGCTCTGGCCCGCTCGACGGGCCAGTCGAGCCCCTCCGCGATCTCCGTGACACCGGCCCTGGGCTGCTTCAGCAGAATTCGGTATACCGCCTCTGCATCCGCATCAAGACCCAGTTGCCCCATTGCTCAACTCCCCCCAGAGTCCCCCGTCGACCGAACAAACCGCGTCGCAGTCCCCTCGACTATCGCAGCCCGGTTCGATCTGGAGCAACACTACTCAGGGGTACACCCCCCCGGTTGTCAGGAAGTTCACGGAGGAGCAACCCATGTACCTGGTGACGGCGACCGTCCCCGCGGAAACGCTGCCCGAGGACTCTTCCCTCGGCGACACGATTCGTCAACTCGCCCTACCTGAGGACCGGTTGGAGCACATCCATCTGCATCCAGCCGTCGGCGGCGGCGCGCACCTGACCCTGTTCCTCGACCACCCCGACAGCAGGGGAACCGAGGCCGCGGCGGCCCGCCTGGTGGCCCGGGCCCTGCCGGCGAAGGCGGAATCAGCACTCGAATGGGCCCCGGCGACCCCTCTCCTGAGCGCCTTCGAACAGCTCGCCCTCGGCACTCACGACGGTCCGGATGACAGGGAGTTGCCATCACAGGAGCCTGACACTCGATGACACGGACGGGACTGGCGGCGAGTGTGAAACTCAAGGAGACCGAGAACGAAACCGCACCGACGTGAAAGTTCCGAGGAGACATCACCGCATGCGTGCCATCGTCCGTCACAGCATCCGCAAGCCCGCCGCCCGCGGGGTCGCCACCGCCGCCCTCGCCCTCCTCGCCGCCACCGTGCCGGTGTCGGCGGCCACGGCCGCCGGCCCGGGCCACGCCACCACCGAGGCCGCCCCGGGCCGGACCGTACTCACCACGGCCACGACCTCCTTCGCGGAGACCGGCGAAGTCGTGCGCGACATCGTGGACCTGCTGTCCCCCCTCGGCCACACCTGGGGCAACTGATGGCGCACACGGAGGCCGCGGCACTCGCGGACGTGTCCACGCTGCGTGACCGGATCGACCTGGTGGACACGGAGATCCGAGCCCTGATGGAGCGCCGCCGCGAGTTGTCCCGGGAGATCCAGCGCACCCGGATGGCAGAGGGCGGCACACGCACCGACTTCACCCGCGAGATGCGCGTCATCTCCCCGTACTCGGAGTCGTACGGCCGGCAGGGGACAGCCGTCGCGATGGCGCTCCTGGAGATCTGCCGGGGCGAGAGCGCCTAGTCCCGGCATCCGGCCTCGCGCATCACCCGACTCCGCCGATCTGCGGTTCTTCTCGGACGGGGCGGCCGTTCTCCGCGCTTCGAGACGCCGAGTCATGAGTGCAGAAGAGCGACCGGCCGCTGCGTACGATCCTGCTCCGAGACCGCGTCGCGGCAACGCCGCCTGGCCGAACACTGCCACCGCGTCACAGAATCGAGTACTCACCACGGACACGAAGCTGTGCCCGACCCGGCAACAGGCGGGTCGGGCACACATTCTGATTGAGCGTCAGGCGATGAAGCGGAATGTCCGCGATCTGATCCTGACCTGCGGCGGCACCCTGGGCAGGGCCCTGACCTGGGATTTCCTCGTTGGCATGCATTGGTTCCCGACGACCGTCTACGGGTGTCCTGCGGACTGGCTGCGGACCTGCCGGGCGGGCGGAGGCCGAGAAAGCCATGGCGCACCGGCGGAACCGGCAAGGAGACTGCCCAGGTGAGCGACCGCTACCCCTGCCCATGCTGCGGGCACCGCGTGCTGGGCGAGATGCCCGGCTCGTACGAGATCTACCCCGTCTGCTTCTGGGATGACGGCGGGGTCCAGTTCGGCTGGCCCACCATGGCCGGCGGGGCGAACAAGGTCTCCCTGATCGAGGCCCAGCGCAACTACCAGGACTTCGGTGCCTGCGACCAGCACGGCCGCCGGTACGTCCGCCCGCCGGCCGAGGACGAACCGCTCTCCCCCGCCTGGCGCCCCATCGACCTGACGCGCGACTCCTTCGAGGACTGGGCAGCCGAGGCCCGCGCCCCGTGGCCCGACGACCACTCGGTGCTCTGCTGGTGGCTCCCCACCTTCTGGCGCCAGGACCACTCCACGTCATGACCTCCCACATCGAGACACTCGTCCAGCAGCTCGACGGCAAGGCCGACGAGTCCTACGACGCCCGCGCGGAGCTGATCTGGATCGGCGCCGACGCCATACCCGCCGTCATCGACGGCCTGCCCTCCCTCGGCGGCCACGGTCAGACGACCGCCATCGAGGTCTTCGAGGAGGTGGGCGATCCCCGTTGCGGACCCGCGCTCATCGGCCTGCTGGACAGCGACAACCCGACCGTCCGCGAATGGGCGGCCATGGCCCTGGCAAGCCTGAAGATCGACGGCGCCGTCGAGCCCCTACGCCGCGCCTACCGCGCCTGCCTGGAACGCGCGACCCCACCGGACTGGAGCGAGCCTGTCGGCATCCGCTGGGCCCTGACCGAACTCGGCGCACGCACCTCCGTCGTCCCACCGCTCACCACGCGCCTACGACCCACCACTGCGGACAACGCCCCCCGGCTGGCCTTCAGCCCACTTCACCGAGATCGTCAACGACCTCGCCGATCACGCCCAGGTGATCCTCTACTCCCAGTTCTGGCGAGCGGACGCCGCCCGCACGTACGGCATCTCCGGCACTGGCCTGGACTGGGAAATCGACTGGACCGCGCCCTGGGAGCACCTGGTCGACGATTCCCGCACCTGGTCCCTGCTGGAAGCCTCCGAAGCACCCGCCGGCGACAGCATCTTCGTCGCCCCCACCTGGATCGACCGTACCGACCTTTACCAGGAAAGGTGACCGATGCCGTTCCAGCACCCCGAGGAGATCGGCTGCGGCTACGTGATCGAGCGCTACGCGGCAAGGAAGGGCTCAGGCCACGCGCGCTACCTCGTCCTGAAAAGTGGTCGATTCCTGCGACCCGAGTGGCCTCACGGCGAACGCTTCGCCCGTCACCTCATCGACGACGCGGCCACGATCACCGATGCCGAGTTGGAAGCCCTCCTCGGCTACGAGTGGCGCTCGCGCCTCACCGCCGCATGGCTGATCGGCGTCGACCGCCGCGAACGGTTCCGCGAACGCATCGGCGACCTCCTCCTGGCCAGCGAGGTCTGCTTCTCCGGCAGCGCCTACTGCTTCGCCCTGGCCCGCTTCGGCACCCATGCCGACGCCGAGATCCTCACTGCCTACCTCGACCACTACCTCCCCCGCACCGACCTCCGCTACGACCAGCCCGCAGCCCTCGGCGCCCTCCTCCGCCTCGACGCCCACCTCGGCACCCACCACGCCGGCCGCTTCACCCAGCCTGACGGTCTCTGGGAACGGTGGGTCAATGCCCTGGCCCACCTCCGCGACCACCCGGCCTACACCCCCGTCGAGCGTCGCCGCTGGACGAACCTCCAATGCGACTTCGCCAACGGCTGGACCCGGCCGTAGCCGCAACCGCCCGACCGCGGCTACGCGAAGTCCGCGTACGCCATGTATCGGCCGCACGTGCGGCACATGAAGAGGTAGCCCGTGGGCTGACTGTCCTTGTCCACGGCACCCAGATAGCTCTCCATCGCCTCGGCAGACCACCCCCACGCGCCGGCCTCGCTGCGCAGCGCCTGCAGGGCAACCGGGAACATGGCCAACGCCGCATCCTGATGCCCGGCACCCTACTGCTCGACAGCGAAGGCCTCTCCAAGCTCTACCGCAAGGACCGCACCGTCATGGCCCTGATCCAAGCGGCATCGGAGGAAGGCATCCGCGTGGCCACAAGCGCCATGACCACCCTCGAGGCCGACTACGAGCGCATTCACCCCGCCCGGATCAAGTGGGTCCTCTCCCGCGTCGACGTTCACGACGTCACCAAGGAGATCACCGATCAGGCCGCGGCCCTCCTGCGCAGCCACCGCCTCCACGGTCACGAGTACGCCATCGACGCCGCCTTCGCCGTCATCGCCCGCGCCGCACCGCAGCCGGTCACCGTCCTGACCTCCGATCCCGAGGACCTGACGCTCCTGTACGGCCCCGCGGTAGAGGTCGTCAAAGTCTGAACGCCGACCGCAGTCGCACCAACCAGACCCGTCACCAACACCTCAGCGCTTCGCGGCACAAGGACCCCACACGGACCTACACCTGCGTTCAATAATAAGCGGGCCTGACACACCTTTTGACTGCCCGTCAGACGTCGAAGCGGGATTCCACGACAAGGCTCTGACCTGCCGGAATGCGGGCGCGTCCCAGCACCATCCCAGCACCGGAGTCGCAGCTGAGTACATCAAGATCCTAGGCCGCCCACATTACGTCGCCGGATGCGAGCAGCACAGCACCCCGCCCATTGTAATAATTTCTGTACTAGGCCGGCTCCCATGAAGTCACCCGCCCCGGCGGCACGGAGAACATCTCCGTCTCGATGCCCTCGGAACTCCTCGGTGCTCTGCGCACGCGCACCGGCAAGCGCGGCGTCTCCGCGTACGTGACCGCGGCGGTCCGGCACCAGCTGGCGATGGACGGCCTCGCCGAGATCGTGGCCGCCTACGAAGCCGAGCACGAACCGTTGAGCGAGGCCGAGATTCAGGCCGCGCAGCGCGAACTGTTCGGTGACGCACCGGCGCCGTACGCGTCCGGCGACAGCGCCGCGTGAAAGAGCCCGCAGTCAGGTCCCTGGTTCTCGACTCCCAGGCGCTGTCGCTGCTCCTGCGCAACGACCGCCGGACGGTCACCCGGATCGAGGCCGCACGGCGCGTGGGCGTGCCCGTCCTCGTGTCGGCCCTGACGGTGGTGGAGGCCGTCCACGGGAAGACGGACACCGCCCGGCTCCGCTGGGTGCCCTCCCGGCTTCAGGTCCAAGACATCACCGAGGCGGACAGCCTCACCGCGGTGCAGCTACTGAGCGACGCCGGTGGTCTGCACGGCCACAAGTACGCCATCGATGCCCTCGTCGCCGCGATGGCGCTCCGCTCCCCGGCACCCGTCCTCGTACTGACCTCGGACCGCGACGACTGGTCGAAACTGTGCGGCGACAGCGTACAGATCACAGAGGTCTGAACTCGGCCCCCGACGCGCTGAGCACAGGCGCTCGGCGCGTGGGTGAGACAGGTCGTGGCGGTGCCTCGGCACACATACCTGTGCACCTCGCAGCTCCGGGACCGGTTGACCTCGACGGCCGGCGCCCGCTTCACTGACGCCGCACGACCGCCGCACCACACGTCCCCGTGGTCTGCCGACTGCCGGGCCGGAGTCCCACACGAAATCCGAGCACGGGCACCCTCATCCCATCCCAGCACGGTACGGATGACCAGGGGTGATCACGGGTGACGAGGGGTCGGCCATCCCAACACGGGAAAAACCAAGGGCCCGACCCCGAAGAGTCGGACCCTATCTGACCTGCATGTTTGCCAGATCAGCGACGTGGTGAAACGTCAGCCGCTACACGTTGAAGCGGAAAGCCTGCCAGCCGACCGTGACCTGCGACGGAGCCCCGTCCAGGGCCCTGACCAGGGATTTCTACGTTGATATGCGTTGGACTCCGACGGGCGTTTGCGGGTGTCCTGCGGACTGTCTGCGGACTCGCCGGGCCTCCGTACGTGCCGGAGATCCGCGGCATGCCACCCGCCCGTCGATGAGGGCGGGTCGTGTCCACGGGGTTGGGGTACCGACTGAAACGGCTCTTCAACAGCACAACCAGGTGCAGCCGCCCTTCGGTGACGTCCTGGAATCGGGCGACAGGGTGGACCGGGGACGACACTGCACACGCGCGGCCGCCTCGAAGTCAGGGTGGAGGCCGTGGTCGAGGCGAGCGGCAGTCAGGTCGTCTGCCGGAGGGGTATGACCTCGCCCCCCTTTCCGGCATGCCGGAGGGTGGCGGTTTCTGCTGCACGATAGCTGTGCAGGGTCCGAGCGATAATCGTCACGCCGAGGGCGAGGTCGTCCCGGATCAGGAGGTTGAGGTGGTCTTCCACGTGGACGTAGCCGCCGCCCTCCGGCCGTGACATGCTGCCGCCGACTTCTGCATCGCCGAGACCGGCTTCCTGAAGGTCGGTGCTGAGTTCCCCGGCGACCTGCTGACCGAAGCGCCACGGCCTTCCCACCACGGGGAGGGTGAGCGACAGCCGCCAGGATCTGCTGGCGGACAGCGGGCTCGGGCCGAACCAGCGGGGCACAAGCTTGCCCTGCGGCAGGCCGCTCAGGGCTTCCACGGCCCAGCAGGCCTCTGCCCGGTCACTAGGTTGAGCGACCGCGCGCATCAGGACGGGATGGGTGTACCCGGCGTCGGAGAGTGCGTCGGCCAGCGCCGCCAGGTGCTCGTATCCATCGGGCGCGGTGCAACGGTCGAGGGCCTGCAGTACTGCCGGAGCCCTTAGCGTGCGGTCCCCAATCGCTGCGTCCAAGCGCTCTCGGGCGTGGGCGAGCAGCGCCGACCACGCAGCGAACGGAAAGTCCTCCGAGTCCGGCGCACGGAGGGAGTACAGCGGCAGACCGTCATCGCCGTGCTGGTCGACGGCTCGGTGGCCGTCGGTCCGGCTGGTCCACACAACCCCAGTGCCGCGCAGATCCCGCAGGTCGAACCAGTCGCGTGTCTCCGCCCGCAGCCCGCCTTCCCCGTCCCCGGGCCGCATCACCTCGAACGCCGCGTCCACCAGCGGCGAGACCCTGTCCAGGTCGTCTCCTTCCGCCAGGAACGCGAAGCGGCACAGCAACGCCAGCATCGGCCCGGGATGCCGCAGCTCCGGGTCGTGCAGGGCGACTACGCGGCACAGCAGGTCCAGCTCCGGCCAGGGCATCACATGCGGGTGGAAGTGGGCCTGGTCGTCCCAGCCCACCGTCACCGGTTCCGGAATGCCTGGGGCCGCCAGGGCAAGACCGACGTACTCCAGCCCGAGCGTCAGGTCGAGTACCAGCGCGAAACCGCCTCCCAGCGGGAATCGGGCAACATGCGATTCCTGGTCATCCACGTCCTCGTCGTAGACGTCGGGTGCGTCGTCGTCGAATAGGTACACGGGCCAGAAGTCCGGCTCGGCCATACGGGCCGCCAGTGCGTCATCGAGAGGCATGCGGTCACAATAAGACCGCTCTGCTGACCAGGCGATCCGCCTCGAACGGACGCGCTGACTGACGCGAAGCCGTACCGCAGTCCGCGCCCGGCGCCCCTTGCTCAGTCAGTTCACGAGGACCACTTCGGATCGGTCGAACATCCAGAAGTCCTGTGCATTCGCAATGGGGTTGGGCCTGTCCGTGACGTCGAGAATGCGGATCTGCTCACCGGCCAAGGCGTGAGCCTTGTAGTACCTGCACTTCGTATTCCACCACCCGGACAGTGGGTACGCGGACAGTGGGCGAGCGACGACGTGGACGCAGCCCTGTTACGCGCTCGACAGCCCGCCCATGGTCGCCGACCACCGCATGCGCCGCCTCGTACAGCCGCCTCCTGCGGCAACCGCCTCCCGCTCACTGCGCCCCATCCCGCCCCGACCCCTCTCGCCATGTCCTCACATACTGCCACCGCTGACCCCCTGTACCGGCCGGGGCCCGCAGGTTTTGTGTACACATGGCACACCCGGTACCCTTGAAGCATGACTCAGCCGCTGCCCATAGAGTCCATCCGCGACGTACGCGCTCACTTGGCCGAAGTCGTCGAACGGGCCGACCGTGACGACGTGCCCACTGTCATCACCCGTCGCGGCAAGCAGGTCGCCGCTGTGGTCTCGATCGACGTGTTGCGCAAGTACCAGGAGTGGGAGGAGCGCGAGATCAACCGCATCATCGACGAGCGCATGGCGAGCCCGGCCGCCGGCGTCCCGATCGAGGACGTGATGAGGGAGACGCTGGCACGCAGTGAGTGACTACCGCACGGTGTTCCGGCCCGAGGCCCAGGCCGAGCTGCGTAAGATCCCGCGGGACATGGCGCTTCGCATCCTGGCCAAACTGACAGAGGTGGAGAGCGACCCCTTCGGCTTCAACACCACCGCACTCGTATCCCAGCCCGAGCGCCGCCGCCTTCGGGTCGGCGACTACCGTGTCGTCTACACGATCGACAACGGGGACCTGGTGGTGTGGGTCGTACACGTGGGACACCGCTCCACGGTCTACGACACGTAGCTGCTCCAGGTTCTGCGGACAGCTGCGGACTGCACAACGGCCTGACCTGCTTTCTCGCAGGTCAGGCCGTTTGTCCACGTCCAATCAGACGTTGAAGCGGAACTCCACCACGTCCCCGTCCTGCATGACGTAGTCCTTGCCCTCCATGCGGGCCTTGCCCTTGGCACGGGCCTCGGCGACGGAGCCGGTCTCGACGAGGTCGTCGAAGGAGACGATCTCCGCCTTGATGAAGCCCTTCTGGAAGTCGGTGTGGATCACACCGGCCGCCTCCGGGGCCGTGGCGCCCTTCTTGATCGTCCAGGCGCGGGCCTCCTTCGGGCCTGCCGTGAGGTAGGTCTGGAGGCCCAGGGTGTCGAAGCCGACGCGGCCGAGGGTGGCGAGGCCGGGCTCCTCCTGGCCCATGGACTGGAGGAGTTCGAGAGCCTCCTCGTCGTCGAGCTCGATCAGCTCGGACTCGATCTTGGCGTTCAGGAAGATGGCCTCGGCAGGGGCGACCAGGGCGCGCTGCTCGTTCTTGAAGTCCTCGTCGACCAGCTCGTCCTCGTCGACGTTGAAGACGTAGAGGAAGGGCTTCGTCGTGAGCAGGTGCAGCTCGTGGAGGAGGCGGCCCTTCTCGGTGCCGGCGGTGATGCCCCGGGAGAAGAGGGTGTGGCCCGCCTCGAGGATCTTCTGGGCCTCCTCGACCGCGGCGAGGACCGCGACCTTGTCCTTCTGGAGGCGGGACTCCTTCGTCAGGCGCGGGACGGCCTTCTCGACGGACTGCAGGTCGGCGAGGATCAGCTCGGTGTTGATCGTCTCGATGTCGTCCTTGGGCGAGACCTTGCCGTCGACGTGGACGACGTTCTCGTCCTTGAAGGCACGGATGACCTGGCAGATCGCGTCGGACTCGCGGATGTTCGCGAGGAACTTGTTGCCGAGGCCCTCTCCCTCGCTGGCACCGCGCACGATCCCCGCGATGTCGACGAAGTCGACCGTGGCGGGGAGCAGCTTCTGGGAGCTGAAGATCTCGGCGAGCTTGTCCAGGCGGGGGTCCGGGACGCCAACGACGCCGACGTTCGGCTCGATGGTGGCGAACGGGTAGTTGGCCGCCAGCACGTCGTTCTTGGTCAGGGCGTTGAACAGGGTCGACTTGCCGACATTCGGCAGACCGACGATTCCGATCGTGAGCGACACTTTGGCGACTTCCTGGAGTGAGGAGCGGGGCTGTGCGGGCGGGCCGGGGTGGACCGATTCTCCAGTTTACGGGCGGGGGCGCTCGGCCTGTCACGGGCGCGGGGAGGAAGGCCGGTCCACGGCCGAACGGTGCTGTTTCGGCCGTGCGGGATCGAACGCAACGCCAAGGTCGGCCAAAGGGCGTGTCCAACGCCCGAAAGAGTGCACCCGGCGACCTAGGTTGTCGGGGTGGAGCAGCACAGGACTCGTACCCCGCAGCGCAGGCAGGCCGCGCAGGTCCGGCCCGCACCGTCCGGCGGCCCCGGTGAGGCGCCCGCCGCGGCGTCCGGTCCGGCGGTGTCGGTGGCCGTCGCCCCGGCTCCCGCCCCGGGTGGTGGCGCGGTGCCCGGGTCGAGGCAGAGCAGTACGCCACCGGTGGTCCTTGCGCTGCGGCGGTTCCCCAACCCACGGTTGACGGGGATCGGCGCCGGGCTCTTCGCGGCCCTGACGATGTTCCTGCTGGCCTGCGTGGACCGGCTGCTGTCCGGCGGTTCCGCGATCGTCTACGGGGTGCTGTTCCTGCCGGTCAGCGCGCTGACGGCACTCTGGGTGCGGCCCGCCGACCTGGTGACGGCCCCGATCATCGTGCCCATCGCCTTCGCGGTCGGCGTGATCCCGGTGGCCGGGGGCACGGGCGGCTTCGGCGGGCAGGCGATGGCCGTGGTGACGGCGCTCGCCGTCCATGCCGGCTGGCTCTACGGGGGCACGCTCGTCGCGGGGCTCATCGCGAGCGTGCGGAAGGTGCGGCAGATGCGGGAGCGGCAGCGGCACCTGGCCAGGACCGCCACCGGCCGCCCCCGCGTCTGAATCCCTTCCGAGGAAGGGGCCGGTGAATTCCTTCCGGGGGAGGCCGGCTCAGCGGTCCCGGCCCCTGCGGTACACGGGTGCCGGTTCTCACGTACCCGCGCTCACGTACCCGCCGCTCACGTACCCGCGCTCACGACCTGCGGCTCACGTACCCGCCGCTCACGGCCCGCCGCTCACGACCTGCGGCTCACGTACCCGCCGCTCACGTACCCGCGGCGGCCATCGCGGCGCCCACGATGCCGGCGTTGTTCTGCAGCTGGGCGGGGACGATCTCGGCCCGTACGTGCTCGATGTGCGGCAGGAACTTCTCGGCCTTGCGGCTGACGCCGCCGCCGATGATGAAGAGCTCGGGTGAGAACAGCATCTCCACGTGGACCAGGTACTTCTGCACCCGGTGCGCCCAGTGGTGCCAGCTGAGGTCCTCGTCCTCCTTGGCCTTGGTCGACGCGCGCTTCTCGGCGTCGTGGCCGTGCAGCTCGAGGTGTCCGAGCTCGGTGTTGGGCACCAGGTGCCCGTCGGTGAAGAGCGCGCTGCCGATCCCCGTGCCGAGGGTCAGCACGAGCACGGTGCCCTTGCGGTCGCGGCCGGCTCCGAAGGTCATCTCGGCGACGCCCGCCGCGTCCGCGTCGTTGAGGAGGGTGACGGGCTGCCCGATGCGCTCGCCGAGGAGCTTCCCGGCGTCCGTGTCGATCCAGCCCTTGTCGACGTTGGCCGCGGTCCTGGTGATCCCGCCTGTGACCACTCCGGGGAACGTGATGCCGACCGGCCCCTGCCAGTCGAAATGGCTGACGACCTCGGCCACACCGTCCGCCACGCTGTCGGGCGTGGCCGGGTGGGGCGTCAGTACCTTGTGGCGCTCCTGCGCCAGCTCTCCGCGGTCCAGGTCAACGAGCGCACCCTTGATGCCCGAACCGCCGATGTCCACACCGAAGATCTCCATGGGATCCACGGTAAGGGCAGGTGGCGCGGATCACTCCCGGAGGGGCCGATCCGGGAGCGCGCGGCGGGGACGGCTCACGCCCCGTGGGCACTCGCCGCGCGCCCGGGCGCCGCAGATGCGCCGCGCACTCCCGGCGCTCCAGGCACTCCGGGCGCTCCAGGCGCTCCAAGCGCGATGGAGACGGCTCGCGCCCCCGCCCCGCGCCACCTGGTGATGCCGCCCGCTGCTACTCCGCCGACAGCGCGGCGGCCTCGGCGCGCAGGTCTCGCCGGAGCTCCTTGGGCAGCGAGAAGGTGATCGACTCGTCGGCGGTCTTCACCGTCTCGACGTCCGCGTAGCCCCGCTCGGCGAGCCACTCCAGCACGCCGTCGACGAGGACGTCCGGCACCGAGGCGCCCGAGGTGAGACCGACCGTGGTGACGCCTTCCAGCCACGCCTCGTCGATCTCGGCGGCGAAGTCGACCAGGTGGGCGGCGGGCGCGCCGGCGTCCAGGGCGACCTCGACCATGCGGATCGAGTTGGAGGAGTTCTTGGAGCCGACGACGATGACCAGTTCGGCGTCCTCCGCCAGCTTCTTCACCGCGACCTGGCGGTTCTGCGTGGCGTAGCAGATGTCGTCGCTCGGCGGGGAGATCAGGTTCGGGAACTTGTTCTTCAGGGCGCCGACCGTCTCCATGGTCTCGTCGACCGAGAGGGTGGTCTGGGAGAGCCAGACGACCTTGTTCTCGTCGCGGACCTCGACGTCGGCGACGTCGTCGGGGCCGTCGACCAGGGTGATGTGGTCGGGTGCCTCACCGCTGGTGCCGATGACTTCCTCGTGGCCCTCGTGGCCGATCAGGAGGATGTCGTAGTCCTCCTTGGCGTAGCGCACGGCTTCCTTGTGGACCTTGGTGACCAGCGGGCAGGTCGCGTCGATGGTGGCGAGCTTGCGCTCGGCTGCCTCCGCGTGGACGGTCGGGGCGACTCCGTGCGCGGAGAACATCACGATGGAGCCCTCGGGCACCTCGTCGGTACGCTCGACGAAGATCGCGCCCTTCTTCTCGAGGGTCTGCACGACGTACTTGTTGTGCACGATCTCGTGGCGCACGTAGACGGGGGCGCCGTACTGCTCCAGGGCTTTCTCGACGGCGATCACGGCGCGGTCCACGCCCGCGCAGTACCCCCGGGGTGCGGCGAGCAGGACACGGCGGGCAGGCTTTGCAGTCATGCGTCCCATCGTAGGGGGTGCCGGACGGGCGTCTCGGGTCCGGAGGCCGCGGCCTCGGGACCGGCGTGCCGGGTACCCCCTCAGGGACGCACCGAAGAGGCGCGCGTCGTGCGAGGTCGGGAGACTGGGGCGAACGCATCACAGCGACGGAGGGTTCATGGCGGACAGCGGCGGCAGCACGGTCGAGGGAGGGCTGCGGCGCACCCTCGGATTCCGGGACCTGGTGGTGTACGGGCTGCTGTTCATCGCTCCGATGGCCCCGGTAGGCGTCTTCGGCACGCTGGACGCGAAGTCCGACGGCGCCGTGGCGCTGGTGTACCTGGTGGCGACGGTGGTGATGGCCTTCACCGCGTTCAGCTACGCGCAGATGGTGCACGTCGCCCCGCTCGCCGGGTCGGTCTTCGCGTACGCGCGCAAGGGGCTCGGGGAGGGGCCCGGGTTCATCGCGGGGTGGATGGCGATGCTCGACTACCTGCTCATCCCGGCGGTCGCCTACCTGTTCTCCGGGATCGCGATGAACGCCCTGGTCCCCGAGGTGTCGCGGTGGGTGTGGACGGCGATCGCGGTGGTGGTGACGACCGCGCTGAACCTCTGGGGGGTCAGGGCGGCCGCCCGGGTGGGTTTCGCGGTGCTGGCCATGGAGATCGTGGTCCTGCTGGTGTTCGTGGTGTCCGCGGTGGTGGTGCTGGTGAGGGACGGTGCCGAGCGCGGCTGGCTGACGCCGCTCACCGGGGACAACGGCTTCTCGACGACCGCGGTGCTGGGGGCCGTGTCCGTGGCGGTGCTGTCCTATCTGGGCTTCGACGCGATCGCCTCGTTCGCCGAGGAGGTGACGGGCGGTTCGGCGAAGGTGGCCCGCGCGGTGCTGTTCTGCCTGGTGCTCGCCGGCGCGCTGTTCGTGGTGCAGTCGTATCTGGCGGCGCTGCTGGAGCCGGTCTCCTCCGCGGAACTGGCGGCGGATCCGGTGAAGCAGGGGTCGGCGTTCTACGACGCGGTGGACGCGTCGGTGGGGACCTGGCTGCACGACCTGGTGGCCGTCAGCAAGGCGATCGGGGCGGCCTTCGCGGCGCTGGCAGGCCAGGCGGCGGCCGGAAGGCTGGTCTTCGCGATGGCGAGGGACGCCCGGCTCCCGTCGTTCCTGTCCCGGGTCGACGGGAAGTCCGGGGTACCGCGCGTCGCGATCACGGGGGCGGCGATCGTGACCCTGGTGGCGGCGGTGTGGGCGGCCCGGCGTGACGACGGGCTGGATCATCTGGTGTCGGTGGTCAACGTCGGCGCGCTGACGGCGTTCGTGCTGCTGCACGCGTCGGTGGTGGGCTGGTTCGCCGTCCGCCGCATGGAGGGCCCGCCGAGCTGGTGGCGGCATGTGCTGGTGCCTGTGGTGGGTGCGGCGATCCTGGTCACGGTGATCCTGGAGGCGACCACGAGCGCCCAGCTGGTGGGGGTGTGCTGGCTGGGGATCGGGCTTGTGGTGCTGGCGTTGCAGTGGGGGCGGCGGGCCGCCTGATTGTCGGCTCCGGCCGCTACGCTCGCCCGTATGGCTCTCACTACGTCCCCGGAAGCCCCGCTGCCCGTCGGCGACGTGTCGCGGCTGATCGGCGGGTGGATCGACCGGCTGGGTGCGGTCTGGGTCGAGGGGCAGATCACCCAGCTGTCGCGGAGGCCGGGCGCCGGGGTGGTGTTCCTGACGCTCCGCGACCCGTCCCACGACATCTCGGTGAGCGTGACGTGCTTCCGCCAGGTCTTCGACCGCATCGCCGATGTGGTCACCGAGGGCGCCAGGGTCGTCGTCCTCGCCAAGCCCGAGTGGTACGCGCCCCGGGGGCAGCTGTCGCTGCGGGCCACGGAGATACGGCCGGTGGGCATCGGCGAGCTGCTGGTGCGGCTGGAGCAGCTGAAGAAGTCGCTGGCCGCCGAGGGCCTCTTCGCCCTGGACCGCAAGAAGCCGCTGCCGTTCCTTCCGCAGTTGATCGGCCTGGTGTCCGGCCGGGCGTCGGCGGCCGAGCGCGACGTCCTGGAGAACGCGCGGCGGCGCTGGCCCGCGGTGCGGTTCGAGGTGCGCAACACGGCGGTGCAGGGGGTGCACGCGGTGAACCAGGTGGTCCAGGCGGTCCAGGAGCTGGACGGGCTGCCGGAGGTCGACGTGATCGTCGTCGCCCGCGGGGGCGGCAGCGTGGAGGACCTGCTGCCGTTCTCGGACGAGGCGCTGATCCGGGCGGTGGCCGCCTGCCGTACGCCGGTGGTCTCGGCGATCGGGCACGAGCCGGACTCGCCCCTGCTCGACCTGGTGGCCGATGTCCGCGCCTCGACGCCCACGGACGCGGCGAAGAAGGTGGTCCCGGACGTCGGTGAGGAGCTCGACCGCGTCCAGCAGCTCAGGGACCGGGCGCTGCGCACGGTGCGGGGGCTGGTCGACCGCGAGGAGCGGGGCCTCGCCCACGCTCTCGGCAGGTCGTCGATGGAGCGGCCGCAGCGGATGGTGGAGGAGCGGGAGGCGGAGGTCGAGGCGCTGGTGGGTCGCAGCCGCAGGGTGCTCGGGCATCTGCTGGACCGCGCCGACTCCGAGCTCTCGCACACCCGGGCCAGGGTCGTGGCGCTGTCGCCCGCGGCCACGCTCGAGCGGGGTTACGCGGTGCTGCAGCGGCCGGACGGCCATGTGGTGCGCTCCCCCGCGGAGGCCGGTGCGCCGGGCGAGGAGCTGCGGGCGCGGGTCTCGGAGGGCGAGTTCACCGTACGGGTCGCGGAGTGAGCGCCGGGCTTTGTCGGACCCCGCGCATAGGGTGGACGGCATGACGGACGACGGGACGACGGCGCCTGCCTCGACGGGCACGCTCGGGTACGAGCAGGCACGGGACGAGCTGATCGAGGTCGTACGCCGCCTGGAGGCCGGCGGCACGACGCTGGAGGAGTCGCTGGCCCTGTGGGAGCGCGGCGAGGAGCTGGCGAAGGTGTGCCGGCGCTGGCTGGAGGGTGCGCGCGCCCGTCTGGACGCGGCTCTGGCCCGTCCGGAGGAGGAGTCCCCGGAGTCCGGCGACTCCGCCGGGTGAGCCGGATGGCGCGCGGGCGGCCCCGCTGATCCACCGGGCACCGACGCACGTCCGGGGCACGGGACCTGTGCTGTGGATCACCACGGGACCGATTTAGTTGAACTTTAATCTATCGCTGGGTTACGGTGCTCCGAGTCCGCCCCACGGCTCAGCCCGTATCCATCCGGAAGGTACGCCCGAGATGTCCCTCGTTCTTGACCCCGCCGCCCAGGACCTCCTCTTCCGCGAGGCCCGCACCGCCAACACGTTCACCGACGAGCCGGTGACCGACGAGCAGGTCCAGGCCATCTACGACCTGGTCAAGTACGGGCCCACGGCGTTCAACCAGTCGCCGCTGCGTGTCGTGCTGGTCCGTTCCGCCGAGGGCCGCGAGCGCCTGGTCAAGCACATGGCCGAGGGCAACCGCCCGAAGACCACGGCTGCGCCGCTGGTCGCGCTGCTCGTCGCCGACCACGAGTTCCACGAGGAGCTCCCGGCGCTCATGCCGCACTTCCCGCAGGCCAAGGACGCGTTCTTCTCCGAGCGCCCGGTCCGCGAGCAGTCCGCCGCGCTGAACGCCGCCCTGCAGGCCGCGTACTTCATCATCGGCGTCCGCGCCGCCGGCCTGGCCGCCGGACCGATGACCGGCTTCGACGCCGCGGGCATCGAGAAGGAGTTCCTGGACGGCGACCACAAGCTGCTCATGGCCGTCAACATCGGCAAGCCGGGCGAGGACGCCTGGTTCCCGCGCCTGCCGCGCCTCTCCTACGACGAGGTCGTCACCACCGTCTGATCCCGCCCGTACGACGAAGGGGCCCACGGCGCGCACAGCGCCGTGGGCCCCTTCGTCATGGAGCCGGAGACCTCAGGAGGAGGCGGCGGCGGTCTTCAGCGCCGCGGCCATCTCCGCCAGCCGCTCGGGCGGGGCGGAGCCCGTGACCACCGTGGTCACGTCCTCGGCGTGCAGCACGAGGGCGTCGTACTTCGGCCCTTCCCAGCGCTGCCACTCCCGGCCGCCCACCTGCTCGGTCCGCCCGGTGTCCGCGGCGTGCTGGGTCACGTCGGGGACGTACTTCTTCGCGGGCGTGGTGGACTGCTCCACCGCGACGTACTTGCCGTCGGGATCGAGGAAGCCGAGATGCCAGCCCGAGCCGTCCTGCCCGGTGTACGAGACCGAGGTCGGCTTCCACCCCTGCGGCAGCCCGGAGGGGGCCGCGACCGGGTACGGGGCGGCGCGACGGGCCGTCGCGAGTTCGACCCTGTAGTCGACCGCCTTGACCGGGTCGGCCTTGTCGTCGTGCGGGATGAAGATGTAGACGACGCCCGCCACCGCGGTGATCACGAGCATCGACAGGAACATGTCCCGGACGGTCTGCTTGCCTCGCTTGCTTGCCACGGGGTCAATGGTGGCATGGGCCCCGGGCCGCCCGACCGGCGGGCACCCGCTCATCGGTGACCCGGTCTGCTCATTTTATCGACCTACCGATAGAGTCACAGCACCCTCTTTTCCGGTCGTCGTCGTACAGAAAGGTGCGCTCCGATGTCCGAGCATCATCTGCCGTCCCAGCTCGAGGTCTCCCCCGAGGCCCCCGACCGCAACCTGGCCATGGAACTCGTGCGGGTCACCGAGGCCGCGGCCATGGCGGCGGGGCGCTGGGTCGGCCGTGGCGACAAGATCGGCGCCGACGGCGCCGCCGTGAAGGCCATGCGCACACTCGTCTCCACGGTGTCGATGAACGGCATCGTCGTCATCGGTGAGGGCGAGAAGGACGAAGCCCCCATGCTCTTCAACGGCGAACGCGTCGGCGACGGCACCGGGGCCGAGGTGGACATCGCGGTCGACCCCATCGACGGCACCACCCTCAACGCCAAGGGAATGCCCAACGCCATCGCGGTGCTGGCAGCCGCGGACCACGGCGCGATGTTCGACCCGTCCGCCGTCTTCTACATGGACAAGCTGGTCACCGGCCCCGAGGCCGCGGACTTCGTCGACATCAACGCGCCCGTGTCCGTGAACATCAGGCGGGTCGCGAGGGCGAAGAGCTCCACCCCGGAGGACGTCACCGTCGTCGTCCTCGACCGGCCCCGCCACGACGGGATCGTCAAGGAGATCCGTGAGACGGGCGCCCGGATCAAGTTCATCTCCGACGGCGACGTCGCCGGTTCGATCATGGCCGCCCGCGAGGGAACCGGCGTCGACCTGCTCATGGGGATCGGCGGAACCCCGGAAGGCATCATCTCGGCCTGCGCCATAAAGTGCCTCGGCGGTGTGATCCAGGGCAAGCTCTGGCCCAAGGACGACGCGGAGCGGCAGCGCGCCCTGGACGCCGGCCACGACCTGGACCGGGTGCTCTCGACGGACGACCTCGTCAGCGGGGACAACGTGTTCTTCGTGGCCACCGGCATCACCGACGGTGAACTGCTGCGCGGTGTGCGGTACCGCGCGGAGACGGCCACCACCCAGTCCCTGGTGATGCGTTCCAAGTCGGGCACCATCCGGACGATCGACTCCACGCACCGCCTCTCGAAGCTGCGGGCGTACAGCGCGATCGACTTCGACCGCGCCAAGTAGGGCCGTCACGCGCGGAGGTGGGGGCCGCCCGGTGCGGGCGGCCCCCACCTCGTCACCTACGGATCTCAGCCCGCTGCGGCTATGCGGCCCGCGCGGGCGGCGGCCTTGAGCTCCATCTCGCGCCTGCGGCGCCGGGCGAGAACCACACGGCGTTCGGCGGCGGTCAGGCCGCCCCACACCCCGTAGGGCTCCGGCTGCAGGAGGGCGTGCTCCTGGCACTCCACCATCACCGGGCATCTCGCGCAGACCTGCTTCGCGGCCTCCTCGCGGGAAAGCCGTGCGGCGGTGGGTTCCTTCGACGGGGCGAAGAACAGCCCGGCCTCGTCCCGGCGGCACACCGCCTCCGAGTGCCAGGGGCCCCCTTGGTCCTCCCGCGCGGGTGCGCGCTGGGACTGCGCGGCGGCTACCTGCAGGGGCTGATGCGGGATGTGCAGCACGGTCCACTCCTGACGACGGCTTGGGCTTCGTGAGCGAGAGGCGATGCAGCACTCCCTACCCGCTGTGCGCACGCCTATGCACTGCGTGGCGCCGCCGCACCCCCGCCGCAAGGGGTCCTCGTCGCCGATGGCGCGAAACAGCCCTTGCCCGGCCGGACCGGCTCAGGTACCGAGGTGCTTGCGCAGCTGCTTGTGGAGGTTGGCCACGAGCTTGCCACGCTTGGGCTTCGCCTCGACGTTGCCGAAGACGGAGTAGCCGTTGACCACGACGACCGGCGCCTCGGGGTCGGTGGACTCCAGCGTGTCCACCTCGAAATTGCCGAAAACACCCGTCCCGCTGCCCCGGAGCGAGATGTTCTCGGGGACCTTGACCTCGACGCTGCCGAAGATGGACGTCGCGTTGATGACGGTGAGCCGCTGACCGAACAGGGCCTCGGTCAGGTCGATCTCGACGCTGCCGAACAGCGCGAACGCGTTGGTGCGGCCACCGACCCGCCAACGCCCCCTGCGGGTGGAGCTGCTGAAGACCGCCACCAGGTTCTCGGCGGGGCCGGTCGTCGCGTCGGCGCCGGCGTCGAAGGGGGCCGCGGACGTCCGGGCACCGCCTGCGGCCGCGGGCAGGTCCTGGATCAGGGGGTCGAGTTCGCCGACGGTCTTCGCCCGGTAGACCAGGTCGACCCGCTCGGCGTGCTCCTCGGCGGTCAGCCGGCCCTCGGCCATGGCTTCCCGCAGAATGTCCGCGATCCGGTCGCGGTCCGCGTCGGACGCACGGATCCCGGCGGGCGCGGGTTCCGCCGGAGCTACGGGCTGCTGGGGCTGCTTCTCGAGGTCCACCGGACCAGCGTACCCAAACGCGATAGATCGCGACAGGTGGCTCTCCGGCCCGTCCTGGATCCGCGCCCGCCCCCTGCGGGCCGCGGTCCCGGGCCGGCCGCCGACGGGACCGGTGCAACTCGGGGTGAGCCTTACCTCACAGGCCCGCCGTACCGCCGGAGCCCTACCCTGGTGGATGCGCTGCCCAAGGGTGGTCAGCCGCTGTCGCCGAGTGAGGAATGGCCGAAATGCCAGAGTTTGCGTACTCCGATCTGCTGCCGCTGGGAGAGGACACCACGCCGTACCGGCTGGTGACCGCCGAGGGTGTCTCGACCTTCGAGGCCGACGGCCGTACGTTCCTCAAGGTCACCCCGGAGGCGCTGCGCACCCTGGCCGCCGAGGCCATGCACGACATCTCGCACTACCTGCGGCCCGCCCACCTGGCGCAGCTGCGCCGCATCGTGGACGACCCCGAGGCCTCGTCCAACGACAAGTTCGTCGCGCTGGACCTGCTGAAGAACGCGAACATCGCCGCGGCCGGTGTCCTGCCGATGTGCCAGGACACCGGTACCGCGATCGTCATGGGCAAGCGCGGCCAGAACGTGCTCACCGAGGGCGGTGACGAGGAGGCCCTGTCGCACGGCATCTTCGACGCGTACACCAAGCTCAACCTGCGCTACTCGCAGATGGCGCCGCTGACCATGTGGGACGAGAAGAACACCGGCTCGAACCTGCCGGCGCAGGTCGAGCTGTACGCGACGGACGGCGGCGCGTACAAGTTCCTCTTCATGGCGAAGGGCGGCGGCTCGGCCAACAAGTCGTTCCTCTACCAGGAGACGAAGGCGGTCCTCAACGAGGCCTCCATGATGAAGTTCCTGGAGGAGAAGATCCGTTCGCTGGGTACGGCGGCCTGCCCGCCGTACCACCTGGCGATCGTCGTCGGCGGCACCTCCGCGGAGTTCGCGCTGAAGACCGCGAAGTACGCCTCCGCCCACTACCTCGACGAGCTGCCCGCCGAGGGTTCCCCGACCGGCCACGGCTTCCGTGACAAGGAGCTGGAGCAGAAGGTCTTCGAGCTGACGCAGAAGATCGGCATCGGCGCGCAGTTCGGCGGCAAGTACTTCTGCCACGACGTCCGGGTGGTCCGTCTCCCCCGCCACGGCGCCTCGCTGCCCGTGGCCATCGCCGTCTCCTGCTCGGCCGACCGCCAGGCCACCGCGAAGATCACCGCCGAGGGCGTGTTCCTGGAGCAGCTGGAGAAGGACCCGGCTCGCTTCCTGCCCGACACCACGGACGAGCACCTGGACGAGGCCGGGGACGTCGTGCGGATCGACCTGAACCGCCCGATGGACGAGATCCTCGCCGAGCTCACCAAGTACCCGGTGAAGACCCGGCTCTCGCTGACCGGCCCGCTGGTCGTGGCGCGCGACATCGCGCACGCCAAGATCAAGGAGCGGCTGGACGCGGGCGAGGAGATGCCGCAGTACCTGAAGGACCACCCGGTGTACTACGCGGGCCCGGCGAAGACCCCGGAGGGCTACGCCTCCGGTTCCTTCGGCCCGACGACGGCCGGCCGCATGGACAGCTACGTCGCGCAGTTCCAGGCGGCGGGCGGCTCCAAGGTGATGCTGGCCAAGGGCAACCGGTCCAAGCAGGTCACCGACGCGTGCGGCGCCCACGGAGGCTTCTACCTCGGCTCCATCGGCGGCCCCGCGGCACGCCTGGCCCAGGACTGCATCAAGAAGGTCGAGGTCGTCGAGTACGAGGAGCTCGGCATGGAGGCCGTCTGGCGCATCGAGGTCGAGGACTTCCCCGCCTTCGTCGTGGTCGACGACAAGGGCAACGACTTCTTCACCGAGCCCGCCCCGGCGCCGACCTTCACCAGCATCCCGGTGCGGGGCCCCGGCCTGGCGTGACCTGCCGCTTCGGCGGTGGTGCAGGGGCGCCCGGCAACCGTGCCGGGCGCCCCTGGCACGTGGGCCGTGTCCGTCACCCGCGCGCGCCCGGGTGACGGCCGGGAGGGCGCCCGAACCGGCGGCCCTCCCCGGTTCGCACTCCGGTGGTGTCCGAGGTGAGCGGGCGGGTGCCGGGAATACGGGGAACAGCGCACGTGCTCACCGCATCAGGAGGTCTGAACACCATGGACGAAACCGCCGACGGAACGACGTACCGCGTCGAGCACGACTCGATGGGCGAGGTGAAGGTCCCCGCGCACGCGAAGTGGCGTGCCCAGACGCAGCGCGCGGTGGAGAACTTCCCGGTCTCGGGGCAGCGGCTGGAGCGGGCGCACATCGAGGCGCTGGCCCGGATCAAGGCCGCCGCGGCGAAGGTCAACGCCGAACTGGAGGTGCTGGATCCGGACATCGCCGACGCGATCCAGGAGGCGGCGGGCGAGGTGGCGGCCGGGCGCTGGGACGACCACTTCCCCGTCGACGTGTTCCAGACGGGCTCCGGCACGTCGTCCAACATGAACACCAACGAGGTGGTGGCCACGCTGGCCGCCGAGCGGCTGGGCCGGGAGGTCCATCCCAACGACCACGTCAACGCCTCCCAGTCGTCGAACGACGTGTTCCCCTCGTCGATCCACATCGCCGCCACGGCGGCCGTCACCGCCGACCTGATCCCCGCGCTCGAACATCTGGCGACGGCTCTGGAGCGGAAATCGGCCGAATTCGCGGACGTGGTGAAGTCGGGCCGTACCCACCTGATGGACGCCACGCCGGTGACCCTGGGCCAGGAGTTCGGGGGCTACGCGGCCCAGATCCGCAACGGTGTCGAGCGGCTGCGCTCCTCGCTCCCGCGTCTCGCCGAACTGCCCCTGGGCGGCACGGCGGTGGGGACCGGGATCAACACGCCGCCCGGCTTCCCGGCGGCGGTGATCGCGGAGGTGGCACGTACGACGGGCCTCCCGCTGACCGAGGCGCGGAACCACTTCGAGGCGCAGGGGGCCAGGGACGGGCTCGTCGAGGCGTCGGGCCAGCTCCGTACCGTGGCGGTCTCACTCACCAAGATCTCCAACGACCTGCGCTGGATGGCGTCCGGGCCCCGCACCGGACTGGCCGAGATCAGTCTGCCCGACCTGCAGCCCGGGTCGTCGATCATGCCGGGCAAGGTCAACCCGGTCGTCCCCGAGGCCGTGCTGATGGTCGCCGCGCAGGTCACGGGCAACGACGCCACGGTCGCCGCCGCCGGAGCGGCCGGCAACTTCGAGCTGAACGTGATGCTCCCGGTCATCGCGAAGAACCTCCTCGAATCGGTGCGGCTGCTCGCCAACGCCTCCCGGCTGCTCGCGGACCGCACCGTCGACGGCATCACGGCCGACGTGGAGCGCGCCCGGCGCTACGCGGAGTCCTCGCCCTCGGTCGTGACCCCGCTGAACAAGTACATCGGCTACGAGGAGGCGGCGAAGGTGGCCAAGAAGTCCCTTGCCGAAGGGACGACGATCAGGGAGACGGTCCTGGCCGGCGGATACGTCGAGCGGGGCGAGCTGACTCGGGAGCAGCTGGACGAGGCCCTGGACGTGCTGCGCATGACCCGTCCGTGAGGAATGGATCACCGCGCCCCCGCCGGCGTCTCTAAGATCTCTTCATGACAGCGACGGACGCGGGTACGGGAGCAGGCACCGGGGCGGGTGCGGGGGACGGTGCGCGATGGGCGCCCGGTGACCGGATTCTGTGGCGCTACCGGGCCAACGAGCGGTCCGCCGACGGCGGGCACGCGGTGCACATCTGCCGGCCCGTCACAGTCGTCCAGGACACCGAGGAACTGCTGGCGGTGTGGATGGCGTCCGGCACCGAGTGCGTGCGACCGGTGCTGGCCGACGGGACGCAGGTGCACGCCGAGCCGCTCGCCACCCGCTACACCCGCCCCCGGACGACGGTGCGCTCGCGGTGGTTCGGCTCGGGTGTGCTGAAGCTGGCCCGGCCGGGGGATCCCTGGTCGGTGTGGCTGTTCTGGGACCGGGGCTGGCTCTTCCGCAACTGGTACGTCAACCTCGAGGAGCCCCACTCACGCTGGGAGGGGGGCGTCGACTCGCAGGACCACTTCCTGGACATCTCCGTGCGCCCCGACCACAGCTGGGAGTGGCTGGACGAGGACGAGTTCGCCCAGGCCCAGCGGGTCGGGCTGATGGACGCCGCCACCGCGCGGCGGGTACGTGAGGCGGGTCTGGCCGCGGTCGAGGTGATCCAGCGCTGGGGCCCGCCCTTCAGCGACGGCTGGGAGCACTGGCGGCCGGACTCCGGCTGGCAGGTACCGCCGCTGCCGGATGACTGGGACCGCACCCCCGCCCGCACGCCGTCGTGAGACCCTTGTCGCACCCCAGGGGGGTAAACGTAGGATCACCCCCGTTGAACCGCTCCACCGGACCGCTGCGTCACAACCGACGTATCCGGCCAAGGGTCTGACCGACAGTCACCACACGCACCGCACACGTCACACGGCTCGCGGGCCGGCGGGTGTGCGGCCGCCCGGACCACTACGAGAACCACGACGAGGGGGTGGAGACATGTTCGCCGTCCGCTGCCCGGCCGCGGCAAGACCCGGTACGGGCCCTTCGGGTGGCCGTACGGTTTCGGCCCCTTCCCCGGGGGCATCCGGTGACAGCCGTTGTTCTCACCGCTCTCGCCGGGGCACAGTGGCGCGACGCCCCGAGGTGACTGCGCCCGCCTCATACAACCGGCCCGGACGGACGGAATCCCACGCGTGACGGAGCATCCCACCTCCCACGAAGGCCGGCAGCCGCTCGCCGCCCGGCCGCAGGAACGCGCCCGGCCGCGGCAGCCGGAGGCGGCTCCCGCCGCCACCGCCGCCATCCCCGGCCCTTCCCCCGTCCCGGGCGCACTGCCCGCCCCGGCGCCCGCCGCCGAGGCCGGCCAGCCCGTGGTGGACACCCAGACGGTCACCCGCGAGGGTGACCGGCTGCGCTTCGTCGGCGCGGCCACCCGCCGTATCGCGCGGGGCATGGACCTGGACGAGATCGTCCTGGGCCTGTGCCGGGCGAGCGTGCCCACGTTCTCCGACGCCATACTCGTCTACCTCCGCGATCCGCTTCCGGTGGGTGACGAGCGGCCGGTCTCGCCCTTCGTCCTGAGGCTGCGGCGCACCGACCGGCTGAGGACGGCCGACGAGGAGAGCGAGAGCGGGCCGGAGGGCGAGCGGCTGCGGCTGCCCGTCAGCGATCCGCAGGCCGGGCTGCTGCCGGCCGCCGAGCTGTGCGAGGTCGTGTCGGGCGGTGCGCTGGCCGAGGTGCTGCGCGGGGTGCGCCCGGTCTTCGGCGACGCGGCCGCGGCCCGCGTCGCGCTGCCCGAACTGCTCGGAGCGGGCCGTACGGTGCCGAGCGGGCACCGTGCGATCCTGGCGCCGCTGCGCGGCCGCCGCAGGGTGATCGGCGCGGCCGTCTTCCTGCGGGGCCCCGAAAGGCCGCCGTTCGAGGCCGACGACCTCCTGGTGGCGGCCCAGCTGGCCACCCACACCGCGCTCGGCATCGACAAGGCCGTGCTGTACGGCCGCGAGGCGTACATCGCCGACGAGCTCCAGCGCACGATGCTGCCCGACTCGCTGCCGCAGCCCACGGGTGTACGCCTGGCCTCGCGCTACCTTCCCGCCGCCGAGACCGCCCGGGTCGGCGGTGACTGGTACGACGCGATCCCGCTGCCCGGCAGCCGGGTCGCCCTGGTCGTCGGGGACGTGATGGGGCACTCCATGACCTCCGCCGCGATCATGGGCCAGCTGCGCACCACCGCCCAGACACTGGCCGGCCTCGACCTGCCGCCGCAGGAGGTCCTGCACCACCTGGACGAGCAGGCGCAGCGGCTCGGCAGCGACCGCATGGCGACCTGCCTGTACGCGGTGTACGACCCGGTCGCGCACCGCATCACCGTCGCGAACGCCGGCCATCCGCCACCGGTGCTGCTCCACCTCGGCGGCCGGGCCGAGGTGCTCCGGGTGCCGCCGGGCGCTCCGATCGGTGTGGGCGGGGTGGACTTCGAGGCCGTCGAGCTGGACGCGCCGGCCGGGGCGACGCTCCTGCTGTACACCGACGGCCTGGTGGAGTCCCGGATGCGGGACGTCTGGACGGGCATCGAGATCCTGCGGGAGCGGCTCGCCGCCACCGCCCAGCTGACCGGTCCGGATCACTCGCCGCCGCTGGAAGCGCTCTGCGACGACGTGCTGGACATGCTCGGCCCGGGCGACCGTGACGACGACATCGCCCTGCTCGCGGCGCGCTTCGACGGGATCGCGCCGAGTGACGTCGCGTACTGGTTCCTCGAACCTGAGGACGCCGCTCCGGGACGGGCCCGCAGGCTGGCGCGCAGGGCGCTGAGCCGGTGGGGGCTGGACGGTCTCTCGGAGGAGGTCGAGCTGCTGGTCAGCGAGGTGGTGACCAACGCGGTGCGCTACGCGGAGCGGCCGGTGACCCTGCGGCTGCTGCGTACGGACACCCTGCGCTGCGAGGTCGGTGACGACTCCCCGCAGCTGCCGAGGCAGCGGCGGGCGCGGGAGACCGACGAGGGCGGACGAGGGCTGTTCCTGGTCAACCGGCTGGCCCGCCGGTGGGGCGCCACCCGGCTGTCGACGGGCAAGGTGGTCTGGTTCGAGATGGCCACGCCCTGAGGGCCCTCGCCGAGGGCCTCGCCGAGGGCCCTCGCGCATCGACCGGCGGGACAGCGCCGGCGGGCCTTCGGACGGTGCGGTGCCTGACACGGTCGAGGGCGGGTACCGGCCGGTACCCGCCCTCGGCCGTGGTGACCGCCCCGTGGTCACCGACGCGTGTTCACTGCCCGGGTGCCGTGTCCCCGCCGGGCCATCCGGGGAGCTGCTCGCCGTCCCCGGGCTCCTGAGTGGTGCCGGGCGTCCCGCTCGGGGTCGTCGAGGGGGTCTCGGTCGGCGTCTGCGACGGGGTCTCGCCGGGCGTCTCGCTGGGCGACTCGGAGGGCTCCTCCGGCTCCTCGGACGGGGTCTCGGACGGCTCCTCCGTCTCGGACGGGGTGGCCGAGGGGGACTCGGTCACCGGGGTCTCGCCGCGTTCCACGCCCTGGAGGTCGAAGGTGGCGTCCGAACCGCCGCCGAGCGCGCCGAGGGTGTAGTCCGCCCAGATCTTCGCGGGGAACCCGCCGCCGTTGGCACGGCCGGAGCTGGCCGTGCCGGTGAGGCTGACCTGGCCGCCGCCCTCCTTGGGTGACTCCCCGTACAGGGCCACGGCGGTGGCGAGCTCCGGGGTGTAGCCGGTGAAGAGGGCGGCCTTGTTGTTCTCCGACGTGCCCGTCTTGCCCGCGGCGTCGTAGGCCGAGGTGTTCGCCTCGTGGCCCGAGCCGTTGTCGACGACGCCGGTCATGGCCTTGGTCACGGTGTCGGCGGAGGCCCGGCTGATCACCTGGCCGCCGATGCCGTCGACGGGCTCCATGGTGCGGTCCCGGTGCTCGGCGGACTTCACGATGGTCGGGGTGACCTTCTTGCCGTGGTTGTCGAGGGTGGCGTACACCCCGGCCATGTCCCACGTCGACGCGTTCATGGTGCCGAGGGTGATCGCGGGGCGCTCGGGGAAGTTCAGGTCGGGCACGCCCAGGCCGAGGGCGGTCTTCTTCACCTCGGCGGGGCCGACGTCGACGACCATCTGCGCGAAGACGGAGTTGATCGACTTGTTCATCGCCGTCTGGACGGTCGGGCTGTCGTAGCTGCGGTCGTCCTCGTTCTGCGGGGCGAACGGGGTGTCGCTGCCGACGACCGGGCGCCTGCTGGTGCCGTCGTAGACGGTGTTCAGGCCGATCAGGTCGCCGTTCTGGGTCGTCGACTCGTTCTCCAGGGCGGAGGCCAGGACCAGCGGCTTGAAGGTGGAGGCGGGCTGGTAGTCGCGGCGGGTCGCGTTGGATATGTAGTGCTCGGTGGCACCGACACCGCCGTACAGCGCGACGACCTTGCCCGTCCTCGGGTCCACCGAGGTGGCGCCGGCCTGGACGGTCGCGTCGACCTTGTTGCCCTTCCGGTCGAGGTGGTCCTCCAGTTGGCGGTTCACCGACTTCTCGAGCTGCTTCTGCTTCTTCCTGTCGATGTTGAGGGTGATCGTCCAGCCGCCGGCCTCACGCTGCTCCTCGGTGATGCCCTGGCGCGCCATCTCCTGGTTGGCGGCCTCGACGAGGTAGCCGGCCTGGCCGTCAAGGCCGGGTGTGCCCTTGGGGGCGTCCGGCACGGGGAAGGTCAGCTTGTCCCGCTCGGCCTTGTCCAGCCAGCCCTCCTCGACCATGTTGTCCAGGGTGTACGCCCAGCGCGCCTTGACCAGCTTCTTGCCGGTGGGTGAGGCGTACGCCCAGTCGTACTGGCTGGGGGCCTGGAGCAGGGACGCGAGGTAGGCGCCCTGGGCGGTGTCGAGGTCCTTGGCGTCGACGCCGTAGTAGGCCTGCGCCGCCGCCTGGATGCCGCTGGCGCCCCGGCCGTAGTAGACGGTGTTCAGGTACCCGGCGAGGATGTCGTCCTTCTCCATGCGCTGGTCGACCTTGAGCGAGATCACCAGCTCCTTGAGCTTGCGGGTGACCGTCTGGTCCTGCGTGAGGTAGTAGTTCTTCACGTACTGCTGGGTGATGGTGGAGCCACCCTGCTTGCCCTTGCCGGACAGCGTGTTGAACAGACCGCGGGTGGTGCCCTTGAGGTCGACGCCCCTGTCCCGGTAGAAGGACTTGTTCTCGGCGGCGACGAAGGCGTGCTGGACCTTCTTGGGCACGACGTCGATGTCGACGATCTCCCGGTTGACGCCGGAGCCGGTGCGGGCCAGGACACTGCCGTCGCTGTACTTGTAGACGTTGCTCTGCTTCTCGGCCTGGGCGTTGGCCTCGGGCACGTCCACGAAGGCGTAGAGCGCCGCGAAGGCACCCAGTACGAGCAGGCAGAGCCCGAAGAACGTCCCCAGCATCTTCCGCCAGGTGAAGAGCCGGCGTATGCCACCACTCCTGGCGGCCCGGCGTACATCCGCTCGACCCATCGCTCCGGTGCTCCTGTTCTGCTGCTCGTTACCGCTCCGGTCAGACCTGCCAGCTAACACCGAAGGCCCGGACAAATGGCAGCCGATCCAGCCTTTTCCGGACGTGAGAATCAGCACCCGGTTCTGAAGGAACCGACTCGCGGGGGATGCGCAAGGTTGCGAGAAGCATTAATGTGTAATCACATTGATAGCGCGGTGAACACGCCGCACGAGACGGGGGACCCATGTCTGCTCCACACGGCCTTCCCGGCGCCGACGACGCGGCCGCCGACCTGACACCGGACGCGCCCGAGATGCCGTCCCCGCAGGTCAGAGAAGTCACCGCCCATTCCATCCCCGGCGGCCTCGGCCTCCTGCTGACCATCCTGGGGGTGCTCCTCGGCGTGGGCCTGGCCATCGTCGGCGGCGTCCTCGCCTCCGGCGGACACAACGGCGCCGGTGTTCCGCTCGTCGTCCTCGGAGTCCTCCTCGCCATCGCCTCGCTCTTCTGCATGAGCGGTGTGAAGATGGTCGCTCCGGGGGAGGCCCGCGTGATCCAGCTCTTCGGCCGTTACGTCGGGACGATCCGCGCGGACGGCCTGCGGTGGATCAACCCGCTGACCTCCAGCCGGAAGATCTCCACCAGGGTCCGCAACCACGAGACGGCCGTCCTGAAGGTCAACGACGCCTACGGCAACCCGATCGAGCTGGCGGCGATCGTCGTCTGGAAGGTCGAGGACACCGCCCAGGCCCTCTTCGAGGTCGACGACTTCCTGGAGTTCGTCGCCACCCAGACCGAGGCCGCGGTCCGGCACATCGCGATCGAGTACCCGTACGACGCCCACGACGAGGGCGGACTCTCGCTGCGCGGCAACGCCGAGGAGATCACCGAGAAGCTCGCCGCCGAGCTGACCGCGCGGGTGCAGGCGGCCGGCGTGCGCATCATCGAGTCCCGCTTCAGCCACCTCGCCTACGCCCCCGAGATCGCCTCGGCGATGCTCCAGCGCCAGCAGGCGGGCGCCGTGGTCGCGGCCCGTCAGCAGATCGTCGAGGGCGCGGTGGGCATGGTCGAGATGGCCCTGACCCGGATCGCCGAGCAGGACATCGTCGAGCTGGACTCCGAGCGCAAGGCGGCCATGGTCAGCAACCTGATGGTGGTGCTGTGCGGTGACCGCGCGGCGCAGCCGGTCCTGAACACGGGCACGCTCTACCAGTGACCGAGGACGACGCGACCCCTCCCGCCGACGGGGCTCCCCGGCGGCGGGCGGCCCGCAAGCAGATGCTGCTGCGGCTGGACCCCGCGGTGCACGACGCGCTGGCCCGGTGGGCCTCGGACGAGCTGCGCAGCGCCAACGCGCAGATCGAGTTCCTGCTGCGTCGCGCCCTGGCGGAGGCGGGGCGGCTGCCCGGCGGGGCGGGTCCGATCCCCCGCCGGGGCCGGCCCCCGAAGGAGCAGCCCCCGGGACCTCCGCAGGCCCCGCCGCCGCCCTCCGGCTGAATCCGGCCACCCGGTCCGGCCGGGCGGCCCTGCGGGCCGCGCCCGTCCAGCTGCGCCCACCGGCTATACACACCGGCTATACACACCATGTACAGTCCGGGGTATGTCAATCGGTCACACCCTCCTCGGGCTCCTGGAGTCCGGCCCCCGCCACGGCTACGACCTCAAGCGGGCCTTCGACGAGAAGTTCGGGCAGGATCGCCCCCTGCACTACGGCCAGGTCTACGCGACCATGTCCCGTCTGCTGAAGAACGGCCTCGTCGAGGTCGACGGCGTCGAGACGGACGGCGGCCCCGAGCGCAAGCGCTACGCCATCACCGAGGCCGGCGTCACGGATGTCTCCGCCTGGCTCGCGCAGCCGGAGAAGCCCGAGCCGTACCTCCAGTCGACCCTGTACACGAAGGTCGTCCTCGCCCTGCTCACCGGCCGCAGCGCCGCCGACCTGCTGGACGCCCAGCGGTCCGAGCACCTGCGCCTGATGCGCGTCCTCACCGAGCGCAAGCGCAAGGGCGACCTCGCCGACCAGCTGATCTGCGACCACGCCCTCTTCCACCTCGAAGCCGACCTCCGGTGGCTGGAACTGACCGCCGCGCGCCTGGGCAAGCTCGCCGAGGTGATCGTCCCGTGATACCCGCAGGCTCCCTGCTCAGCGCCCGGTCGCTCCACAAGACCTACGGTGCGACCCCCGCTCTCGACGACGCCTCGTTCTCCGTGCACCCCGGTGAGGTGGTGGCCGTCATGGGCCCCTCCGGCTCGGGCAAGTCCACCCTCCTGCACTGCCTCGCCGGGATCGTCACCCCCGACTCCGGCACCGTGACCTACGCGGGGCAGGAACTGTCCACCCTGTCCGACGCCCGGCGCAGCGCCCTGCGGCGCAGCGATTTCGGCTTCGTCTTCCAGTTCGGCCGGCTCGTCCCCGAACTGACCTGCCTGGAGAACGTAGCCCTGCCGCTGCGCCTCAACGGCGTCAAGCGCGCCCGGGCCGAGAGCACGGCACGGGAGTGGATGGAGCGCCTGGAGGTCGAGGACCTCCGCGCCAAGCGCCCCGGCGAGGTGTCCGGCGGACAGGGACAGCGCGTCGCCGTGGCCCGCGCCCTGGCCACCTCCCCCAAGGTGGTCTTCGCGGACGAGCCGACCGGGGCACTCGACTCCCTCAACGGTGAGCGGGTCATGGAACTGCTCACCGACTCCGCGCGGACCTCCGGCACGGCCGTGGTGCTCGTGACGCACGAGGCGCGCGTCGCCGCGTACTCGGACCGCGACGTCGTCGTCCGCGACGGCCGCTGCCGCGACATGGAGTACGCCTCATGACGTGGCTGCGCGATCTCGGCCTCGGCATGCGCTTCGCCGTCTCCGGCGGCCGCGAGGGCTGGGCGCGGACCGTGCTCACCGCCGTGGGCGTCGGGCTGGGGGTGGCGATGCTGCTGGTGGCCTCGTCGGTGCCCCATCTGCTGGACCAGCGCGCGGAGCGCTCCCAGGCACGCCAGGAGATGGCGGGTTCACTCGACGAGGAGGTGCCCGAGTCCGACTCCACGGTCCTCCGGGTGAGCGCGGCGACGGAGTACCGCAGCCACAGCGTCGAGGGCTTCCTGATGCGGGCGGAGGGGTCGCATCCGGTCCTGCCCCCGGGGGTCCGGCGCTTCCCCGCCCCGGGTGAGATGGCGGCCTCGCCCGCCCTGGAGAAACTGCTGGCCTCCCCCGAGGGCGCCCTCCTCAAGGAGCGGCTGCCGTACCCGGTCACGGCGACGATCGGGGACGCCGGGCTGCTCTCGCCCGACGAGCTGTACTTCTACGTGGGCAGCGACTCCCTGACCGAGGCCACCGGCGGGTACCGGGTGGAGGGCTACGGCGACGACACGCCGGGCGCGCCTCTGGCCCCTCTCCTCGTCGTGCTGGTCGTCATGATCTGCGTGGTGCTGCTGGCGCCCGTCGCGATCTTCATCGCCACGGCGGTGCGGTTCGGCGGCGACGGGCGGGACCGCCGGCTCGCCGCCCTCCGTCTCGTCGGCACCGACATCCCGACGACCCGGCGGATCGCGGCCGGCGAGGCGCTGTTCGGCTCCCTGCTCGGTCTGCTGGCGGGCGTGGCGCTCTTCCTGGTGGGCCGGCGGTTCGTCGGCCACGTCGAGGTGTGGGACTACAGCGCCTTCCCCTCCGACATGAGGCCCGCCCCGCTGACGGCCGCGCTGATCGCCGTGGCGGTGCCCCTGTCGGCCGTCCTGGTGACGCTGGTCGCCATGCGCGCGGTGGCCGTGGAACCGCTCGGCGTCACCCGCGAGGCGTCCAGCCGCCGACGACGCCTGTGGTGGCGGCTGCCGGTGCCGCTGCTGGGCTTCGCCGTCCTGGCCCTGACCGGCCGGGTCGGCGTGCTCGGGGCGGCCGACCCGCTGCCGGTCGCGGCCGGCGCGATCCTGGTCCTGCTCGGGCTGGCCCTGCTGCTGCCCTGGCTCGTCGAGGCCGTCGTGAAGCGGCTGCACGGAGGCCCGCTGCCCTGGCAGCTGGCGATCCGACGGCTCCAGCTGTCCAGCGCGGCGGCGTCCCGGGCCGTCAGCGGCATCACCGTGGCGGTCGCCGGGGCCGTGGCCCTGCAGATGCTGTTCGCCGCGGTCGGCGACGAGTTCTCGACGCGGACGGGCCAGGACCCCGCACGCGCCCGGTTCCACACCTTCTCGGAGAAGGTCAGCGGCGACGCCGCCACCCGGACCATCGAGGAGTTCCGGTCCACCCGGGGCGTGGAGCGCGTCATCGGCACGGTCGAGACGTACGTGACCACGCCGAAGGCCCACCCGGACGACGAGGCCGCCGCCACCAGTTCGCTCAGCATCGGCGACTGCGCCACGCTGAAGGAGCTGGCCGCGATCGGCTCCTGCAAGGAGGGCGACGTGTTCGTCGTCCACCCGCGCGGTGACAAGGAGCTGAGCGACTGGGTCGACGAGACGGCCCGCAAGGGCAAGGAGATCGAACTCAACGCTGACCTGGGCACGACTCCCGGCGCGCGGTCGGTGCGCTGGACCCTCCCGGCGGACGCCCGGACCGTCACCTCCACACCCGACCCGCTCGGCCTCGACAACTCGGGCATCATGGCGACGGTCGGGGCCATCGACCCGCGCATCCTCCCCAACGCGCACACGGTCGCCCTGATCAAGGTCGACGAGAGCGTCCCCGACGTCGACGAGTACGTGCGCAACACCGCGGCCCGGATCGACCCGGGTATGCGGGTCGCCACCCTGACCTCGGCGACCCGCGACCGCCAGTACGAGAGCGTGCAGACGGGCCTGCGCATCGGCGCGGTGGTGACGCTGCTGCTGATCGCCGCGTCGATGCTGGTCTCCCAGCTCGCCCAGCTCCGCGAGCGCAAGCGGCTGCTGTCGGTCCTGGTGGCCTTCGGCACCAGGCGCGTCACCATCGGCTGGTCGGTGTTCTGGCAGACCGCGCTGCCGGTGGCCGTCGGGCTGGTGGCCGCGACGGTCGGCGGCATCGGTCTCGGCGCCGTCATGACGTGGATGCTGGACAAGACGGTGACCCGGTGGGACGCGTTCGTTCCGCTGGCGGGCGCGGGCGGAGCCCTCGTGGTGGCCGTGACCCTGCTGTCGATGCCGCTGCTGTGGCGTGCGATGCGCCCGGACGGGCTGCGCGCGGAGTGAGGACCGGGAGGGGTGGGCACCCCGTCGTGCTCACCCCTCCGCGTGCACCCGTACCGGCAGGGTGCTCAGCGCACCGCGCAGCGCGGACGCGAGCTCCTCGAACTCCTCGTGGCGCGCGGAGCCCGTCCGTACGGCGAGCGCGATCCGGCGCGAGGGCGCCGGGTCCGTGAAGTACCCCGTCGACAGTGCCTCGTCGCGGCCGGTCTCCACGGCGACCGCCGTACGCGGCAGCAGGGTCACCCCGAGTCCGCCGGCGACGAGCTGCACCAGGGTGGAGAGCCCGGCGGCGGTCGTCGTCACCGCGCTCCGCTGGGTGCGGCCCGCCTCCCGGCAGATGTCCAGCGCCTGGTCACGCAGGCAGTGCCCCTCGTCGAGCAGCAGCAGCGGGAGGTCGCGGAGCGCCTCGCGCGGCAGCCCCGTGCTCCCCGCGAGCGGGTGCTCCCTGTCGGTGACGAGCACGAAGTCCTCGTCGAACAGCGCGAGCTCCGTGACACCGGGGACGCCGAGCGGCACGGCGAGCAGCAGCAGGTCCAGCCGCCCGGCGGACAGTCCGTCCAGGAGCGAGGAGGTCTGCTCCTCGTGCACCTGGAGCTCCAGGTGCGGGTAGCGCTCGTGGACGAGCCGGAGGACGGACGGCAGGAGGTAGGGGGCCACCGTGGGGATCACGCCGAGCCGGAGGGTCCCGGTGAACGGGGCGCGTACCGCCTCGGCCTCGTCCATCAGCTCACCGAGCGCCTCCAGCACGGCCCGGCTGCGGACCGCGAGCCGTTCCCCGGCGGGTGAGAGCAGCACCTTGCGCGTCGTACGCTCGATCAGCTGGACACCGAGTGCCACCTCCAGGGCGGAGACGGCTCCGGAGAGTGCCGGCTGACTCATCCCGATTGCCGCCGCGGCGTCCCGGAAGTGCAGATGCTCCGCCACGGCCGCGAAGGCGCGCAGCTGCGAGAGACTGGGCTGCTTGACCCTGTTCGCCTGATTTACGTACGCCACTGATAGGCACCTCCGATCATCCCGGACGAGTGTAGCTATTTCCGTGATCAATGCACTCTGTGCCAGGGTGAGGGCAGTCCAACCCCCAGGAACGCCCCCAAAAAGGGATTTCCTATGCAACAAGGAGTGCGCGTGCTCACTGTCGGTGACAAGTTCCCCGAGTTCGACCTGACCGCCTGCGTGTCGCTGGAGAGCGGCAAGGAGTTCGAGCAGATCAACCACAAGACCTACGAGGGTCAGTGGAAGATCGTCTTCGCGTGGCCGAAGGACTTCACCTTCGTGTGCCCCACCGAGATCGCCGCCTTCGGCAAGCTGAACGAGGAGTTCGCCGACCGCGACGCGCAGATCCTCGGCTTCTCCGGTGACTCCGAGTTCGTGCACCACGCCTGGCGCAAGGACCACCCGGACCTGACCGACCTGCCGTTCCCGATGATGGCCGACTCGAAGCACGAGCTCATGCGTGACCTCGGCATCGAGGGCGAGGACGGGTTCGCCCAGCGCGCCGTCTTCATCGTCGACCAGAACAACGAGATCCAGTTCACGATGGTGACCGCCGGTTCCGTGGGCCGTAACCCCAAGGAGGTCCTGCGGGTCCTCGACGCCCTGCAGACGGACGAGCTCTGCCCGTGCAACTGGACCAAGGGCGAGAACACCCTCGACCCGGTCGCCCTCCTCTCCGGCGAGTGAGCTGATACGACATGGCACTCGATGAACTCAAGTCCGCCATACCGGACTTCGCCAAGGACCTGAAGCTGAACCTCGGTTCGGTCATCGGCAACAGCGAGCTCCCGCAGCAGCAGCTGTGGGGCACCGTCCTGGCCTGCGCGATCGCCTCCCGCTCGCCGAAGGTGCTGCGCGAGCTGGAGCCGGAGGCCAAGGCCAACCTCTCCGCCGAGGCGTACACCGCGGCGAAGTCGGCCGCGGCGATCATGGCGATGAACAACGTCTTCTACCGCACCCGGCACCTGCTGTCGGACCCCGAGTACGGAAACCTCCGTGCGGGCCTGCGGATGAACGTCATCGGCAAGCCGGGCGTGGAGAAGATCGACTTCGAGCTGTGGTCGCTCGCCGTCTCCGCGATCAACGGCTGCGGCCAGTGCCTCGACTCCCACGAGCAGGTGCTCCGCAAGGCCGGTGTCGACCGCGAGACGATCCAGGAGGCCGTCAAGATCGCTTCGGTGATCCAGGCGGTCGGCGTGACCCTCGACGCCGAGGCCGTGCTCGCCGAGTAGCGGACCGCAGTACCTTGTAGGGGAAGGGCCCCGCCGGCGACCGACCGCCGGCGGGGCCCTTCCCTTTCGTCATGCGTCTGCCGTCACTTCGCGGGGCCGGTGTCCGGATCCGCCGGTGCGCCGTCGGGGTCGGGTCCGGCGTCGGCCCGGTGCGGGACCGGCGGCTCAGCGGGTGCCACGGAGATGGCGGTAGCGCCGTGCGGCCCCGGGCCGTCGAAGTCGACCGCCTGATGGTGTCCGTACGAACGCAGATAGCCGACCACCGTGTTGGTCACGGCGACCAGCGGCACGGCGACGACCGCTCCGCCGATCCCGGCGACCATGCCGCCGGCGGCGACGGAGAGCACCACCGCGAGGGGGTGGACCCGTACGGCCCGGCCCAGGATGAACGGCTGCAGGATGTGGCCCTCGATCTGCTGCACGGCGAGCACGACGACCAGCACCATCAGCGCCGTGAACACGCCCTGGGTGACGAGCGCGACGACCACCGCGAGGGCTCCCGAGACCACGGCTCCGACCAGGGGGACGAAGGCGAAGAGGAAGATGAAGACGGCGAGCGGGACCGCCATCGGGACGTCGAGGAAGTAGATCCCGAGGCCGATGAAGATCGCGTCGATCAGCGCCACGATCACCGTGCCCCGCACATAGGCGGTCAGGGTCCGCCAGGCACGCGGTCCCGCGCCGGCGACGCCGGGCCGGGCCTGGGCGGGCACCAGTTTGAGCACCCACTGCCAGATGCGCTTGCCGTCGTAGAGCAGGAAGAGCGTGGAGAACATCGCCAGGAGCAGTCCGGTCAGGAACTCCACCAGCACCGTGACGCCCTGGAGGCCGGCCGAGGTGATCTCCTCGGTGTTGGTCCCGATGGTGTCGCTGAGGTTCTTGGCGATGTCGTTGATCTGCGACTCGGTGACGTGGAAGGGGCTGTCGAGCAGCCAGCGCTTCAGCTCGTCGATACCGTCGCGGACCCGGTCCGAGAGGGTGTCCAGATTGTCCATCACCTGCCAGACGACGAACCATCCGACCAGGCCCATGACGACGAAGCCGAGCACCGCCGTCACCGCGGTGGCCAGGCCGCGCGGCAGCCCGGCCCGCCGCAGCCGTACGACGGTCGGCTGGAGCATCGCGGTCACCAGCAGGGCCGCGACGAAGGCCAGGACGACCAGCTGCACGGCGCTGATGACCCGCATCAGCACCCAGAGCGTGCCGGCCAGGACCAGGAGCCGCCAGCCCGCCTCGGCCGCGACCCGCATGCCCCAGGGAACGGCGGTCACGGGATCGGGTCTGGCGGCGACGGCGGGGGCGTAGGCGGGAGGGCGCGGGACCCGCTCGGCGGCGACGGTGGAGAGCGTCGACGAGGACACACTCGCCGCGTCGGCCTCGGCACGGCGCTCGGACTCGGCGCGGCGCTCTTCCAGGCGCGCCCCGATCGTGGTGAGTTCTGCACCCAGGCGGCCTAGCCACCCCGGAAGTCTGGACATGGACCTTTCCTTCCCCCATCAGCTCCCCACACGCCCCCGGAACTGTCCGGACGACCGTACACGCGTGAAGCTCCGCACCGTAGGACGGTGCGGAGCTTCACGGAGTTGAGCGGGGAACCTCGCGGGGTTCTAGTACCAGTGGTTGGCCTGCCAGAACGACCAGGCGGCGCAGGGGCTGCCGTAGCGGTCGCTGTTCATGTAGCTGAGGCCCCACTTGATCTGGGTGGCCGGGTTGGTCTGCCAGTCGGCACCGGCGGACGCCATCTTGGAGCCGGGCAGCGCCTGGACGAGGCCGTAGGCACCGGAGGAGGCGTTCTGCGCCCTGTAGTTCCAGCCCGACTCGCGCGACACGATCTCGCTGAAGCACTGGAACTGGTCGGCCGGCATCATCTGACGGGCCATCGCCTGCACTTCGGCGACGCTGTAGGAGCCCTGCGCCGAGAACGAGGAGGCGTCGCGCACGGAGGACCGGCTCGCCGCGAGCTCGGCTTCCCTCTTCTTGGCGTCGCGCTCCGCCTTGGCCTTGGCCTCGGCGGACTTCTTCTTCGACTCGGCGTCCTTGGCGGCCTGGATGCGGGCCGTCTCCTCGGCGGACTTCTTGGCCGTCGCGTCGGCCGCGGACGCCTGGGCGTCGGCCTGCTGCGTCAGCGAAGCGGTCTGCACCTGGGCCTGACGGCCCGCGGGGATGTCTGCGAGCAGCGTGGTGTCGGCTGCGGCCGCCTCGAAGTTGTTGTCGTCCGCAGCGGGAGTGCTGCCCGACGCAACGCCTACGACGGCGCCTACGGTGGTGACCGCGGTGGCGGATGCCACTGCGAACCCCCGGACCGAGATCCGGCTCACACGGTGTCCTTCCAGCATCGCCCGCTTAGGTGACCTCGCGGGCGCAATCGTGCCCTTGACACTGGCCTCCCTACTGCATGGGTCACGGGAGGCACGGGCCCGGTGGGCGACTCCCCTTCGGGAGTGCCGCGTGGTACTCGCGGGCGGCATACGGACATCAGTTGTTGAGTTGTGTGGTGCGTGGCGCCTCTGGAGGTGCCCAAGTGCCGTATGCGGGGCCTGACGGAAGCAAGACTCTGCCGGAAGGACACGGGGCGTTGCAATTCTGTGCTGCGTGTGAAAGGTCACACCCCGTTTGGCGCACAACTTTTTCGGAAATGACGGCGCAGCACAATGCCGCCCGGCTAAGCTCCTTGGCTCGCCGGGCGGCATCTATCGGGCGTTCCTGGTCAGATGTGGCCGTCCTCCAGCATTTCGGTCACCAGGGCGGCGATCTGCGAGCGCTCCGAGCGGGTGAGCGTGACGTGCGCGAAGAGCGGATGCCCCTTCAGCTTCTCGACCACGGCGACGACTCCGTCGTACCGGCCGACCCTGAGGTTGTCGCGCTGCGCCACGTCGTGGGTGAGCACCACCCGCGAATTCGCCCCGATCCGGGACAACACGGTCAGCAGGACGTTCCGCTCCAGGGACTGCGCCTCGTCCACGATGACGAACGCGTCGTGGAGCGACCGGCCCCGGATGTGGGTGAGCGGCAGGACCTCCAGCATCCCGCGCCCGAGCACCTCCTCGATGACCTCGCGCCCGGCGACCGCCGACAGGGTGTCGAACACGGCCTGCGCCCAGGGGCTCATCTTCTCGGCCTCGCTGCCGGGGAGATAGCCGAGCTCCTGCCCGCCGACCGCGTACAGCGGCCGGAAGACCATCACCTTCTTGTGCTGCCGGCGCTCCAGCACCGCTTCCAGGCCCGCGCAGAGCGCCAGCGCGGACTTGCCGGTACCGGCCCGGCCTCCCATGGACACGATGCCGACGTCCGGGTCGAGGAGCAGGTCGAGCGCGATGCGCTGCTCGGCGCTGCGGCCGTGGATGCCGAAGGCCTCCCGGTCGCCCCGCACCAGGCGGACGTTGCCGTCGGCGGTGACCCGGCCCAGCGCCTTGCCGCGCTCGGACTGGAGGACCAGCCCGGTGTGCACCGGGAGGTCGGCCGCCTCCGGGATGTAGAGGCTCTCCTCCCCGAACAGCAGGTCGACCTGGTCCGCGGCGAGGGAGAGCTCCGCCATCCCCGTCCACCCGGAGTCGGTGATGGCCAGCTCGGCGCGGTACTCCTCGGCGAGGAGACCGACCGAGGAGGCCTTGATCCGGAGCGGCAGGTCCTTGGAGACGACGGTGACGTCGTACCCCTCGGCCTGCAGATTGCGCGCGACCGCGAGGATCCGTGAGTCGTTGTCCCCCAACCTGTAGCCGGCGGGCAGGACACCGGGGTCGGAATGGTTGAGTTCGACACGGAGCGACCCGCCCAGGTCCCCGAGCGGGATCGGGGCGTCCAGCCGGCCGTACCGGACCCGGAAGTCGTCCAGCAGGCGCAGTGCCTGACGGGCGAAGTACCCGAGCTCGGGGTGGTGCCTCTTGGCCTCCAGCTCCGTGACCACGACGATCGGGAGGACGACTTCGTGCTCGTCGAACCGGGTCATGGCGTTGGGGTCGGCCAGCAGGACGCTGGTGTCGAGAACATAGGTGCGCCTGTCGGGCATGCGGCGCTTGATGCTGGTCACCACGGAAGGACGTACCCCCTCGGACGAGGTCGGGGAGTGCGACGGAGGTCGCGGAACTTCCCGAAGGGAGAGGACGGACCGGTGTCGGACCCTGTGCGCGGGCCGGACGCCGGCCCTCCGCGTCGGCCGCACGGTGTGCGGTCCTTCGTGTGCAAAGGGCCTCCCGGGCGAGCGGCCTGGGTGCCGCTCACTTGGATGCGATGTCCGCCCGGTTACTGACCGGACATCGACCTGAGAGCTGTATTCCCTCGAACACACCAAGCCATGCCCCGGCCTGCGAGAAGGTGCGCCCGGACCCGATCCGTGTGGTGTCCCGGAGGGGCGGGGCCCACCGCGCCTCGTGGCGCCGGTGTCAGGCCCCGTAGCGGCGGTGCCGGGCCGCGTAGTCGCGCAGGGCGCGCAGGAAGTCGACCTTGCGGAAGGCCGGCCAGAAGACCTCGCAGAAGTAGTACTCCGAATGGGCGCTCTGCCAGAGCATGAAGCCCGACAGCCGCTGTTCCCCGCTCGTGCGGATGACGAGGTCCGGGTCGGGCTGTCCCCGGGTGTAGAGGTGCTCGGCGATCAGGTCCGTGGAGACGACCTCGGCGAGCTCCTCGAAGGTGGTGCCGCGGGAGGAGTGCTCCAGCAGGAGGGAGCGGACCGCGTCCGCGATCTCCTGGCGCCCGCCGTAGCCGACGGCGACGTTGACGATTATCCCCTCGACCCCGGCGGTGGCCTCCTCGGCCTCCTTGAGGACGGTCTGGGTCCGCGCCGGGAGCAGGTCGAGGGTGCCGACGTGGTGGACGCGCCACCGGCCGTCGGACGCCAGCTGCCGCACGGTGTTCTCGATGATGCGCAGCAGCGGGACGAGCTCGGCCTCGGGCCGGTCGAAGTTGTCGGTCGACAGCAGCCAGAGGGTGACGACCTCCACATCGGTCTCGCTGCACCAGCCGAGCAGCTCGGAGATCTTGTCCGCCCCGGCCTGGTGTCCCTGCACGGCCGAGCCGCCGGACGCCTTCGCCCACCGGCGGTTCCCGTCGAGGATGACTCCGATGTGCTTGGGCACCTGGTCGTGGTCCAGGCGGCCTTCCACCCGGCGTGCGTAGAGCCCGTACACCAGGTCGCGCAAGTTCACTGAGTTCATCCTCTCGGTTCCGTACGGGCCCGGGCCCGCTCTCCCCCTCGCCGGGGGTCCGGGGCCGCCCCCCGGGAGGATCGCCGCGCGGTCCGCGCACCGCGCTCACGCGCCGCGGAACCGGCATGTCCCGAAGCCGCCACATTACTGCGGACGGGTCACGAGGGCCCAACCCGGTCTGTCACAACTCCGTGATAAGGAGTGAAACGTGACTGATTCCCTTACCTACCTCCCCGACAGCACACGCTACGACTCGATGGAATACCGGCGAACCGGCCGCAGCGGACTCAAGCTCCCGGCCGTCTCGCTGGGCCTCTGGCACAACTTCGGCGACGACCGCGCCCTCGCCTCGCAGCGGGCGATCCTGCGCCGCGCCTTCGATCTGGGCGTGACCCACTTCGACCTCGCGAACAACTACGGTCCGCCGCCCGGCTCCGCCGAGCTGAACTTCGGCAAGCTGCTCCGGCAGGACTTCGCCCCGTACAGGGACGAGCTGGTGATCTCCACCAAGGCCGGTTACCTGATGCACCCGGGCCCCTACGGGGAGTGGGGGTCGCGGAAGTACCTGCTGTCCTCGCTCGACGCCTCGCTGGGGCGGATGGGCCTGGAGTACGTCGACATCTTCTACTCCCACCGCTTCGACCCCCACACCCCGCTGGAGGAGACGATGGGGGCGCTCGCCTCCGCCGTCGCCCAGGGCAAGGCCCTGTACGCGGGCGTGTCGTCCTACAGCGCGGCCCGGACCGCGGAGGCCGCGCGGATCCTGAAGGAGATGGGCGTGCCCGCCCTGATCCACCAGCCGTCGTACTCGATGGTCAACCGCTGGATCGAGTCGGACGGGCTGCTCGACACGCTGGAGGCGGCCGGTATGGGCTGCATCTCCTTCGCGCCGCTCGCCCAGGGGCTGCTCACCGGGAAGTATCTGACGGGCATCCCCGAGGGTTCGCGGGCCAGTCAGGGCAAGTCCCTGGATCCGGGGCTGCTGGACGAGGAGATGGTGCGTCGCCTGAACGGGCTGAACGACATCGCGCGCGGTCGCGGGCAGTCCCTGGCGCAGCTGGCGCTCACATGGGTGCTGCGCGACAGCCGCATGACCTCGGCCCTCATCGGCGCGTCGAGCGTGCGGCAGCTGGAGGAGAACGTGGCCGCCCTCGGGGCACCCGCGCTCGGGGCCGACGAACTGAAGGAGATCGACACCTTCGCCGTGGACACCGCGAGCACCAACATCTGGGCTAACCGGGGCTGACGCGGACCGCCCCCGCACCGCTCCCCCGGGGCGCCTCCACGGGTCCCGCACACGGCCGGCGCGAGGTGGGCACAGAAAACGGGCCGGTCCGTGGGGGGGGTTACGGACCGGCCCGAGGGGGGGTTTCCACCATAACCCTTCGTAAGTGATGCTGCGTGCCACGCCACGGAACAATCACTCTCCGGATTCGGTGGACTGCGTTGCGGGCACGGCCGGAGAGGCGCCCGCAGGACCTGCGGGCCGACCGGACCCCGGGGCGTCAGCGGGGTACGAAGCGGATCGACACGGTGTCGCCGCCGGCGACCACGAAGTCGCCGTTCTCGCAGCGGATCACGGCCTCCAGCACCTCCTCGTTGCCGTCGCGGCGCTCCTGGGTGCCGGTCACCGTCCAGGCGCCTCCGTACGGGGGCGGGGGCAGCGTGCCCAGCGGTTCGAACCGCCACTGCCCCGAGGGCACACACCAGTCGGGGAGTCCGGGCCACACGCCCGAGCTGATGCGCAGGGTCCGGTCGGAGGCGCAGGTCAGCAGGACCGACTCCCCGCTCTCGAGCACGAACTCGACCGCTTCCGGCTCCCCCGCGCGGCCCTCGGGCCGGTAGAACAGGCCGTGCACGGCGGTGATCCGAGCCCCCGTGAGCCAGTCGGCCCTTCCGTGGCGCGGCCGGCCGGCCGGCGGGCTGAGCTCCTCGCCGGGCAGTTCCCTTCCCAACGGCATGACCTGCTCCTTCGTTGTGCGCTCGGCCACCAGGGTCGCACTACTCGTGGGTAGGACGGAGGAGCAGGTACTGCCGTTTCACTCAGGGGTGGTGACAGGAGGTCAGCTCTTCCCCGCCCGCGGAGCATCCGGCTTGCGGGCCTCGATCAGGAAGCGCGCGCTGTGCGCCACGAACGGACCCTCGGCCTCGATCTGCCTGTGGAGGGAGCGCAGCCGGGGCAGGTAGGCGTCGACGGTGAACCCCGGCACCATCCAGATGACCTTGCGCAGGAAGTAGACGACGGCACCGATGTCGAGGAACTCGGTGCGCAGCCGCTCGGAGCGCAGGTCGGTCACCTCGAGTCCGGCGGCCTCCGCGTCGGCGCGGGCACGCTCCGGGTCCCGGGCGCCGCGTTCCTCGGCCGTCCGGGGGCCGAGGAAGTACTCGACCAGCTCGAACACGCTCGCCGGGCCGACCTGCTGGGAGAAGTACGTGCCCCCGGGCGCCAGGACTCGGGCGATCTCGTCCCACCAGGCCACCACCGGGTGGCGGCTGACGACCAGGTCGAAGGCGCCGTCCGCGAAGGGCAGGGGCGGCTCGTCCGGGTCCGCGACCACCACGGCGCCCCTCGGGTGGAGCAGCGCGGTGGCGGCGGCGATGTTCGGCGGCCAGGACTCCGTGGCCACGGTGACCGGGGCGAACACGGGGGCGGACGCGAGCACCTCCCCTCCCCCGGTCTGGATGTCGAGGGCGGCCCCGGCCTGTGAGAGCCGGTCCGCCATGGCGCGCGCGTACCCCCAGGACGGGCGCTCCTCGGTGGCCCGCCCGTCGAGCCACGAGAAGTCCCATCCCGCGACGGAGACGGCGTCGGCCTCGGCGACGAGAGACTCGAAGCGCGCGTCGGAGGCGGCGGGGTCGAGGGGGGCGGGAGAGCTGTTCATGGGGAAAGGGTCGCAGCCGCCGGTGGAGCCGCGCGACCTGTTATCCGCATGTCAGTGCGGCAGGTGAGGGTCATGCCGCCAGGCCTCCGAACAGCAGACCTACGAAGGTTCCGGCGACCATGAACGGGCCGAACGGGATGCCGGTCCTGCGTCCGGCACGGCGCATCAGCATCAGTCCCGCCCCGTAGAGCGCGCCGAGGAGGAACCCGGCGAATCCGCCTGCGAAGAGCATCTCCCACCCGTACCAGCCGAGTGCCACGCCCAGGGCGAGGGCGAGCTTCACGTCTCCGAAGCCCATGCCGTTCGGGTTGATCAGGAAGAGGAGGAAGTAGAAGCCGCCGAGGGCCACCCCGCCGAGGAGCGCCGAGGTCCAGGACCCGCCGTGCTCGGGGAGCAGTGCGGCCGCCCCGAGGAGCAGCGCGGTGGCTCCGGCGAGGGGGAGCGTCAGGGTGTCGGGGAGCCGGTGGACCCTGCGGTCGATGGCGGCGAGGAGGACGGCGACGGGAGCGAGCAGCAGCCAGGCGGCCGCTTCGGGCCTGGTACCGGTGGTGGCCGCCAGGGCGGCGCACGACAGCGCGGTGACCACCGGGAGCGCGAGGGCGGGCGCGTAACGGCCCTGTCGGCGCGTGCTCCGCTCCGGTGTCGTCGCGGTGCCCGGCGTGACGGCCGGGACCGCGACGGCGCACGTCCGGCATCTGGTGGAGCCGAGCCAGCCGCCGGCCGGTCCCTTCAGGGCGTGCCCGTCCGGGCAGGCGTCCCTCCAGGGTTCCTCCGGTTCGACGGAGAAGCGGTACGCGGCGCGTGGGAGCAGCAGTCCGGTGGCGGCGCCCCAGAGCACGGCGACCGCAGTCAGTGTGACGTCCACGCGCCGACCCTAATCCGGTGCGTACCGCGGGGTCTTGGGCCCTGGGGCCCATGGGGCCGAACTTTCACTACCCGTCCGCAGGCGTGGGGGCTACGGTCGGTGCCCATGGGGAAATGGCGCAACGGCAGCGGGACACTGACGGTCGGGGCGGACGCCGGGGGACGCGCGGTGCCGCTGCGGATTGCGGCCTCCTACCGGGCGCGGGCCAGGGGGCTGCTGGGCGTGGACGGCGTCGACGGGGCGCTGCTGATCACGCCGTGCGGGAGCGTGCACACCTTCCGGATGCGGTTCACCATCGATGTGGCGTACCTGGACAAGGACTTCAGGGTGCTGGCGGTCCGCACGATGAAGCCGGGCCGGCTCGGCCTGCCCAGGCTCCGCGCCCGCCATGTGGTGGAGGCGGAGGCCGGGGAGATGGAGCGGTGGGGGCTGCGTCCGGGGACCCGGGTGCTGGTCGAGTCCGCTCCGGCTACGGAAGCTTCGCCGCCTGCGCGGTGACGAGGGCGGCCGGGACCTCAGGAGTCTTCCCGGTCAGGTAGTCGGCGGCGTAGAAGGTGACGACCGTCGACCCGGTCCGTACGAGGTGGAAGACGAGCGGAACGGGCGCTCCTTCCAGACTGCCGGTCACCTGGTACGCCAGGGATTCCTGGCCCGCTCCGGGGGCGGGAAGCGCTCTGACCTCGGTGTAGGTCGACGGCCCGTCGTCGCCGGTCGTGCGGAACCCTCCGGCGCAGGCCCGCACGGCGTCCCGGACCGAACGCATCAGTTCCTCGGCCTCGCCCGCCCGGTGGGAGGTGAGGATCTCGGTGACGACGGTCTGGTCGTCCCTGCCTTCCTCACGGGTGTCCATGGCCGTGCGGAAGACGGTCGCGGCCGGAGTGGGTTCGGGCGAGCCGTTGATGACGGTGGTGATCGGCCGGCATGCCTCGTCCTCGGGCTTCTCGGTGCCGCGTTCGTCGGTGCCCTGGAGCGGTGCGATGTCGAAGCCGGGGACCTCGCCCGTGGTGAGGGCGACCTCGGCGAGCTCTGATTCGGTGAGGGTCCTGCCGTCGCCGGCGGGAGCGGGGGCCGGGGTGGTCGCGGCCGGGGGCTCGCGGTCGGGTGTCGCCGGGGCGGTGGCCTTCCGCTCCGGCCCCTTGCCCTCGACGTCGTCCGGCCCGCAGCCGGACGCCGCCAGGCAGAGGGCGAGGGCGCTCGCCGCCACCACCGTGCTCCGTACCCTCATCGCTCACCGCTCCTGACCGCCGCACGCCGGACCAGCACGCTAACAACCGGTCCGCCGACGGCGCGTGGGCCCGTGGGCCCAAAGGGCTGTCGGGGCAGCCCTGGGTCAGGGCGGTCCGGATCCCAGGAGGGTCCAGGCCCCGTAGACGGCGGAGGCGAGGGCGGCCACGGTGACCACGGCGGCGGTGCGCGCCGTCGTACGCAGCCCGGCCAGGGCGACCGCAGGGGGCAGGAGCAGCGGGAACGCGGGCATCATGAGGCGCGGCCGGGAGCCGAAGTAGCCGGAGCCGATGAGCGAGACGACGACCACGGCGATGCCGTACACCAGCAGCGGCAGCGGCTGGCGCTGCCGCACGCACAGCACCACCAGCCATCCCAGCAGCCCGAGCGCGGCGCAGAGTCCGAGCGCGGCGGGCAGTGGCAGCCCCGCGATGAACGCGGCGAGGGCGCGGCCTCCGTCGATGCTGTTGCCCCACCGGGCCTGGACGTCGAAGTACGCGAACGGGCTCCCCTGCCGCACGGCGACGAAGACGACGTACCCGAGCCAGCCGAGCGGGGCCAGGCAGACCCCCAGCAGCATCCGGATGTTCCGTCGCAGCAGGCCGTCGCGGCGGCCGGCCCGCCACTCCCTGACGAGGACGGAGAGCGCGGTGACCGCGAGCGCCGCGATGAGGGCGGCAGCGGTGGGCCGGGTCAGCCCGGCGAGCACGCAGAGCGCGCCCGCGGTGATCCACCGGCCCTTCAGGACGGCGTACAGCGACCAGGCGGCGCACGCGGTGAACAGGGTCTCGGTGTACGCCATCGACTGCACGAACCCCGTCGGGTACGCGCCCCACAGCGCGGCCAGGACCACCCCGGTGCGCCGGTCGTGCAGGCGCGCGCCCACGGCGAAGACCCCCCAGGCGGCGACCAGGCCGGCCACCCAGGCGACCGCGATCCCGGCGCCCTCCACGGTGAGCGGTGTGACCGTGGCGAGGCCGCGCTCCAGTGCGGGGAGCAGCGGGAAGAAGGCGAGGTCGGGGTGGACGCCTCCGTCGGGCAGGGTCGCGGTGTAGCCGTAGCCGTGCTCGGCGATCCGCTGGTACCAGACCGAGTCCCAACGCCCGCCCAGGAGGTGCGGCGCGCTCTTCCCCTCGGCCGGCGCCCACAGCGCGAGGGCGAGGAGCCCGAGGGCCCTGACCGCCGCGTAGGCCGCCAGTGCGGGGGCGGCGGCGGTGAGGAGCGCCCTGGCCTGGGGCCGGGAGGCACGGGGTTCGGGCACCGCCGGGTGGAGGCGCGTCTGCAGTTCGGGCATGCGGCCGATTATGGGCCCGCCGGAGGGGCGGTCACGCCTCCTGCCGGTGCGCGGGCCCGCCCCTACGGGCCTGCGGCGGCCCCGGTGTGCGCGAGGTCACCAGGACGGCTGCGGGGGCGGCCCTCCTCCGGCGCGCAGGACCTCGGCGTGCGGTTCCTGCCGGGTGCCGATCTCCCGGCCCACCAGCGGGGCGACCGTGCGGATCAGCTTCAGCTGGACGGAGCGCAGCACCCGTACGGTCAGGTCGTCCGGCCAGCCCGTCGTGGTGGCCCATTCGTATCCCGAGCCGACGACATCGCTCACGAAGGCCACCTCGGTCGCGAGGAGCGCCCGCGCCCAGTCCATGGGCTCCAGTGCCTCCCTGGCCGCCAGGGAGCGGTGGATGGTCACGCCGCGACGGCTCAGATCCTCGGCGCCCTCGAAGCCCATGGCCACGGCGAACTCCTCGGTGCAGCGGGCCGGTCCGCACCACTCCATCAGTCCGTGCTGGAGGAGACGGGTCTCCTCGTCGGTCAACGCGAGTTGCTCAGCGGTGGGCAAGCGCCCTCACCTCCGGATTACGGGCCCGGCCCGGCGTCGTGGGGGGAACGCCGGGGCGGGCCGGCCGATCACTGCAGCGCAGACGCTATTGACCCGCCGCCCGGGCGTCTTGGGCCCAGGGACCCAACCCGGTCCTGGTGCCCGTTCGGGTCCTCGGAGACGTCGGCATCGCCCGCCCGGACACCCACCACCTCGGCCGGCGCGGAGGCCATCGTCCCGGGTTCAGGACGATGGACCGTCAGGGGCGTGTACGGGGTCGTCGCCCCAGCCTCTGCCGGCTCCCCGGACCGACGGCCTGAGCGGCCACCGACCGGGGGAGGACTCGGCGCGGGCTCGCTCACGCCGCCAGCTCCCGTTGCGCCTCGGCATACGAGTTCTGGGGGACCAGCTCCGACATCTTCGCGAAGAAGACGGTGCCGGCCGCCTTCAGCGCTTCCAGGAGCTCCGCGGAGGCGCCGCTCGCTCTTCTGACCTCCTCGCCGATCTTGGCGGTCACCAGGATCCGGGAACCGGTGGTCCGAAGGGACAGCTTGATCGGCTGGTCCGGGAAGAAGGTCTCCGCACAGCCCCCGGACCGCACCTGCGTCACCATGTCGGCCAGGTAGCACCAGAGTTGGTCGACGTAGTCCCACTCCTCCGTACCGATGACCTCGACTCCACCCACCGAGAGCCGGATCGCGCCCTCGATGTAGTCCGAGTCCGGCGGCGGGGTGCGGCAGCTCTCCACCCGGACGAACTCCCCGCTCTCGTCTCTGAGGAACGTCTCGATCTCCATCACGACACAGGCCCTTCGGTCGAGGTCACTCCGGGTAGAACTGGCCCACCCGCCCTCTATTCATACCGAGCACGTAATCGACACCGTCGACCGTGCCGCGGATCTGGTACATCCCCTGACCGCCACGCTGTGCGAGCTTGTCCCTGTTCTGCCGCATGACCTGGCCGATGGCGTCCTGCACGTCCTGGATGCTCATCTTCGGATCGAAGAAGGACTGCGTCTTCTTCACCGACCCGTCCCAGTACTTCGGGTGGTGGCGGGTGAGGATGTGCTCCATCCCCTTCTTGTCCAGCAGGAGGGACTGGTCGCCGAACTGGAACCTCTGGCTCTGCCAGGTCCGGAGGTCGGGAAGGCATCCTCCGGTGTTGTGGACCAGGACCGGTGCCGGCCCGGCCAGCACGTAGTACGTGTGGATGCCCGAGACGGTGAGGTCGTGGGTGGTCTGCCGCTGGGTGTAGCGCGCCACCGCCGCGACCGTCAGGGAGGAGCCGTCCGGCGTGCGAAGCCTCGTCCCGGGGCGGATCTCTCCGGCGTCCAGCCAGTTCCGCGCGTCCACCGACCAGAAGGGGTGCGTATCGGTCGCGGTGACAGCCGAGGGACCTGACGGCGTGCGGAACAGCAGCCGGGTGAAGTGCTTGTCCTCGTGGGTCGTGATCAGGCGCTCGACCTCACGCGACCCGGACAGCCCTGTCGCGGGATCTGTCGCGGTCACCATCGTCCCGGCGGCGACCTTCTCGATCCCGACCTGCCGGCCGTCCGCCAGCAGCACCCGTGTTCCCGGCAGGAAGCTGTGGGAGGCGGGACACGTCGGCGGCTTGCCGTCCGCCGGGTCCTTCTTGGGCGGGTCCTTCTTCTCGGCGTCGAGCTTCCTCTTCGCGTCGTCGAGCTTCTTCTCGGCGTCCTTGACCTTCTTGCGGTTCTTGACGAGGCTCTTCAGCCCGTCGTAGAGGTCTCCGCCATGCTTCTTCAGCGCCTTGATGAGCTTGGCGGCCTTCTTCCACTTCCACGGCGCGCCGTACTTCGCCGCGAGCTTCCCGACCGCGCCGCCGATGAGGCTCAGCAGGACGTTGATCAGGGTCTCCGTGCAGGCGCCCATGTCGCCCTTGGTGATGCAGTCCAGGGCGTCGGTGATCCCCAGTTCCTCGGCGAGGATCCTGGCGAGCTCCTTGGCCGCCTCGACGGCCTTGTCCGAGCTGGTCTTCTCGGCCTTCTGGGCGTCCTGGAGCTCCTTCAGCGCGGCGTCGTAGTCGATCTGCGCCTGCGACTTCGGTGTGCCGTCGTCGGAGGCCGGGTCGCCCTTGCCCGGCGAGTCCTGCGCCTGGATGTCCCCGCCACCGCCACCGCAGTCACCGCCGCCGGTGATCCGGCAGACCTGCCGGCCGAGCTTCTCCGAGAGCTCCGCACCGATACCCGTGGCCACCAGTGCGCCGATGATCGCGACGACGACCATGACCAGTCCGACGTACTCGATCGCACCCTGTCCGCGCTGCCCCGCCGCAGCCCGACCATGCGCACCCCGGTCCGCGGCACCTTCTCCCGCGACCAGCGGCGTAACCGACGACGCACATCCCCCGGACCAGTCATGCATTCGAAGCTAACTTCGGTACGGGGCACGGGTCTTGGGCCCACGGACCCAACCTGGCGCCCGTCTCCCCCGCGCTCGCCCGGCCTCGCCCGTCTCGGTTAGCGGACTCTGCAGTTCCGCTTTGACGAGTCGTGCGAGGGTTTCAGTGCCCCGCACCGCCCGTACGGGGTGTGGAGCGCGCAGGAAGGCGACAGCGGATGACGGCCGGTTCATCGGTACCGACGGCGGAGGAACCCACCGCGCAGGAGACCTCGGCGCCGGCGTCGCCGGACGGGCCTGCCCCACGGCCACGGCTGGTACGCGACCTCTCGCTGTCGGCGCTGCTCGCCGGTCTCGTCGTGGTGGTCGTCTCCTACTCGGGCCCCCTGGCGATCGTGCTCGCCGCCGCCCGCGCGGCACACCTGGACGCCGGGCAGACCGCCTCGTGGATCTGGGCGATATCCATCGGCAGCGGACTGACCTGTATCGGCCTCAGCCTGCGGACCAGGATGCCGGTCGTCACCGCCTGGTCCACCCCGGGCGCGGCGCTGCTGGTCACCAGCATCGGCTCGTACGCGTACGACGAGGTGATCGGCGCCTTCGTGGTGTCCGGTCTGGTGATCGCCCTGATCGGGGTGACCGGGATCTTCGGACGGCTGATGCGCCTCGTCCCGGGGCCGGTGGTCTCCGCCATGCTGGCGGGCGTCCTCTTCTCCTTCTGCGCGGATGTGTTCACCTCGCTGGAGCACACCCCGCTCATCGCCGGTTCCGTGCTCCTGGCCTATCTGTGCGGGAAGCGGTGGCTGCCCCGGTACGCCGTCCTGCTGGCGCTGGTGGCCGGCCTGGTGTGCAGCGCGGCGAGCTCGAAGCTGCATGTCAGGCTCGACCATGTCGGCCTGGCCCAGCCGGTGTTCACTGCCCCCGGGTTCTCCGTGGCCTCGCTGATCGGCATCGCCGTCCCGCTCACCCTGGCGACGCTCGCCTCCCAGAACGCCCCCGGTATCGGTGTGCTCACGGCGTCCGGATACCGGCCCGACGACCGTCTCCTGGTCGGCTCGACGGGGCTGGCCTCGGCGGTCTTCGCACTGTTCGGTTCCCACGCGGTGAACCTGGCGGCCATCACCGCCGCGATCTGCACGGGCCCGGAGGCGCACCGCGATCCACGGCGGCGATACGTCGCGGGGATCTCGTGCGGTGTCCTCTACCTGGTGGTGGGGGTCTTCGGTTCGACCCTGGTGGCCTTCTTCGCGGGGCTGCCCGCGGAACTGGTCGCGTCCATCGGCGGTGTGGCCCTGTTCGGTGCGCTGTCCGGCGGGCTGACGGGTGCCGTACGTGAGGAGAAGGACCGGGAGGCCGCACTGATCACCTTCCTGGCCACGGCGTCCGGAGTCACCCTCTTCGGCATCGGCTCGGCGTTCTGGGGGCTGGTGTGCGGGATGGTCGCCCACCTGGTGCTGAACGCCCGCCGCCGGGCGCGCCAGGACGACTCCGGGCAGGGCGGCCTCCCGGCCTGATCGAGAGGTTCGGGTGGCGCCGCGCCTCATCCGCTCAGTCCGAGCCGGACACCCGCAGGACGGTGCAGCGAGAGTCCCACGAGAGGGGGGCAGCCCGCGCGTCGAGCCGTCCCGCCCCGCGAGCGGCCGGGCTGCGGGGCGCCGGCCGGCTCGGACCACGGCCAATCCTGACGGAGCGTGTGCGCTTGGGCCCGGATTTGGGGCCGCGGGCCCAGGTCACGCCGCCGATCCCTCCCTACGCTCACCCCACACAAGGATCAGGGCCGGCGAGAGGGTGAACCCGTGAGCGGTGGCAGTGACTGGGGAGGCGGGGTCCCGGGCCGCGGGCGGGCCGGGACGGCCGGGGGGCGGGGCGGTACCGGCGAAGGATGGTTCTTCCCGCTGAGCCGGAGCCTGGCGGCAGGTGCGCTCGCCTACGTCCTCTCCGGGATGCTGCTGGCGAGCGTGCTGATCGAGACACTCGCGTCGGACGAACGCCTCGAACTCTTCGGCTGGCGGCTCGCGCTGCTGCACCTGCCGAACGTCGTCGTCACCGTGCTGACGGTCCTGGCATCGGCACGCGCCTTCCCCGCCAGGCACCGGGGGTCCCGAGTCCTCTACCTGCTCGGCACGCTGACCGTGCCCGTCGCCGGACTCGCGTACGGCTACTGGACGACCTGGGACGCGGCGGACGCGGAGAGTGTCCTGATGCCGGCGGTGGTCGTCGTCACGGGCGCCGCGGTCGGCCTTGCCCTGGACAGGCTCATCGAGGAACGGGGCACGGACGCGCCGCCCCCGGTGCCGTACGGCACCCGCGCCTACGACTGGCGGGACAAGGGCGCCACGGCCCTGGAGTACACCGGTGTCATCGTCCTGGTCGTCGCACTCGTCGGAGCACTCACCCTCACCGGCGTCGCGAGCCGGATCACCGAGCGCCTCCTCTGCGCGGTCGCCACCCTCACCGGGGGCGGCGGCGGAAGCTGCGGCGCGGGCGGGGACGGGAACGACGCCGCGCCGAAGACCGACGCCGACTACGAGCCCAAGCTCTGCCAGGTGTCGACCGTGTCCGACACCGCCGGGGGCAAGGTGAAGATCGCCTGGTTCGAGTGGGGCGAGGAGTACGGCTTCCAGCAGAAGGTCGCCCAGGCCAACACCGATGTCAACGAGGACGGCAAGGTCGACGAGAACGACAAGCTCGTCTACATGACCTTCACCGACGCCGCGTCCGTCGGGGCCACCGCCAGCACCCCCGGCGTCAAGCTCGGGAAGCTGGGCAAGGCGGATGTCGACGTCGGCGGCGGGATCAAGATAACCAACGGCGACACGTGGGTCTTCAAGAGCGAGGAGGAGGCACAGAAGCTGCGGGACGACATCGAGGAGATGAAGATGTGGGAGACCTCGACGACCCACAGCGGCGGTTACGGCGGCGGCTGGTACTCCGGGATGAAGTGGGCGGAGAAGCAGGAGGACGTCGAGGAGAAGATCGGCGACAAGAAGATCTCCTACTCGACGATCGGCCTCAACGCCTACGCCGACGGCGGGCTCTCGATCAGCGCGGGCGACGAGTCGAAGCTGGGCGCCAAGCTGGGCGGCAAGGCGAAGTTCTCCCCCGAGGTGACGATCACCAAGGACGACGTCAACGGCAACGAGTCGTACACCTACACCGCCAAGCTGGAGCTGGAGGGGAAGGTCAGCGGCACCTCGGGCCCGCTGGGCAGCACGTCCGGCGCCAAGGACACGCGTACGGGCGCCGTCACCGTCACCCGCGACCAGAAGACCGGGAAGATCGTCCGGATCGACATGACGCAGACGCTGGAGGGAACGTCGACCTCCGACAAGGGCGAGGCCGGCGGCGACAACGGCAAGAAGGACGGCGACAAGCGGGGCGGCAAGGGCAGCATCACCGACTCGTCGGGCGAGACCGGCATCGAGGTGCAGACCAACTCGATCGTGTTCGGCAAGGAGACCGACCCGGACACCGAGGCCAAGCGGGCGGTCGCCGAGCAGTGGCTCGACGGCTCCGGCAACAACACCGCGCCCTTCGAGTACATGTTCGGCGACCACACCCTGGAGCAGAAGCCGACCGGTACCGACCCGTTCGAGCAGCTGATGTTCCAGGACGGCCTGTCCAGCTCGATGCGGTACCACGGCGAGACGGACGCCCAGGAGTTCGGCTTCGAGGTGTCGCTGGGTATGAGTCTGGGGTTCTCGATCTCCGACGAGCACAAGAGCGAGACACTGACGGACGCGCAGTTCCTCGGTGCCCCGCAGGACGGCAAGCGCGCGTATCTGCCGTACAGCTACTGCGCGCAGTGAAGCCGGCCGAACCGACGACGAAGAGGCGATGACGTTGACGAAGTCCAAGGCGCTGCTCGGCGCGGCACTCGCCGCAGCCCTCGGCCTGCCCCTGCTCACCGGCTGCGGCGGCACGGACACCGCGTCGGTGCCGGACGGCTGGGGGACGCTCGACACGAGGAGCGTGTCGGTGGGCTACCCGAAGGACCAGGGGTACGCGCCCCAGCCGGCGACGGAGCGCAGCAGGGCGAACGCCGCCGTGGCGGTCAAGGAGGAGAAGGGGGTGCGGACCGGAATGGTCTCGGTCCAGCTGGACTTCGCCACCGGTGTGGACGACGCCGGGGAGGCGGCGGCCGCGGCGGGGGCGGGGATCGGCCTCGGCGCGACCCGGAAGGAGACGGAGGACGTGACCCTCGCGGGCGAGGAGAGCGCCCGTGAAGCCCGCCGCATCGACTACGAGTTCACGTCGAACGGCGAGGAGTCGACCCCCGCGAAGGGGACGCGGATGACGGGGGTGGTGGTGGCGGGGGTCGACTCGAAGGACGTACCGTTCGCCATCCGGATCAACGCGGTGAAGGGTGCGCTGTCCTCGGCGGACCTCGACTCCTTCGTCTCGTCGATCACCGTCAAGTAGGCCTGGACAGGGTTTCGTTCATGGACGCACTGCCTGGTGGCACGGCCACCTTCCTGCTGCTGTTCGGCCTGTTCCTCGGAGCCTTCGCCGTCCGTTCGGCGCTCCGGCTGAGCCGGGTGCTGCGGCTGGTGCGGTCCGGGGAGCGGGCCGAGGGCCGCTGTTCGGACCGGCGGGTGATCGACCGGGGCCGCGACATGGAGAACCGGTACCGCACGGAGTACGTCTTCGCCTTCCGCACCCCGGACGGCCGGGAGGTGGAGTTCACCGACCACGCCCCCGGCCCGTTCGGATTCGAGGTCGGGGCGCCGGTGCGCGTCTCGTACGACCCGGCGGCTCCGGAGCGGCGGGCGACCGTCGCGGGCCCGGGCGCGTGGGGGCCGATACTCATGCCGGCGGTGTTCGCGGGGGTGCTGGGTCTGTTCGCGGTGGGCCTGCTGGCGGGGTTCGCGGCGAGCCTGGGCGGCTGACCGCCACCTCGGCGAGAACCGTCCGTGAACGCGGCCACCGGGGCTTTGCCACTCCTTTTGCCACCGTTGTCCCATGGAGTTCCACCGGGAGAACGATCACGCGGACGACCCCGCGCAGAAGGTCAGCGTCTCGATGCCCGCCAGCCGGATCGCCGCGGTCAGGGCCCGAGTCGGCAGCCGGGGCTTCTCGGCATACATCAGTGCCGCCGTCGAGCGGCAGATACAGCGCGATCTGCTCGACGAACTGCTCCAGGCCAGCGAGGACGAGACCGGGCCGATCCCTCAGACCATGTCGGACCGGGCGGCCGAGGCGTTTCACAGAGCCGAGGCACTGACCTCGTCCGACTCCGACGAATCGAGTGACTCGGACACCCCGGACGAGGGCGCCCGGAAGGACTCGCCGTGGCGCGACCGCGCGGCCGGCTGAGCCAGGGAATCCTCCTGCTCGACAGCGAGGGCCTGTCGAAGACCGTACGCGCCGACCCCCAGGTGACCGCGTTCGTCGGAATGGCCCAGTCGAAGGACATGCTGGTCGCGGTGAGCGACCTGACTCTGATCGAGGCGTGGCACGACAGGATCCAGATGGATCGCTTCCGCTGGTACGTCTCACGGTTGCAGGTGCTGCCGGTGACCGAATCGATCACTTGGAACGCGATCTCCCTGCTCCGGGATGCCGGGCTGAACGGACACAGGTACGCGATCGACGCGGTGGTGGCCGCCACCGCGCTGAGCCATCAGGGCCCCTGGATCATCCTCACCTCGGACACCGATGACATGACCCGGCTCTGCGGGGAGAGAGTGCACGTGGAGGCGGTCTGAGCGGTACGGCCGGGGCGGTACGGCCGGTACGGCCAGGGCGGCCGGGGCGGTACGGCCAGGGCGGCCGGGGCGGCCGGGGCGGCCGGCGGCTTCGGGCCGCACCGTCCGGGCCCAGCCACCTCGTCGGCGTCAGCCGGACGTCCTGTGCTCCGGGTCCAGGGCGACGGCGTACAGGACGACCGGCTCCTCCTTGTCCATCTGCCCGACGCCGATCCCGACCGTGCGGCCGTCGGTGTCCCAGGTCTGCAGGTCGCCGGAGTAACCGAGTTCGATCAGCGCGGCGTGGAACGGCGGTACGGCGGCACCGTCGGCGTCCAGCTCCTCGTACGCGGTGGTGGAGATCCGGCCGTGGGCTCCCCAGCGTTCGTCGAGCGCGAGCACCGCTCCCCAGCGTTCGGTCTCGAACGCCTCGTGCGCGGCGTCCAGGCCCCCGCCTTCGTCGCCGCCATCTCGTCCCCGGGGGAAGTCCTCGCTGACCCGGAGGGCGACGACGGCGAAGCCCTCTCCGGCGGCCGAGCGGCCGGGGTCGGCGCACCAGGGCCAGGGCGGCGCGTACGGGGCGGTCCGCAGGGCCTCCAGTGCGGCGGTCGTCTCCCTGACCCGCGCCGTGAACTCCAGCGGACCGGTCACCAGACGGGGCGCGGATCGGACACCGGCAGGCTCTGCAGCGCTCCCGCGTCCGCCAGGACCCGCTGTGCGGCCTCGACCGCTTCCGTGGAGCGCCCCGAGTCCAGGACGAGCCCACCGCCGGCCGTGGCGTGCCGGACTCCGGGGAGATCCCCGGGCACGAGCGCGGCGCGGTTGGCGGAGAGGTACGTCGCCCAGCCGCAGCGGGGCTGCGAGTTGCGGAGCCCGAAGGCGGACCTGATGGCGTTGAACAGCGGACGGTCGTAGGCCAGACCGGTGTCGGCCTCCCACGCCTCGGCGAGGACGGCGAGCGCCTCGGGGAGGCCGCCGGCCAGCGGTGGCTCGGTTCCGGCGGGCGCTCCCTGTGCCGGGAACAGCTGGAGGGTGGCCGTGAACGGCGTGTACTCGTCGCTGCCGCCGCCCTTGGCCCTGAGGTAGACGTACCCCCCGTCCGGCCAGGTGCCGACGACGGCGGCCTGCCGGCCGATGATCTCGGCGTCCTCCTCGGGGCCACCGGCTTCGACCGTGAGGGCGAACTCCTTCGCGTCGGAGGGGACGGGACCGCCCTTGCCGTCCTCGGTGTCCCAGCGCCATTCGACGGCCTCCGGCGCCGCGAGCTCCGTCAGCCTGCCGAGCGCCGCCAGCCAGCGGACCGCAAGCTCCTCGGAGGACTCGGGGCGGGGGCCCCAGGACACCTTCACTACGAGTTCGCCGGACATCTGCCTCTCTCCGCCCTTGTGCGTGTGCTGCCGCCGCTCAGTTCTTGACCTCAGTGTGCTTCACGATCACATCCACGCCGGCGTCGTCGAACGCCTTCTGTGCCGCTTCGGCGACCTTCGGGTTGGAGAAGTTCCATTCGACCGGCTTGCCACCGGCGGCGCGGACCTGCCGTTGCGCCTGTTCGACGAACTTCGCCGCCTGGGCCGGTTCGAGTGTGCCATCGGGCCGGACCTTCTTGCCGTATCCGAACTTGGCCTCCTTGTACGTCTGGGAGGCGGAGTCCCAGCCGTCGAAGTCGACGTCCCGGCCGGTCCTCGGGTCCTTGACCGCGTACTCCTTGCCGCGTTTCACCCCGGAGACCTGCTCCTGGTAGCGCATCCAGCGCTCCATGCTGGGCCAGTACGCCACGGACTTCTTGGCCTTCCACGTGCCGTCGCCCGCGTCCTTGGATCCCTTGCGGGGGTTCTTCAGGTCTCCGTACCAGGACGGCTTCTTCCACTTGGCGACCTCCTTGCGGCCGGCCTCCTTCGCGGCCTCCTTGGCCGCGTCCGCGTCCTTCTGCGCCTGTTCGGCGGCGTCGATCTCCTCCTGGTCGACACCCTCACACTTCTTCTCCGTGACGACGGCGGGTGCGCCCTGGACGCGGTAGGCCACCAGCCGTGCAGGGCCGGCCGCGTTCACGCCACCGGCGTACGACGGTGCGGGCGGGATTCCGCCGCCCAGCGGACCCGCGCTGATCAGGCAGCCCTTCTCCGCGAGCCGGTCGGCGGCGTCGTCGGCGTGCTGCTGCGCCTCCTCCGCGGCCTTCTTCGCCGCGCCGACATCGCCCTTGTCTGCGGCCTTACGGGCCCGCTCGGCCGCCTTCCCGGCCTTCTGGGCCGCCTCGCCGAGCTTGCCGAGCTTGCCGAGTTTCCCGACCTTGCCCAGCTTCTCGACGAGCTTGGCCTCGCCGTACCCGGGGATGAAGAGCGAACCGACGTTCCACACGACGTTGGCACCGGCACGGGTCTTCTGACCGTTGTTCCACTGGTCCTTGACCTCGTCCCCGATGAACATGTCGTCGAGGACGGTCAGTCCTGTGTCGGCGGAGGCCCCGCCCCAGTCGGTCAGGGCGTCCCAGTAGTCGCCCTTGCTCCACTTCTCGCCGGCGTCCTTGGTGCTCTCGGTCCAGGCGTCGCCGAGGGAGCTTCCGTAGTCCTTGATGCCGTCCCAGGCACCGGGGAGGTCGGTGACGGTGTCCCAGAGGCCGGTGACGTCGCCCCAGAGCCCGTCGACGAAGACTCCCTGGCCGACCTGCTTGACCTTGTCCCCCGCGCAGGAGAAGAAGGCTCCGAAGCCGGAGAAGCAGCCTTCGTCGTCCTCCTTGCCGTCGTCACCGGCGGCGGCCTCGTCGTCCTCCCAGCCCGGCTCGTCGTCGGCGGCGTCGGTCTTCTCCTCGTCGGTCTCCTCCTGCACGCTGACGGCGGGATCGGCCTCGGTGCCTCCGGTGGTGCCGCCTGTCTCACCACCGGTGTCGCCGCCCGTGGTGCCTTCGGTACGGCCGCCTGCGCTGCCTTCGGTGCCGCCGGTCGTTCCTCCGGTGCTGCCACCCGAGGCGCCTCCGGTGCTGCCTTCCGTGCTGCCGCCCGACGCCCCTTCGGAGCCCCCGCCGGTCGCGCCTCCGGCGTCCGAGCCGCCCGTGGCGGATCCCCCGGCATCCGAGCCGCCCGTGTCCGCGCCACCCGCACCGGACCCACCGGTGCCGGAGCCCCCCGTGCCGCTTCCGCCCGTGGTGGACCCGTCGGCACCCGTGCTGCTTCCGCCGTCCGCACCGTCCTCTCCCCCGGTCACCCCGCCGTCGGTGCCGTCACCGGCGACCACCTCACCGGGGGCGGGCGGAGGACACGAGCTCCCGGTCAGCTCGCAGAGCGCGCCGCGTATCCCTCCGGTCAGCTGGCCACCGATGCCGGTGGCCACCAGGCCGCCGATGAGGGCGACGACCACCAGGACCAGACCCAGGTACTCCAGCGCGGTCTGACCGCCGTCGCGGCGCCAGGTGATCATCCTGGCGATGCTGAACGGCCGGTGCGGGGCGCGCTGTTCGGGCCGCAGGTCGAACCACCCGCGGGAGCTGGGGCGGCACAGCAGGACCAGGGTGACCAGCGGAATCAGCAGCTGGGTGAGACCACGCCCGGTCTGCCCGCCGCTCAGCGTGGCCAGCGCTCCGAGCAGGAACCACACGTGGACGCCCAGGAGCCCACGCCAGATCCACACGTCGCCGGTGCGGACGTGCGAGGCGAGGGTGAAGCCCACGGCTCCCGGCAGGGCCGCGTAGAGCAGCAGCCCCAGCAGCTCGCCGTCGACACCGCCGGCCGATGCGGCCAGCATCAGCCCGCTGACGCCTCCGGCGACCGTGAACCCGAACAGGATCCGGACGAGGACCAGGACCACGTGCAGCGGTCGCGGCAGCGACGCCCTTCCCGTGGGCGCCGATATCCATCCGGAGCCGCCGTAAGCCGCGAGGCCGCCTGTGCCAGACACCCTGATCCCCCAACCAGTCGTCTCAGCGCGGGATTTCACCCACGACACTCATCCGACCACGGGGCGGTGCCTCCGGGCATGGGCCCGGGGGCCCAAATCGGAGGCCTGAGGCCTCGGGGGCAGGACTTCGCCCGCGGCCACCGCGTCGTCGGCCAGCCGCCGCGCTCGACTGGTCGCCCCGCACCCTCAGCCGCGCCTGCCCGGCCGCCACCGGCCGCTAAGCAGAACCAGGACGGACGGGAGGATGCTGGTGGCCGGCTGTGCCCATGGGAACGGGTTCCGACACACCTTCTGTGGGCTGGTCGCAGACAGTGAGCAGAAGGCCCGCCAAACAGTTGGCAGGCCGGTGCGGGTTCCGGCAAGGTCAGAGCGTATGGACTGCACCTTCTGTCACCTGATCCAGGACGACGCCGCACGGTGGGTGGCTCGCGGACCTGTGGCCAGCGCGTTCGCTCCACTGAACCCCCTCGCGCCAGGTCACACCCTGGTGATTCCCACCGCCCACTGGGCGGGCATCTTCGACGTGCCCCCCGAGGACCTGGCGCACACGACGGCGCTGGTCCAGCAGGTTGCCGCGGCGATGCAGACCGCGTTGAAGGCCGGAGGCGTCAACGTCCTGAGCGCCAGTGGACCCGGATCCGAGCAGTCAGTGCCCCACCTGCACTTCCACGTGGTCCCACGCTGGCCGGACGACGCGTTCTCCACCTGGCCCACCCAGCGGTCCCAGCACCGGATTGCCGAAGATCCTGTCACACAGCTCGCCGACGCCATGACTGCCATGCACGCGCGGTGACCCCACCACAGAAGGTGTGCCGGACCCCGTTCCCGTGGACAAGGCCACCCCGCGACGGTCTGCTCATTCCGGCAATACCACCCATGACTTGACACCCTGGTGGGGCGGCCGCGCCTCGCAACTGCCCCACTCTCCGCCCCAGTCGTCCACCGCGGCCGCGAGGAGCCAGAGGGTACGCCTGCGCCTGGCGTCGCACAGCGCGCGGGCGTCCGGGTCGGGGTGGGCGGGGTGCTGGTCCCAGAGGACCAGGCGGAGGGCCGCGTCACGGTGCCGGAGGGAGAGATACAGCTCGCGTCCGGGGGTGAGGGCGGCGGCGTGCGCGATGAGCTCGGTCACTGCGATCGCGGCGGGCCAGACGTACGAGCGGAGCCCGTAGGCCGGCAGGGCTGCTGCTACCGCGCGCCGCCCGACCGCCGCGCTGCGGAGGTCACCGGGGAGCGTGAGGCTGAGACTGAGCGCCACCCCTCGCTGCGCCCGGCGCCGTTCCGCCACCCCGGAGACGGCATGGGCAGCGGTCCGGTGCGGGCCCGGCGGGGCGGAGGGGGCGGCGGGACACAGGGCCTGGGGTTGGGGCGGAGGCGTGTACGGGTGCACTAATGGCTCCTGATGATGGCGTAGTTGACGGTCACCGCGAACCTGCGGCGCCTCACACTCACTGCGGCAGAGCTGTGGCCTGTCTCCCTGACACCGCCCCGCCCCTCCCAGGGAAGGAGGCGCGGGCAGGACGGCGCGATGCACTTCGGCTGTGCGCAGCGTGGTCTTACGTGACTCAATGTAGGCGCAGCCAGGCACAGGTGTCTTCCATTCAGAGGCAATTGCCTCCCATCGAGTGGACTGGCCATCCCTCGCGGCGGCAGACTAGTGCCACCCATCAGCGGAGGAAGGGCCACATGCCGAGCAGTTCCACGCCCACGCAGCGGCAACGGCGCCTCGGTGCGGAGCTCCGCAAAATGCGCACCGCCGCCGGCGCCACGACCTCACATGCTGCGATCCTGCTCGGAGTCGACCGGACGAAGGTCTCCAACATGGAGGCAGGCGTCCGCCCCGTCACGCCCGAACGAGTCCGGATCCTCGTGAGCAACTACGGTCATCCTGGCGATGGTTACGCCGAAGCCCTGGTAAAAATGGCCGAGCAGCGCGGGGTCGGCTGGTGGGAGGAGTACCGGGACAGACTCCCCTCCGGCCTCTTGGACATCGCCGAGCTCGAGTGGCATGCCGACCGTATCCGAACCGCGCAGACCGTACACCTGCCCGGCCTGCTTCATACGGACGATTACGCCCGCTCGGTCTTCGGAGCAGTCCTGCCCACGCTCTCACGACTGGAGATCGAGCTGCGGGTATCCCACCGCATGGAACGCCAGCAGGTACTGGACCGGGTCACCCCCGTCGACTACGTGGGCTTCGTCCACGAAGCAGCACTGCGAATGCAGTTCGGAGGACGACAGGTGACTCGCGATCAACTCCAGCATCTTTGCGAGGCTTCGGAACGCGAGAACGTGGACCTCCGTGTCATTCCAGTCGACCGAGGAGCGTTCCCCGGCGCGGGGCACGCTCTGTTGTTCGCGCACGGCGCTGTGCCACAGCTGGATACGGCCCAGCTCGATTCCGCGCACGGGCCGGAGTTCATGTTCAGCGACATCCAGCTCACCAAGTACCGCGCCCACCTGGACTGGATGGAGAAGGCCTCTCTCAGGCCCGTCGAGTCGCGGGACTTCATCCACTCACTCTCGCGTCAGCTTTGAGGAGATCAGACATGGCCGAAGTCGTCTGGGAGGAACCGTTCTGCGGGGAGGGCAACAACTGCTTCCGGCTGGGGACCGACGCCGAAGGGCACGCCTTCATCGCAGTGAGCGGCCAGGAGGATCGTTACCTCACGGACAGCAGGGAAGCCCTTCAGCAGATGATCCTCGACATCAAGGCCGGCAAGGCGGACCACCTGCTGTGACATATCTCGGGCCGGCACCGACGGTGCCGGCCCGAGATATGTGCGGGCTCAGGAGCTTTCGCCGCGAGGGAAGGAGACTTCCACTCGGCGATTCTTCTTTCGCCCCTCTTCCGTTGCGTTGTCGGCGATGGGGTACTCCTCGCCGTAGCCACGGATCTCGAAGGTGATGGTGGTGGGCAGCTGCTTGGAGAGCACTTTGTTAACCGCCTCTGCGCGCTGCTTCGACAGAACATCGCCGTGGGCGGCGGAGCCGAGATCGTCGGTGAAACCGAAGACCCGAACCTTGGTCGCGTTCTGCTTCTTGACCTCTTCGGCGATCGCGGCGATTCGGGAGTTCGCCTCCGGGCTGAGCTTGGCGCTGTCCTTGCCGAAAAGCACCTCGGCCTGCAGGGCGAACTTGATGTTGGCGTTGCTGTCCTCCCGGCGCTCCTCGCCTCCGAGGTCCTCGACCACCGACTTGATGTTGAGGACCTTCTCGGGGGCAAGGGTTCCGCCCTCGGGCATCTTGAGGTCCGGGTCGTTGGGGTCCACCTTGACCGGTGGCGCGGCAGACTCCTCCATGCCAGGCGGGACACTCGGGGTCTCGTCCGCCCGGGCGATCCCGGCTGCGGCCAGGTTGGCACCGGTGATCACCACTGCTGCGACCACCGAGGTCACCATCAGACGTGACGGCTGGGTTCGTGGGCTGCGTGTCATGGCGGCACTCACCCGGAAATCTTGATCGCGACGGTGTCGAACGTCGGGATCGTCAGATCGACCTGGTCGGTACCTTCCGGCGGCGCCGGGAACTGCATGAACACCGGGACGGAAGCCCCAGCTTCAACCTTTGAGATGCCCGTCGTGCAGAGGCACCGGCCTTCGGTGTCACGGAGGACGTAGTAACGCTTCTTCCCAGCTTGATCCACGAGTGTTCCGCCGCTGACTGCGTCTCCACTGCCCGCCAGGATTTCCTTCTCGTTCCCCCTCCAACTAGGCACCTGATAGAAGTCCTCGGTGCCTGTGTTCTTCATCTGCCCCGTGACCGTGACGAAACCGCCCGTGTCTCGCACCGCTGAAGTCACTGTGTACTCCATGGCCCCGGACCCCTTGAGGACTGCAAGCTTTGCATTCGAGTCCCGCGGCTCCCCGGCGGCCGTGTCCTGCTGCTTGTTGTCCTCGCCGGAGGCCGGCGGCGCGGTCGAGGCCTTGCCCGGCTTGTCCGCGCCCCCTTCCTCACCACCGCAGCCGGCCAGGGCAAGTACAAAGACAGCCGCGACCATCACGGCCGACGCGCTCCTTCGGGCCGTCGTAGTCTGCCGAATGCTCATCAGATCCCAGTCCTCGTTTCCGTATTCACTGTCAGCCAGTCAGATGCACTGCGAAGAACGCCTTACTCAGCTCCGACCATGGTTCCTGGAGCGGCTTCGTGGGGTCAATGACGATCCCCGAACGGCCGTCACAGTCAAAGACGAAGAGTGGCCCGCGGAGCTTCCAGGTGCACCTGAACTCGATCGCAGCCGTCGCCTCCGCCGTAGCCCGTTCGTTCTCCGTACCAGGAATCACAGAGCTGCCGACCGTATACCGGGTCTCGACCTTCGCGGTCACGCGGTCCCGGACGTATCCGTAAGTCCAGTAGCAGCCGCCTGGCACGACATCAGAACGGTTGGCGGAGGCAAGGCGCTGGGCGTTGTTGCACGGACCCCAGGCGAACTGGTAGTCGCGCAGGAATCGATCGAGTGACTGCGGGGACTCGAGCGCCGCGAGGAAGGGCGCGCCTAGGCCGTCGCGGGCGTCCTGGGCGGCTGCGAGCGCGGCGGCGTCCGCCGCGCCCTGCGCGCCGTTGCGCGTGGCAGAGGCTTGACCGACAGCGAAGAAGGCGAACGCGACGAAGAGCAGGCCCGCCACCATCATGATGTAGATGGGGAAGGCCTGCCCGGCGTCGCGACTGGAGCGCAGGGTCAGCCTGCCTTGATCTTGCCGACCTGCTCGCTGATCTTCGCCTTGATGTCCCCGCCGATGCCCGAGGCCGCGATCCCACCGATGATCGCCACGACCACCAGGATGATGCCCAGGTACTCGAAGGCCGTCTGTCCCTTGGAGCGCTCGCGGCCCGTCATGCGGGCGACGACGGTGTTCCTCCAGCCGCGCACAGCGAGCTGGGTGTCGACGGCGGCCTTCAGCATCGTGTCGTTCATCATGGTGTTCCCCTCCGGTTCCGGCCGGCCTCAGGGCGGCCGACGTGTACGTCCTGTCTATGTCTCCCGCGTAACCGGCTTCCTCCTGGCCGGTGCCGCTGTCGACATGAGGAAAGTACGCCTGCACACCTCTGGCGCCAGAGGGCCCGTGGGCCCAATCGCAGGCCCAAAACCCGAGTTGGGCCCATGGCCCCATACGACTGGTCCGGATGTACCCGCTTCGTTCATCCATGACTGCCCGCCCCCCCGGCGTCGGGCCCCTTACTCGGTGCTGTGCCGAGCCACCGGGCGATCGCTTCACTCCTGCTGCTGCTGTGCAACTTCGTGAAGATGCGGTTGATGTGGTTCTTCACGGTCTTCTCGCTGATGAAGCAGGTGGCGGCGATCTGCTGATTGCTCATCCCTGACGAGATCAGCTCCATCACCTCCACCTCCCGTGAACTCAGCCCGAACTGCGCTTTGTTGGGCTCTCGCCCCGGACTTGAACCTCCATCGAACGACGACTGTGCCACAACAGGTTGCATGTGCGAAAGACCCTGCGGGTTGCCAGCGGGTCGCCGCACCGGCTGCGGACCGACCGGGGGACCCTGGTGCGGACCGGAGGGGAGCAGGCCACCCACATCAATCGCCCTGTGTGCGTGCCCGGCGGTGAGTGCCGTCCCCAGGCCGTCGGGGAGAGCCTGTCCTGATGGCGTGGGCCCTTGCCGCATATGAGCAAGGAGGGCGTTGGCCGCTGTGGCGGTGAAGTGCGCACGGCCTTCCCTGGTGTCCCTGACTGCCTGCACGAGCTGGTCCGCGGTGAACTCTCCGTGGACCAGGTAACCGCTGGCTCCAAGACGCAACGCCTCGTGCACGACCTCGCTCTCCCGGCTGTACGTCAGCATCATCACGGGTGCAACCTGTACCAGGTGCGGCAGTGCCGAGATGCCGTCCACGCCAGGCATGCGCACATCGAGGAGTACGACGTCGGGGCGGTACCGGACTGCTTCGTCGTAGGCCTGCCGACCGTCTGCGGCCTCGGCGACCACCTCGATGTCCGCCCGCCCCGACAGCAGCACCCCCAAGCCGGCCCTCACCACCGGGTTGTCGTCGGCGACGACGACCCGCAGGGGCGCGATGGGATGGAAGCCGGCACGACTCGCCGGGAGCGGAGGCATCTGCTCGCGGGCCGGTCCCGTGAACGGGTCCGCGGGGAATGCGCTCGAACTCTGGTCCGGCTGAGACGGGAGTGCCTGCGACGGTGCGTTCTGGGGGGCGTGTGAACGAGCTGCCCAGTTCTGGCTCGCAGCAGGCGGGGTGTTGTCCGACATTCTTCGACTCCTCTCGGGTGGTCTCGGGGGATTGGGCGGAACGAGTTACCTCATCTGCGATATGAACGCTCCTTCGGCCCGGGAGCTGTGGTCGGGCACGCCATGGGAACTGGTTGCAATCGCAGCCATGGGAAGCTCCAGGCGCACTTCAGTACCCTTGGCCGCTTTGCCCTTCCCGATGCGGATACGGGCTCCGATGGACGCGGCCCGCTCGACCATGCCAAGAAGGCCGAAGTGGCCACCCCGCCGCAGACTGTCCAGAGATGTTCCGGCGGGCAGTCCCCGGCCGTCGTCGTAGACAGTTACTCGCAGGACGTCACCCTTGACGCCGGCGAGCACCACCACATAGGTCGGGTGCGCGTGTCGATGCGCGTTCTCCATCGCTTCGGAGGCGATCGAGAGCAACTGCCGTGCCACGACCTGAGGCACCGGCGGCACGGGGACGTCGTTGAGCAGCCGAAACACTGCGGGAAAGGCGTGCCGCGCGCTGAAATCCTGCACTCGGGCCGTAAGTTCGGCGAGCACATCGACCCCGCCGTCCAGCCCCGATTCGCGCCGCAGGTCGGAAAGAAGCTCACGTGACTCGGCCGCGGCCCGCCGGGCGGACCTGGCAACCAGTCCGGCCTGGTGCCTCACGGTCAGCGGCTCCATCCGGTCCGCAGAGTGGGCGAGACCGTCAGCCGCCAGGGCCAGTCCGTGGAGGGTCTTGGCGACGGAGTCGTGCATCTCCCTCGCCAGGCGGGTGCGCTCCCCGCTGACTGCCTCGCTGACCGCGAGACGTGCCCGGGTCTCGGTCAGCGCGTGGCTGGCCTCCCCGAACCGGAGCAGGAGATTCCTCAAGGTGACACCGACCGCTCCGCCGATGACGCAGAAGCCCGGCAGCAGGAGGGCTGCAGCGGCTGTCTGAAGGGATTCGTCGACTCCGTAGACGGTCACGATGATCACTGTCTGCACCGCCGCGAGGACTGCGGCTCCCCGCCAGCCCGACACGAGACCCGCGAGAAGGGGCGTGCACACCGTGACGTAGGCGAGCGTCGAGTCCGGAGACGCGGTGACGAGCAGCAGCGCACCGAAGAGGGCGTCAATTCCCAGGCTCCAGGGATGGCGCAGGAGAAGCGGGCCGAAGCGCTCCCAGTCGCGGAAGAGCATGTACGAGCCCATGAACGTGACGAGTACTGCGGAGCCGACCAGCCACGTGGCCAGCCCCGGCGCGGTGCTGTCGACCGCCAGGGGCGTGGCTATGGCCAGCATGGCAAGCCGGAAGCCGAACACCTGTCGGCACATGGCCTGGAGGGCGTTCACCTGGATGGCGAGAGCAGGGCGCGGCTGCTCGGCGACGGCAGCCTCCGTGCCCACTTCCGCCTTCGATCGTGCGGTGAACAGCCTTGCGCGAATCACCGTGCCTCCTGCCTCCCTCGTCTCCGGATCTCGGCGCGACTGCCCATGTCGTCAGCCACCCATGAATCCGAGGTCGACGTTCGCGCCGTAGACGAAGCCGACCGTCAGGAGGATCAGAGTCCCCGGCAGGAGGAAGGTCGTGACGGCGAAGGTTGCCTTGGGTACCGCCTTGGCGGCCTTGCGCCGGGCGGCCTGTGCGTCGGTACGCCGCATGTCGTTGGCGATGGCGATCAGGGTGTCGACGATCGGCGAGCCGAGCTCCTCCCCCTGCTGCAGGGCTGTGACGAACATGGCGACCTGTTCGGAGTCGTTGCGCCGCCGGAGTTCCTCGAATGCCTGCCGCCTGCTCACTCCCATGTCCATCTGCCGCAGTGTGATGCGGAGTTCGTCGGCCCAGGGGCCCTCGTACTTGTCGGCGACCCTCTCCAGCGCTTGCCTGAATCCCAGACCTGCCGAGACGACCACGGCCAGGACATCGAGGAAGTCCGGGAGTGTCCGTTCGATGTGGTCCTTCCTGATCCTGATCGCCGACCAGATGCCGACCTCGACCCAGAAGAACGCGAAGAGGACCATGATCAGGGCCAGGACCAACTGCCCCTGGAGCACCATCGAGAAGGCTCCGGCCAGGCCCAGTGCCCCGTAGACGGCACGCCGGGCCGCGTACCGGTCGATCGTGAGACCGCCCGGGTTTCCGGCCAGGTCGATCTGACGCCGTTTCTTGTTGACCGCCTTGGGTCCCATCATCCTGAGCACCGCGGGAGCCCAGCGGATCCCCATTCGGTCGATGCCGGATCCCACCGCACTGGTCCGTGTGGAGCCGACTTCGAGCGCGATGGCGAGGTCGCTCGGAAGTTGAGCCTCCGCCCGGTACATGCGGATGCCCTGGATGGCTCCGTACACGGAGAGACCGATCAGTAGCGAGAGCAACAGGTCCATGTCAGGCAACACCCTCAGCTTTTCGGGTCAGATATCGATGCGGGAGAGACGACGGATCACCACGAAGCCAAGTGCGTAGAGCGCGATGGAGATGATCACCGACACCTGTCCGACCACGGCACCTGTCATCCGGTCGAGAGCGCCCGGCATCACCGCGTTGAGCAGCATCAGCGCGCCGAGCCCGAAGATCGGTACGGCGTAGGCGGTCACGGTGACCTGGGAGAGCTGCGTCTTGACCTCGCGCCGGGTCTCCTTGCGCTCCTCCAGTGTCTCGGTGAGGTTGCGCAGCGAACTGACGACTGTGCCACCCGCCCGGTTGGACAGGACGAGCGTCGTCACAAGCACGACGAGTTCCCTCGACGGCAGCCGGTCGGTGAGCTCGCTCAGCGCGTCCTCCAGAGGTTCCCCCACGGCGAGACGGCGTGAGACATGGCTCAGCTCCTCGCCGGCCGGGGCTTCCAGCTCGTCCGCGGCCATGGAGATGGCGGTACGGAGAGCGAGCCCCGCCTGTGTGGCGTTGGCCAGGATGCGCGAGAGCTCGGGCAATTGGTTGATGAAGCGCTCGGTGCGCTTGGTGCGCTGCCAGTTGAGGAAGGTATTCGCGCCCCAGACGGCGATGACCGCCGCGAGCGGCCCGAAGAACGACGCCAGGAACGACGAGGCGATCATCCAGAGCGCGGCAATCGCGGCAATCGCGTACACGAAGAACTCGCCCGGGGTGACTTCCAGGCCGGTCGCGGCGAGCTTCAACTCGATTCTCCGGCCGAGCCCCGTCTTGCGTAGCCGCCGGTCGAAGCCCCGGAACCTGCGGTGGCGTCCGGCGGCGGGGATCTGTCCTGTATGGGAGAGCCGGTCCACCAGAGCCTCACGTTCGACCCGGCCGGCGGAGTAGGTGTGCAGGCCGGCGACTCCGAGTACGCCGCACAGAAGTGTGACGCCCACGGTGAGCAGCGGAAGATTGTTCATGCGCGGTACCTACTTGGCCTCTCGGGTGGCGAGCTGTTCGTCGGACCGTGCGACTCCGAAGGCCTGCGGGATGGGCTGGCTGGCCATGTAGAGCCGGTCGGCGAGTTTCCTCGGGATCGGGAGATACTGGAACTCCCCGTGGATCTGCCCGTCGGCGCCCATCGGCTGGGCGTTGAAGCGGGCGACGCTCACGATGCGGTAGTTGTCCCTGCCGTGTGAGTCGAGAACCGCGACTTCGGTGACCCGGCGGGCCCCGTCGGCGAATCGGGTGAGCTGGACGATGACGTCCACCGCGCTGTTGATCTGATCGTGCAGGGCCTCGAAGGGGATCTTGATCTCGGACATCGACGCCAGAGTCTGGAGGCGCATGAGGGCGTCCTCGGCACTGTTGGCGTGGACGGTGGCGAGCGAACCGTCGTGACCGGTCGACATCGCCTGGAGCATGTCAAGGGATTCTCCGCCTCGGACCTCACCGACGACGATGCGGTCGGGGCGCATACGCAGGGAGTTGCGCACCAGGTCGCGAATGGTGATCTGGCCTTTGCCCTCGACGTTCGCGGGGCGGGACTCGAGGCGGATCACATGGTTCTGCTGGAGCTGCAGTTCGGCCGAGTCCTCGATGGTCACGATTCGTTCGTGGTTCGGGATCAGGCCGGACAGGGCGTTGAGCAGCGTCGTCTTGCCCGTGCCGGTCGCTCCCGAGACGATGATGTTCAACTTCGCCTGGACCATGCCGGAGAGAAGGATCAGGATCTGCTCGTCGAGCGAGCCGAAGCTGATCATCTCCTGAAGAGTGAAAGACCTCGGGAAACGCCGGATCGTGAGTGTGGCCCCGGTCAGCGACAGCGGCGGGATGATCACGTTGACACGCTCGCCGCTGGGGAGACGGGCGTCGACCATGGGATTCGCCTCGTCGACACGCCGGTTCACGGTCGAGACGATGCGTTCGATCGTCTGCATCAACTGCTCGTGCGAACCGAACCGCATGGGAAGCTGCTCGACCCTGCCGCTGCGCTCGACGAAGATCTGATCCGGCCCGTTGACCATGATCTCGGTGATGGAAGCGTCCTCGAGGAGCGGTTCCAGGATGCCGAGGCCCAGGGCCTCGTCGACGACCCGGCGGATGAGCTGCGACCGCTCGACCGTGGAGAGGACCGGCCCTTCGCGGCTGATGATGTGGCCGAGAACGCGCTCCAGCCTGGCCCGGCGGTCCGCCGCCGCGAGCGAGGACATCTCCGCCAGGTCGATCTCCTCGAGCAGTTTGGCCCGGTAGGTGGCGACCATGTGGCCGTCCTCCCTGCCCGCTCCGCGCTCCTCGGGGGCGGTGATGCGTGCCCGCAGGCTCATGCCGTACTCCTAGTTCGATCGTCCTGAGCTGGTTCGCCGGATCCCTTCCCGGACGTCAGTCGCGGGGCATGGTGGTGCTCCGTTCCGCCCATCCCCAGTCGTCGACCCCGGGGACGACGGACGGGATCTTCACCCGCGCGGTGTAGGTCACGTCGTCGAATCCCCAGGACGGCCTGAACTGCGAGTTGTCGGCGAGCCAGCTACTCATCGCGGCCCGACCCGCCACCGACGGAGGCAGTGCCGGCGTGTCGAAGCTCGCCATCCGGGCCGCCGCCCGCGCACCCGTGCCGGCCTGGCTCACGGTGTAGGCGGCTACCCCCAGTTGAATCGCGAAGAGCCCGACGATCAGCAGCAGGGGGATGAACCCGATGTACTCGATCGCGACCTGGCCACGCTCGTGCCGTCTCCGGTTCAGCTCCATACGCATCCGTCAGCCCTCCTTCACCGAGGCGGCGTTGCCCTCGACCGTCATGGGGAAGTTCAGAACCCCGGGAACCAGCACCGGCACCTTCAGCTCGACGACCGCCCGGTACATGCCGTATTCGGCTTGGCAGCGGGTGTCCGCCGCGCCGGCCCATGCTCTGGGCAGGTCGTCACCGGCGGCCTCTTCGCAGGCCCACGCGGAGAAGTACTCAGCCGAGGTTCCCGCACGGGCCCCTTCACTCGCGGCATGTCCCGCGAGGCTGAAGGTGTAACCGATCAGCGCACACTGCCACAGCGCGACGAGGAGCAGGATGATCAGCGGGGTGACCCCAAGGAACTCGATGGCGGTCTGACCCCGGTCGCCGAACCGCCGGTCACCCGGAAGCCCACCGCTCCGTCCGCCTGTCGGTCGGTCTGCTGTCCACTCGACATTCATCGCTCAACATGCCCCCTTGAGTCAGCTTCTCCGCGTGTGGTGCTCACCTATGCACGTCGTGGGCGTCCCACGGCGCCCCTGTCGTTCCGGTACTTGCCGCCACTCTTCTCCGGCTTCTCCGCGGACTTCACCAGCCCGAGCTCGCCGGAGAGCGCCCACAACGCCTGCTTGACGGAGCTCTTGGCGTCGAGTTCGTGCATCCTCCCCGCGTCCACAGCTCCCTGGAGCTCCTTGAAGCCGGCCGGTACGGCCGTCGCGGCCATCCGGGTGCCGGTGATCCGCTGGATCAGCGGTGGCTGGATCTCGGTACTGCGGTTGAAACGGTTGACCACCGTGACCGTGTCCTCCGCCTTGCGGATCTGCAGCCGGTCCCACATCCGTACGATCCGCTTCGCCCCACGTACCGCAACCACATCGGGTGTCGTGACCAGCACCGCGATGTCCGCCATCTCGATGGCGGCCGCGTTGGCGCCGCTCATCTGGCTGCCGCAGTCCATGACGACCACCTGGTACCGGGAGCGCAGGGCGCTGACGATCTGCCGGGCGGAGCGGTCACTGACCTCTTCGCCTCGCTCGCCCTCACCGGGGGCCAGAAGCAGGGCCATGCCCGTGGAGTGGGAGAAGACCGCGTCAGACAGGACCCGGGGGGAGATGTCGGTGATCGCCGCCAGATCGACGATCGAACGACGGAACTGGACATCGAGGTACGAGGCGATGTCCCCGGTCTGCAGGTCCAGATCGACGAGGGCCGTCGTGTGCCCGGAAGCCTGCGCAGCAAGGGCCAGTTGCACTGCGGTGACCGTCCCTCCCACACCTCCCTTGGCGCCGGTCACGGTGACGACCGTGCCGCCCGGCCCTGTGAACACGTCGCTGCTGCCTGCTCCGAGATGCCGACGCACGCCAGTCGACCACTGAGCAGCAGCCTGGACGCGGTTGGCGAGCTCCTCGTAGCTCAGTGGGAGTGAGGCGACGCCTCGCGCGCCTGCGTCCATGGCTGCCGCGAACAACGCCTGACTGGCGTCCGCGGTGATGAGCACCACGCCTACGGCGGGGAAGCGCAGGGACACCTCCCGAATGAGCTCGAGCGCGGGCACCGGACCGATCCGTTCGTGCACCAGGACGACCTCGGGCAGCTCTTCGATGGACTCACCCGCCAATCGGGCGAGCATGTCGATGAGCTGGGTCGAGTCACCGACGGGGACCGCCGGCTCCGCATCGGGCAGCTGGCTGAGCAGAGTGGTCACGGACCTGGACGCATCGGCGTCGCCGACAGCCGGGAGGATCCTCGTAGTCATCCAACCCTCACTTGTCCTTGTCGAGCGTGTAGGTGCGATCCCCTGGACGGATGGTGCCGTCGCTACCGGGCGCGATCAGCGCCAGACGCACGTGCTCTGCGAAGGACTCCGCGTATGCGATGCGCTGCGTGTCGAGCGTGTTGAGCGCGAAGGTGATCGGAACGACCTCCGATGCCTTGTCCCGGCTGTCGTCGTCGGGCTGCAGGGCAGTCAGCTGGCCGACGTCCAGCACCTTCGCGTTGGAGACGATGACTTTGGATTGGGCGACATCGCCCTCCCGCTCGCCCGCGAAGGTGGCGTAGATGTTCACCTTGTCGTCGGGGTGGATCTTGCCTGCGACACCCGTAGCCGCATCGATCATGATGGCGATCTCCTGCTCGCCCGGGCGCAGTTCCGGGCTCTTGACCATCATGTCGGACTGCATCAGGGAACCCTTCTGCAGTTGTGTCACAGCGATCTTTCCGTCGATCTCCGAAAGCTCCGTAACGGCGTTGTCGGACAGCCAGCGCTTCGGCATGGACACCTTCTCGAACTGACCGCTCGACAGCGCTGTGTACGGCGCCACATTGGTCTTCAGCCGGTACGCGTCGACCTCCGGCCCGACCTTCGAGTTGACGTCGCTGATCACCGAGAGGACCCCGGCGAAGGCGCCGAAGGCGCAGAGGACCGACAGGAGCAGGAGTATCATGCCGCGGCGCTGGCGGGAGTTCATGGGCCGGACAACCTCGTTCGAATCGGATGCGTGGAGCAGCGGACAGAGAGGGGTGTGCGGTGTCGTGCGGGAGCGGGCGGGGCCCTCAGGTGCTGGGCGGCACGGGCGCTCCATGGGTCAGGACACCGGTGGAGTGCGTTCGGTTCTCCGGTGGGGCCAACGGGGAGGAACAGAATCCGCAACGGTCGCCGATGAGCTCCATTCCGCACCAGTGGCAGTTCTCCCGCCTCACGGACGAGACCAGTTGATAGATCACCGAGATGTCCGGCAGGAAGGAGGCGAATTCGATCAGTTTCCCCGTCCCCCACCAACCGGCGGAAGCGGAGGGCAGCGGGCACTCCTGAACGGCCTGGACCTGCCAGGCGGGCGCCAGGGTCTGCTGCACCCAATCGGAGGTCGTCTGGCCTTTGGCAACCAGGAGATGGGAGGGGAAATCAGGGCCTGCCGGCGGCTCGACCCCCGTTCCGATCTTGATCAGCTGTGGATTCGGTCCGGCCAGGACGAGGAACTGTGACCCCGGGACCCAGGACTTGGCGTGCGTCTTCAGGCTGACGGGGACGCGGTCGAGCTTGGCCACCGAGTTCAGCAGAGCGCCGGGGTGGATGTAGTAGGCGAGCAGCCGGGCAGCCGACGCGATCACTCCTGGGCTGAAGTCGCAGATCGACAACTGGCGGAGCTGGCGCACCAGCACCGCCACACCGAGCGGCGGCAGATCCACCTTGACCAGGGCGATCCGGTCGCTCTCCAGCATCGCGCGGACGGCGTGCAGCCGGCGTTCGTGGGCGGGGGCGATGCCCGCCGGGCAGATCGCGACCACATAGCCGTGCTGCTCCAGGAGCACGCTCATGTCCGCGATCGCGAGGTCGAGGGTCTGGGCTTCGGGGGCCTGCAGCAGCGCCGCTGTGGGTGTCTGCTGATCAGTGGGCGGTAGCACCAGATCAGCACTGGTCACTGCTATTGCGGTCGGCACGCTCTTCCCCGTTCGGCTCCGGCCGTCGCCATGGATGACTTCAGCCGCAATCGCTCCTGCTCCGTGCTTCTTCCCCTGCACTTTAGCCACGTCATACAGGGCGGAGAACAGATATCGGAACCCAGTACGAAGACATCTGGGCACACCGCCGCGGATCGGCTCCGTGCGATATCGGACCAAAAGCCGAGTCGTTAACTTCTGTACCACTGCGCAGAGTTACTGCGTTCTTCCGGGTTTGAAAGCCCAATGAATAGATCCACCCACGTCAGAACGGAGATGGCGCCTTTCGCGGAGGACTCCGGGGGTGCCACTGCGTCACGGTGGGCGCACTGTTCGCCTTATCACCCGCGCGAGTGGATCACCGCCGACCGGACCGGTCACCCGGGGGCGTGGCGGGGATGACGGAGGGGCCGTCCGCGCACCGGCCCGGCAGGTCTGCGCGATCCGCACCACCAGAGGTCTTGACAACTCGATTGGTCTGGACCAGTTTTATCCGCCAACGGTGGCCACCGTCTCCCGCCAGGGCTTCCCCAGCCCCAACTCCCCCCGGAGGCAGCAAGTGGAACGTTCCGCAGGCAGCAGCAGGCACAGACGACGCCGGATCCGGCCTCTCCTCGGCGGGACCGTGGCAGTCGTCGCGGCCGGGGCGCTCGGCGTCACCGGGATGGTGACGACCGCCCAGGCCGCCGACGTCAACGTCGCCAAGAACGCCGGATTCGAGTCCGGGCTCTCCAACTGGACCTGTTCCGGCGGCAGCGGTGCCACCGTCTCCTCCCCCGTGCACGGCGGCACCTCCGCGCTCAAGGCCACTCCGGCCGGGCAGGACAACGCCAAGTGCACCCAGACCGTGGCAGTGAAGCCGAACTCCACCTACCAGCTCAGCGCCTGGGTGCAGGGCGGTTACACGTACATCGGGGCGAGCGGCACCGGTACGACGGACGTCTCCACCTGGACCCCCGGCGCCGGCAGCTGGACCCAGCTGAAGACCTCCTTCAAGACGGGCCCGTCCACCACCTCGGTGACCGTCTACACGCACGGCTGGTACGGCCAGGCGGCGTACTACGCCGACGACGTCCAGGTGAGCGGCCCCGACGGGGGCGGCGGCACCGACCCGGAGCCCACGATCCCCGGGGCGCCGGCCGGACTGACCGTCGGCACCACGACCTCCTCGTCCGTCGGCCTCAGCTGGAACGCGGTCTCCGGCGCCACCGGCTACACCGTCTACCGGGGCGGCACGAAGGCCACCACCTCCACCGGCACCTCCGCCACCGTGACCGGGCTGGCCGCGGACACCGCCTACCAGTTCTCCGTGAGCGCCACCAACTCCGCCGGTGAGTCCGTGAAGTCGGCCACCGTCACCGGCCGTACGGCCAAGGCGAACGAGCCCGGCGGCCCGACGACCTCGGTGCCCAAGCACGCGGTGACGGGCTACTGGCAGAACTTCAACAACGGCGCCACCGTCCAGAAGCTGAGCGACGTCCCCGCGAACTACGACATCATCGCCGTCTCCTTCGCGGACGCCACCTCCACGCCCGGCGCCGTCACCTTCAACCTGGACTCGGCCGGGCTGAACGGCTACACCGTGGCCCAGTTCAAGGCCGACATCAAGGCCAAGCAGGCGGCCGGCAAGAACGTCATCATCTCCGTGGGCGGCGAGAAGGGGTCCGTCGCGGTCAACAGCGACGCCTCCGCGACCGCGTTCGCCGACTCGGTGTACGCCCTGATCCAGGAATACGGCTTCAACGGCGTCGACATCGACCTCGAGAACGGCCTCAACTCCACCTACATGACGAAGGCGCTGCGTTCGCTCTCGTCGAAGGCGGGCTCCGGCCTCGTCATCACCATGGCGCCGCAGACCATCGACATGCAGTCGACCTCCGGTGAGTACTTCAAGACGGCGCTCAACATCAAGGACATCCTGACCGTCGTCAACATGCAGTACTACAACAGTGGTTCGATGCTCGGCTGCGACGGCAAGGTCTACTCGCAGGGTTCGGTGGACTTCCTCACCGCGCTCGCCTGCATCCAGCTCGAGGGCGGCCTCGCCCCGTCCCAGGTCGGACTCGGCGTCCCGGCCTCCACCCGCGGCGCGGGCAGCGGCTACGTCGCCCCGTCCGTCGTGAACGCGGCCCTGGACTGCCTCGCCAAGGGCACGAGCTGCGGCTCCTTCAAGCCGTCGCGGACCTACCCGGACCTGCGTGGCGCGATGACCTGGTCCACGAACTGGGACGCGACCGCCGGCAACGCCTGGTCCAACGCGGTCGGCCCGCACGTCCACGGTCTTCCGTAGCCGACAGCCGGTCCCCGGAGATCCGCCGAAACCGCAGCGCCGCCGCTCCCCCGGCGGCGCTGCCGTTTTCCCGCGGCCGTTCTCCCGCCGTCAGCCGGTCGGCCCGGTCGTCACCAGGGCAGGTCGCGCACCTGCTGGACGCACAGCACGACGAACAGCAGCCCCGCCGCGCCCAGCATGCCGTTGCTGAGCCATCCGTTGCGCCATTCCCTGGGCGTACGGCTGGAGTTGAGCAGCCAGAGCAGGGTGAGGGCCAGGAAGGGCATGAAGAACGCGCCCAGCACGCCGTAGCCGATGACCAGCCCGAAGGGCTCGTCCAGCCAGAGCAGCGTCATCGGCGGGAACGTCAGCCAGAGCAGGTACGCCCGGAAGGGCAGGGACCGCTCCTGGCGTACGACCGCCTCGGTGCTCGCACTCCCGGCACCCTCCGCCCGGGCACCCTCCGCCCCGGCACCCTCCGCCCCGGCACCCTCCGCAGCCGGGCCGCCGGGCTGCTTCCCGGGCGCGACGCGGGCCGCGCGGAACCGCTCCACGAAGTCGGCGAACATCAGGCTCACCCCGTGCCAGACGCCGATCAGCGAGGAGAAGGACGCGGCGAAGAAGCCGACCAGGAACAGCTTCGCGGTGGCCGCGCCGAAGCGGTCCTCCAGGATGTCCCCGAGGTCGATCAGGCCCTTGTCGCCCTTGGTGAGGGCGATCTGCGAAGAGTGCAGGAGCTCGGCTCCGACGATCAGCATCGCCACGACGAAGATGCCCGTGGTGATGTAGGCGATCCGGTTGTCGATCCGCATCACCTTCATCCACGACGGCCCGGACCAGCCCTTGGCGTTCACCCAGTACCCGTAGGCGGCCATGGTGATGGTGCCGCCGACCCCGCCGATCAGGCCGAGCGTGTAGACGAGGGAGCCGTCGGGGAGGACGGGGAGCAGTCCGGCGAACGCGGCGCCCATGTCCGGGGCGACGCGTATCGCCACGTACACCACGACGACGAACATCACGCCGACGAGGACCGTCATGGCCTTCTCGAAGACGGCGTACCGGTTGAACCAGACGAAGACCAGACCGGCCAGCCCCGTGATGATCGCCCAGGCCTTCAGGCCCGGTCCGTCCGGGAAGAGCGCCACGATGGGCAGGGCGCTCGACGACATGGCCGTGGCGCCGTAGACGAAGCCCCAGACGACGACGTAGACCGCGAAGTAGACCGTGGTCCACCCGCCCAGGGTGCGCCAGCCGTCGAAGAGCGTCCGGCCGGTCGCCAGGTGCCAGCGTCCCACCGCCTCCGCGAGGGAGATCTTGACGAGGCAGCCGATCACCGCCGCCCACATCAGGGTGTAGCCGAACTTGCTGCCCGCGATGAGCGTCGCGACCAGGTCACCCGCTCCGACCCCGGTGGCCGCCACGACGATACCGGGGCCGATGTAGCGCCAACTGGATTTGCGGGGCTGGTTCCCCAGCTCGCCCGCCCCTGTGGTTCTGCTTGTCTCCGCCATGCCGATCAACGAAGCGCATCGTTCCGCATCACACAAGAGGGCGCGTCGTACCGCCGTCATGCCCACCCGGGGCGCCGACAGCTGTGGACGTCCTGTGACAGGCGATACCGTGCGCTCCCCCACGCGCCGTGGGACGCTTGGCGCGCTGGACCGTTGGTGCGCTGGACGGGGGAAGTGGCATGGCAGGAGCGCAAGTTGATCCACTCGGGAGTGGGGATCCGGTCGCGCTCGGCAGATACGAACTGCTCGGGAGACTAGCCTCCGGCGGCATGGGGAGGATCTACCTCGCCAGAAGTGCCGAGGGACGGCTGGTGGCTGTGAAGACGCTGCTCGCCGACGGTGGTGTCAGCGATGTCGACCGGCGGCGGTTCGAACGCGAGGTGGCGCTCGCCCAGCGCATCGACAGCGCGTTCACCGCTCGGGTACGGGAGGCGGACCCGCGGGCGGAGCTGCCGTGGATGGCGATCGACTACATCGCCGCCCCGTCCCTGTCCGAACTGGTGCGTACCGCCGGTGTGCTGCCCGCCTCGGCGGTGCGCTGGATCGCCGCGGGGACGGCGGAGGCGCTGGTCGTCCTGCACGGCGAGGGCATCATCCACCGGGACGTGAAGCCGCAGAACATCCTGCTGCCGCTGCCCGGCCCGCGGGTCATCGACTTCGGCATCTCGCACGCCAACGACCTCACGCGTACGAGTCTGACGCTGGGCACGATCGCCTTCACCTCGCCGGAGCAGGCGCGGGGCGAGATGTCGACCGAGGCGTCGGACGTGTACTCGCTCGGGGCGACCCTCTTCCACCTGGCGCTGGGACGGCCTCCGTACCGGGCGGGCAGCGACACGTTCGCCCTGCTGGCCCAGGTGCAGCGCGGCGAACTCGACCTCAGCGGCCTGCCCAAGGAACTCACCGACCTGATCCGCCCCTGCCTGGCGGCCGATCCGCGGCACCGGCCCGTACCGGCCGAGATGCTGGCGCGCTTCCGGCAGTCGCTCGCGGGGCTCCCGGTGTCGCAGGGAGGCCGGCGCTGGCTCCCACCGCGCTGGACGGACCTGATCAGCACGTACGAGCGTCATGGGCGCGACCTGGCGCGCGGTGAGGGTGCGGGCGCCGGCGCAGTCGGCTCCGAGGGCGCGCGCTCCGAGGAGGTGACGGACGTCCTCCCGCCCGCCCCTTCGACGCGGGTGTACACGCAGGAGCGCGAGGAGGCCGAGCGAGCGGAGCACGAACGGGCCCGGCAGGCCGAGCAGGCCGAGCAGGAGAAGCGACGGCGGGAAGCGGCCCTGCAGGAGCAGGCCCGCAAGGACCGGGAGCGGCAGGAGGAGGCCAGGCGCGAACGGGCCCGCCGGCAGGAGGAGGAACGGCAGCGGCAGCAGCGCAAGCAGGAGAAGAAGGAGCGGAAGAGGGCGCAGCAGGAGGCGGAGGCGAAGGAGCGGGAGCGGGCCGCGAAGGAGGAGGCCGCGCGGCTGAGGGCGGCCGAGGCCAGGGCCCGGGAGCGGGCCGCCCGGTCGGCGTCCGCCCGGTCGGCGTCCGTCTCGGCGCCCCGCACCACTCCTTCCGCGTCCCGGACGGCCGCCCCGCGCACCGCACGCCCGCAGACCCCTGCGACCGGGAAGAAGAAGGGCTCCGCGTGGATCTGGCTGGTGGTGCTGGCCGTGGTCGCGCTGATCGTCTGGCTGGTCGACAAGCCGGACGACGGCGGCACGGACTCCGGCGGCGACCGGAGCAGCGGTTCGTCCTACGGCAGCACCACGGGCACCGGCACGGACACGGACACGGGCACGACCATCGGGACGGACACCGGCACCGGGACGGACACCGGGACCGGTGCCGGTACGGACACCGGCCCGGACCCGACGCCCGATCCGACCCCCGACGCCGAGGACGAGGCGTTCAGCGAGGTGTCGTCCGGTGACTGCGTCACCGCCTACGACGACGGCTACGGCGACTGGTCGACCGAGACCCCGCAGACCGTCGACTGCGATGCCGCCAACGCCTACATGCGGGTCACCTCGACGGACAGCGGCATCAGCGGCTCGGACTGCCCGGACGGTTCCGGTGAGTCGTACTGGACCCACTCCGGGTCCGAGCCGGAGTTCAGCACCACGCTCTGCGTGGAGCGGCAGTTCCGGGTGGGGCAGTGCTTCGTGTCCAAGCACCAGGGTGACCGGATGGTGAGCGCCCGGCTGATGACGGTGTGGGACTGCGGCAAGGACACCGTGCCGAAGGGGTACGACGTGATCCTGCAGATCGCCGGGCGCTGGAAGGCGGAGTCGACCTATCCTCCCGGCTACTGCGCGGCGAACGGCAACGACCGCGAGGACTACTGGCTGTTCGAGGTGAACGACGACCGGACGGTGCTCTGCGTGAAGTGGGTGTAGCGGCCGCGTCCGCGCGCCGCCCGGCGGCCCGCGGTCGCCGTGCGGGAGGCGCCGCTCGGAGGGGACGTGCGCACACGCGCGGGCCGGCGGACGCCCCGAGGGGCTTCCGCCGGCCCGTACGAACCGGTCTACCGGGCGAACGACCCTAGATGACGAGGCTGAGCGCCGCCGCGACGACGAACCCGGCGACCGAGAGGACCGTCTCCAGGACCGTCCAGGTCTTCAGGGTGTCGCGCTCGGAGATGCCGAAGTACTTGGAGACCATCCAGAAGCCGCCGTCGTTGACGTGCGAGGCGAAGATGGAGCCCGCCGAGATCGCCATGATGATCAGCGCGAGGTGGGCCTGCGACATGTCCTGGCCCTCGACGAGCGGGACGACGATGCCGGCGGTGGTGACGATCGCGACCGTGGCGGAGCCCTGGGCGACGCGGAGGACGACGGAGATCAGCCAGGCGAGCAGGATGACCGGCAGTCCGACGTCGTGGAAGGTGTCGGCGAGGGCGTCCGCGATGCCGCTGCCCTTGAGGACGGCTCCGAAGATGCCGCCGGCGCCGACGACCAGCAGGATGTTGCCGACGGGCTTGAGCGAGGCGGTGGAGACCGCTTCGAGGGACTTGCGGGACCAGCCGCGCCGGATGCCGAGCAGGTAGTAGGCGAGGAACAGGGCGATCGTCAGGGCGACGAACGGGTTCCCGAAGAACTCGACGACCGAGCGCAGGGTGGACGGGTCGAGCGCGATGGAGGAGAACGTCGCGGCGAGGATGAGGACCAGCGGCGTGCCGATGATCGCGAGCACGGTGCCGAGGGCGACGGGCTGCTCGTGCGGGGTGACGCCCGCCGCGCGCTGTTCGGCGAGGACGGCGGCCTTGGACTCCTCCGCGGCCTCGACCATGTCCTGGGGCACCTCGACGAAGACCCGCTTGCCGATCCACGCGGCCCAGACCCAGGCGGCGAGGACGGACGGGATGCCCACGACGGCGCCCATCAGGATGATCCAGCCGAGGGACACGTGGAAGAGTCCGGCGGCGGCGACGGGTCCGGGGTGCGGGGGCAGGAACGCGTGGGTCATCGAGAGGCCGGCGAGCAGCGGCATCGCGTACAGGACGACGGACTTGCCGGAGCGCTTGGCGGCGGCGTAGACGATCGGCGCGAGGACGAAGATGCCGACGTCGAAGAAGACCGGGATACCGAAGATGAGGCCGGTGAGGCCCATGGCGAGCGGGGCCCGCTTCTCGCCGAAGAGGTTGAGCAGGCGGGTGCTCAGCACCTCTGCTCCGCCGGAGACCTCCAGGATCGCGCCGAGCATGGTGCCGAGGCCGATGATGATCGCGACATGCCCGAGGATGCCGCCCATTCCCGTCTCGATGACGGATACGGCGGCGGACTTCTGGACCGTGCCGAAGAGTTCGGTGACGGAGAGTCCGGCGCCCAGGCCGACGGCTATGGAGACGGCGAGCAGCGCGACGAACGGCTGCAGCCTGACCTTGATGATCAGGAAGAGCAGGAGGGCGATCCCGAGTGCCGCCACGGTCAGCAGACCGGGCGTCCCGCCTATGAGGAGGAGCAGGCCACCGGTGTGGGGTGGCGCCTCGGGCGTGGGGGTAGCGGCGAGCAGCATGCGTGTCAACTCCGGTGGTGACAGGGTCCTTCGGGCATGGGGGGAGAGCGGCACGGCGCCCCGGTGCGAAACGGGGGAAGGGGCGCCGTGCCGGGCTTCTGGTGAGGTGAGCGCCTCAGGGGGCTGGGCGGCCCCGGAGCCGGACGTGGGTCAGCGGGCTCCGGGGGTGTCCGGGTCGGTCAGCCGAGCACCGCGAGGGCGTCGATCTCGATGAGGAGACCCTTGGGGAGTCCGACGTACACCGTCGTACGCGCGGAGGCCGGGGCCTTCAGGCCCTCTCCCTCGAAGTACTCGTTGTAGATGGCGTTCATCTCGGCGAAGTGGTCCACGTCGGTGAGGTAGACGCGCATCATCATGACGTCGTCCCAGCTCGCGCCGCCCTCCTCCAGGATCGCCTTGACGTTGGCGAAGGTCTGGAGGGTCTGCTCGCGCAGCGTCGGGCCGGCCGGGGTGGGCGCCTGGCCCTCGACGGCGGGGAGGAAGCCGACCTGACCGGCGACCTGGAGGATGTTCCCCTTCTTCACGCCGTGCGAGAACTTCGCGGGCGGGGCGGTGTGGGTGCTGGGGGTGAGGGCGGTCTTCTCGGTCATCGCGGATCAGGCTTTCTTGGTGGGGGTGGTGCCGGAGTACTCCCGGCTGATGGTGTCCGCGGTGCGGCGCACCAGCGGGAGCAGGGTGAGGAGTTCCTCGGCCGTGACGACCACGTTCGGTGCGGACACCGACATCGCGGCGACGACGCGCCCGTCCGCGCCCCGGATGGGGGCGCCGACGCAGTTGATGGACTCCTCGTGGCCGCCGAGGTCGGTGGCCCATCCCTGTTCGCGTACGACGGTGAGCTCCTTGAGGAAGGCACCGGCGTTCGGGACCGAACGGGACGTGTACATGGGGTAGTCGAGCCGTTCGGCGATGGCGCGCCGTTCGGGCTCGGCGAGGTCGGCGAGGAGCAGCTTGGCGACGGCCGCGACGGTGATCGCGACGGGCTTGCCGATCCGCGAGTACATCCGCACGGGGTAGCGGCTCTCGACCTTGTCGATGTAGAGGACCTCGTTCTCCTCGTACACCGCGAGGTGGACGGTGTGGCCGCACTGCTCGTTGAGGGCGACGAGGTGGCTGTGGGCGATCTCGCGTACGTCGAGGTTCTCCACGGCTTCCTGGGCGAGGGCGAAGAGCCGGGCTCCGAGGCGGTAGCGCTGGTCCTCCTGCCGGTAGACGAGGCCGTGCTCGTGGAGCGTGCGGAGCAGGCGCAGCGCCGTGGACTTGTGGACGCCGAGGCGTTCGGCGACCAGGCCGAGGTCTGCGGGTCCCTGGGCGAGCAGCGGGAGGATGCTCAGCGCGCGGTCGACGGTCTGGCTCATGTGGTTCGTACCCCCTCGTCCGCCCCGGCGGCGGTCCAGCCGGGGCCGAGACGAAGTGTGCCCCAGGCGGTGTCGTCGAGGGCGGCGAGCCGGTCGGCGTAGGCGCGGGGCGGTGGGCCGGTGAGGTCGCCGGGGACGGTGAGGACGGCGGCGGCCATGAGGTGGCCGTGCCGGGCGCGGTCGCGTACGGGCAGGTCGCGCAGGGTGGCGGAGAGGAATCCGGCGGCGAAGGCGTCACCGGCGCCGACCGCGGCGACGACGTCGACGCGGAGGGAGGGGACGGTGGTGACGGTGTCCTCGCCGGCCGTGCGGGAGAAGACGGTGACGCCGTCGGCGCCCCGCTTGACGACCAGCACGTCCGGTTCCGGGAGGGCGGCGCGGATCGCCTCGGCGCCGTGCAGCCCCCAGGCCTCCTCGGCCTCGTCGTCCCCGACGAAGACCAGGTCGCTGCGGCGGGCGAGGGCGAGCAGGACCTCGGGGCCCTCCTCGCTGCCGCGCCAGAGGCCGGGGCGGTGGTTGACGTCGAAGGAGACGAGGGGACGTCCCTCCCGGGGGCCGGTGAGGTCCGTCAGGAGTGCCAGGCAGTCGGCGGAGAGCGCTGCGGTGATGCCGGAGAGGTGCAGGACGCGGGTGTCGAGGAGGTCCTCGCGGGGGACGTTGTGCGGGGACATCGCGGAGGCCGCGGACCCGGCACGGTAGTACGCCACCTCGTGGGTGTCGGTGGCCCGGTCGGTGGCCGTGCGGAAGTAGACGCCGGTGGGGCGGTCGGGGTCGCGGCGTACGGCGGAGGTGTCGACGCCGTATCCGGCGATGGTGTCGACGAGGTGGTCGCCGAAGCCGTCGGCGCCGACCCGGCCGATCCACCTGGCCCGGTGGCCGGCGGCGGCGAGCGCGCAGGCGACGTTGGACTCGGCTCCTCCGATGCCCCGGCCGAAGGAGGGGACGTCGGCGAGGCGGCCCGGCTGCGAGGGCAGGAACGTCACCATGGACTCACCGAGGCAGACGACGTCCGCGGTGGTCGTCCCGGTTGCGGATCCGGACACTCTGGGCTCCTCATGGTCGGCCGTGGGGCGCCGGTGGTCACCATTGACCCGGCATCGGCCAGGATGTTAGACAGCGTTAAGCGATATGCGCAATGGCCGTTGCAGAATATGCAACGATCACCGTCCCGAGGAGGATCCCTTGGCCGCCCAGCAGTCCCCCGCCCAGTCCCTGCAGGCGCTCGCCGCCGAGCGGGTCGACCACCGCTTCAAGGCGCTGCCGCCCGACGCGGAGGGGCTGACCGTCGGCGCGCTGGCCGCCGAGCGGCGCGACCTCTTCACCGGCGGCTTCACCACCCCCGTGCTGGCGCTGTCCGCCGAGTCGGTCGAGGCCAACCTCACACTCATGGAGACGTACGCCGAGCGCCACGGCCTCGCCTTCGCCCCCCACGGCAAGACGTCGATGTCCCCTCAGCTCTTCGCCCGCCAGCTGGAGCACGGCGCCTGGGGCATCACCGCGGCCGTCCCCCACCAGGCGCGTGTCTACCGCGCCCACGGCATCGCCCGGATCTTCCTCGCCAACGAGCTCGTCGACGCGGCGGCGCTGCGCTGGCTGGCCGGGGAGCTGGACTCCGACCCCGGCTTCACCTTCGCCTGCTACGTCGACTCCGTGCGCGGCGTCGAGCTGATGGACGAGGCGCTGCGCGCGGCGGGCGCCGTGCGTCCCGTCGACGTCGTGGTGGAGCTGGGCGCGGGCCGGGGCGCGCGCACCGGCGCCCGTACGGAGGCCGACTGCGCGGCGGTCGCCGACGCCGTGGCCGCCGCCTCCACCCTGCGCCTGGTGGGCGTGGCGGGTTACGAGGGCGAGGTGCCCGACGCGTCCCCCGAGCGGGTACGCGAGTGGCTGCGCCGACTGGTCGCGCTGGCCGCCGCCTTCGACGCGGCCGGCCGCTTCAAGGGCCTGGCCGAGGGCGAGGAGATCCTGGTCAGCGCGGGCGGCAGCGCCTGGTTCGACGCGGTCGCCGACGTCTTCGCGGAGATCCCGGAGCTCAGCCGCCCCGTGCTGCAGCTGCTGCGCTCGGGTGCCTACGTCAGTCACGACGACGGCCACTACCGCCACCTCACCCCCTTCAACCGGGTCCCGGAGGAGGGCGCCCTGCAGCCCGCCTTCCGCCTCTGGGCGCAGGTCGTCTCCCGCCCCACCCCGGAGCAGGCCTTCGTCAACGCGGGCAAGCGCGACGCCGCCTACGACCTCGACCTCCCCGAGGCGCAGGTCGTGCGCTCCGGGCGCGACGGCTCCGTCCGGCCCGCCACCGGTGTCACCGTCACCGGCCTCTCCGACCAGCACGGCTGGGTCCGTACGGACGCGGACGCCGACCTGGAGGTGGGCGACTGGATCGGCATGGGGCTCTCCCACCCCTGCACGTCCTTCGACAAGTGGCAGCTGATCCCGCTCGTCGAGGCGGACGGCACCGTCACCGATTACATCCGCACCTTCTTCTGATCCCGGCGGAGCCGGTCTCCCCCTCCCCGAAAGGCGACCTCACATGGACCTGGTCATCCGCGACGCCACCGTCGTCGACGGCACCGGTACCCCCTCCTACCGTGCCGACGTAGGCATCACCGACGGCCGGATCACCGAGATCCGCGGGGAGGGCGACGGCCCCCGGCCCGCCGCCGCGCGCACCGTGGACGCCGACGGCCTCGCGCTGTCGCCGGGGTTCATAGACATGCACGCGCACAGCGATCTCGCGTTGCTGCGCGACCCGGACCACAGCGCGAAGGCCGCGCAGGGCGTCACCCTCGAGGTGCTCGGCCAGGACGGCCTCTCCTACGCCCCCGCCGACGACCGCACGCTGGCCCAGGTCCGCAGCTCCATCGCGGGCTGGAACGGCGACGGCAGCGACATCGACTTCGACTGGCGCACCGTCGGCGGCTACCTGGACCGCCTCGACCGGAACTTCGGCGGCCAGGGCATCGCCGTCAACGCGGCCTATCTGATCCCGCAGGGCACCGTCCGGATGCTCGCCGTCGGCTGGGACGACCGGCCGGCGACCGGCGCCGAACTGGACCGCATGAAGGAACTCGTCGCCCAGGGCATGGCCGAGGGCGCCGTCGGCATGTCCTCCGGCCTCACGTACACCCCGGGGATGTACGCGCCGGACGCCGAACTCACCGAGCTGTGCAAGGTGGTGGCCGCGCACGGCGGCTACTACTGCCCGCACCACCGCTCGTACGGGGCGGGCGCGCTCCAGGCGTACGAGGAGATGGTGCTGCTCACCCGGGAGGCCGGCTGCCCGCTCCATCTCGCGCACGCCACCATGAACTTCGGCGTGAACAAGGGCAAGGCCCCCGAGCTCCTCTCCCTCCTGGACAGGGCGCTCGACGCGGGCGCGGACATCTCGCTGGACACCTACCCCTACACCCCGGGCTGCACGACGCTCGTCGCGATGCTGCCGAGCTGGGCCAACGAGGGCGGCCCCGAGTCGGTCATGGCCAGGCTCGCGGACGAGGAGGTGTCCGCGCGGATGCGCCACGTGGTGGAGGTGGCCGGCTCCGACGGCTGCCACGGTGTGCCGATCGAGTGGGACAGGATCGAGATCTCGGGCGTCACCAACCCGGATCTGTCCGAGTACGTCGGCCGTACGGTCGCCGAGTCGGCCGCCCTGCGGGGCGAGGAACCGTGGGTGACGGCCCGTCGGGTGCTGATCGAGGACCGGCTCGGCACGACGATCCTCCAGCACGTCGGCCACGAGGAGAACGTCCGCCAGATCATGCGCCACCGGGTGCACACCGGCGGCAGTGACGGCATCCTCCAGGGCTCCAAGCCGCACCCGCGCGCCTACGGCACCTTCCCCCAGTACCTCGGCCGGTACGTGCGCGAGCTGGGCATCCTCTCGCTGGAGGAGTGCGTCGCCCACCTCACCTCCCGCCCCGCCGCCCGCCTGCGCCTGCCGGACCGGGGCCTCGTCCGCGAGGGCTACCGCGCGGACCTGGTCCTCTTCGACCCCGAGACCGTGGCGGCCGGATCCACCTTCGAGGAGCCGCGCACCCTGCCGGTGGGCATCCCGCACGTCCTGATCGACGGTCAGTTCGTCATCGAGGACGGCAAGCGGACCTCGACGCTCGCGGGACGTGCGGTGCGGGGGACGGGCTCCACCGCCGCCTGACCACCAGCCGGGTTCCGGCCGCACCCGTCCAGGGCGGCCGGAACCAGCGGGCGCCGGCCGCGCCCGCCCGGTCAGGACCTCGGCGTCACGGCTTCGGCGTCACGGCTTCGGCGTCACGGCTTCGGCAGCGCGCAGCCCGAGCGGTTCAGGTCGATCCGGCTGCCGCTGCCGATGCACGGCACGATGCCGTAGGTCTGCTGGGCGTAGTTGATGCCCTGGCGCACGGTCACCGTGCCGTTCTCGCCCACCTCGCACGGGTTGTTGTCCGTGCACCGCTGGCCGTCCTCGTTCCCGGTGTTGTTGACGGCGACCACCTTGCCCGTCGCGTCGTCGATCACCGGGGATCCGGAGGTCCCGCCGATGGTCTGGCAGGCGGAGGTGTATCGGACCGAGTCCTTCCAGGTCCAGGAACCCTCCTTCAGGCGGTACGCGAACCCGTCGATCGAGCAGCTGTAGGTGCGCTTCCAGTAGCCGGAGGCGACGGTGATCGCTGTGCCCGCGACAGGGTGAGAGGCGGCGAGTTCCAGCGCCTTGATGCCGTAGGAGCTCTCGATCTGCGCGTAGGTCCGGGTGAGCTGGTACAGCGAGACGTCGGTGTCCGTCATCGTCCCGTACGCGATCTTGGACGCCCTCAGGGTGCCGACGCCGCTTCCGGCCGCGTTCAGCAGCGTGAAGGTGCGGGTCGACGACTTGTTCAGCACCACCTCGCCCGGGTCCGGGAAGCCGGTCTCCAGGCAGTGGCCGTTGGACAGGACGAGTGCGGGGTCGCCCGGCAGCGACGAGGGCGTCCGGACGACCGAACCGGAGCAGTTGCTGAGTGCGACCGTACCGGCGAAGGTGACCGCCTTCGCGCGGGCGTCGGCGGCGGCCGGGCTCGTGGTCGTGGCCGGTTCCGTCGCGGCGGCCGGACCGCCGACCGTGGTCGCCGCCGCGGGTGCGATGCCCACCCCGAGGAACAGGACGGTAAGAAGTGCGCCGACGAGAGGCTTGTTCATGTGGGGGTCCCCTCCAGGTGTGCCTGCGACCGGACTTCCTCCGGTTTTGACATGCGCATGCTTCCCTGGTGGGGGGATTTCCGGCAAGGGGCGGAATCAAGCCGTCGGCGCACCGCACGGACTCACCCCCGTGCCGACACGGCCGCCTCCCGGGCGTACGCCGCCGCCTGGCGGAGGGACAGCCCCGGCTCGGCCTGGCGCAGCGCCTTGATCGCGGCGACGGAGTCGACCTGGCCCTTGTGGCCGACCGCCGCGAGCCGCTGCCGCACCCAGCGGCCGCGGATCTCCGCGTCGGACACCGAAGCGGCCTCGACAGCGATCGCCAGGGCCCTCTCCAGCCCCGGGCGCTCGGCGGCGGGCGCGGTGTCGAGCGCGCGGCCGAGCAGCCCGACGATCTCCGGAGTGTCCCGCAGCACGAGCACGGCCATGTCCTGCTTCCCGATTCCGATCATGCGGGCAGCCTGCCCGCAACTTGGCCCGTGAGCACCGGATTTGAGCATTCTCAGCGGTTCGGAGGACCGCTTGAGCATCGGCGCTGCGCACGGCGGGCGGGGCCCGATCCGTCAGGGCGGGCTTTCGGTGGGCCGTGTCCCCGACGGACCACCCGAGCCGGACGCATCACGGGGATGAGCCGGACTCTGCCGGGCCCGGCGAGTTCTCCTCCGCGGGCTCCTCAGTCGCTGCGGGGCGGCGTCAGCGTGTCGAGGTCGAGGTCGATCTCGAAGGGGACCCCGCGCTTGAGGGTGCCCCGGAAGATTCCTGCGGGCGCGTAGGCGCCGGTGGGGTCGTCGAGCTCGTAGACGTGGACGACGGGCGCGCCGTCCTCGTCCTCGACGCACCAGTAGTGCCGGATGCCTGCCTCCGCGTACTTGCGCAGCTTCACCGTGCGGTCGCGATGGGCGGACTCGGGCGAGACCGCCTCCACGACGAGTTCCACGTCCTCCGGGGCGTACCAGGTGCGGTCGGGGTCGTAGGGCAGGTTCGTCAGCAGGAGGTCCGGTTCGGGGCGGTTGCGGGCGTCGAGGCGGATGGTCATCTCACGCTCGACCTCGAAGCCGACCGGGGCCTGTGCCATGAGCGTGGTGGTCAAGGAGGTGACGAGACGGCCGTGCCAGGACCGCTGCGGCGACATCATGAAGACGAGGGCTCCGTCGATCAGCTCGGTGTGGCGGGGCGCCTCGGGGAGGCGGTCCAGATCCTCCGCGAACCAGCCTTCCTCGCGCGGCGGGCGCATCCAGTCGGGCAGTGCGGTCATGGCGCAAGCCTAAGGGCTCTCCCGCCCTCCGTGGTGGGTCAGCGCTCGGCGTCGGGCGCGGTGCGTCGCGAGGCGGCCGCCCGTCCCAGCAGGGCCGGCAGCTCGGCGACCGGCGGCGGGGCGCCGCACGCGGACTCGACAAGCACTTCCTCCAGGGTCTCCAGGTGGGCCCGGATCGCGTCCGGGGGCAGGTACGCCGTGTCGGCGGTCAGCATGACGGCGAGGGTGCCCCGCTCCTCGGTGACGTGGACGCAGTAGCGGCAGCCCAGTTGCTCCTCGGTGGCGGGGAAGCCGAACTCGGAGCGCTCACGCGCCTTCCGGAGTTCAGAAGGCCCCGGCGGCGGCCCCGGCGGCCGTTCGTGGAACCGCTGGTCGTTGAAGCAGCAGTACGGGTGGACGGGCGTGCCCCGTTCCCTGCCCACCCGCTCGCGCAGGGCCTCCCAGGCGACCGGGTCGTAGGACGCCGCGCGGTAGCCGGCCATCGCCGCGTCCCAGCCCCGGGGCAGCAGGTCGGTGAAGAGCTCGGCCCCGGAGAGGTCGAGGAGGAACGGGGCGTCCTGCGAGAGCATCGCCACCATGCCCTGCCGGTCGGGGGCGGTCCGGTTGCCGACGATGGGCATCATCGCCGCCGTCCGGTGCCCGCCCTCGGCGGCGGCGAGGGCGGCCATGCCCGTCATCAGGATCGTCGAGCCGCTGACCCGGTGTTCCGCGGCGAGCACGTCGGTCGCCGCGGCCAGCGCCCCGGACACCAGACGGCCGCTCCAGAACCGGGGGGCGCGGGGTTCGGCGACCTGTCGGGCGAACATCGTCGGGGGCATGGTCCGGTAGAAGTGTTCCCAGTGGGCCAGCGCGCGTTCGCTGCGGCGCACCCCGGCCGGGGCGTGCTGCTGGACGGCGAGGTCCAGCGGGTTGGTCCGCGGTGCGGCGCCCGCCGAGCCCCGCCTGACCAGCAGCCGGAGGTCGCGTACGACGTGCTCGGCGCCCTGGCCGTCCGTCGCCAGGTGGCACAGGACCAGCACGGCGTGGGTGACCCGGCCCTGGTGGCTGACCGCGGCGACGCGCAGCGGCCACTCCCCCTCGTAGTCGAACCGGGTGGTCCTCAGCTCCTCCATGAGCCGTGCGGCGGTGTCCGCGGTCCGCTCCGGCCGGGGCTCGTCGACGACGGTGAGCCGGAGCCGTCCGGTGTCCGCCAGCGACTGACGGGGCCCGTCCGGCCCGCCGGACACCCGGGTGCGCAGGGATTCGTGCCGTGCCATCAGGGCGGCCACCGCCGCGGTGAGCGCCGGGAGTTCGGTGATCCTGCCGCGCTCGCCGAGCGGGAGGACCCGGCCGATGTTGAAGTAGACGTCGTTCGGCGCGGTCCTGGCGATGGCGTTCCAGATGGCGCGCTGCCCCCAGGTGAGGGGGGCGGTCCCCGCACGGCCGCCGGTGAAGAGGACCTCGGTCGTCCGGGTCGCCCCCGTCGCCCCGGGCACCCCCGTCGCCTCCGTGGTCCCGGTCTCCGCCGTCACCCCGGTCACTCCCGTCACCCCGGTCGCTCCCGTCACCTCGGTCGCCACCGCCGCCCCGGCCGTCGCCGTCCCCTCGGCGGAAAGGGGGAGGGAAGGCGCGGCACTCATCGCCGCCCCCGCTCGGCCGGTGCCGCGCGCAGGCTCAGCGGCCTGATGTCCGGCCAGACCTCGTCGATGTGCGCCGTGCACTCGTCCTCGGTCCCGCTGAACCCCGTGGACCGCCATCCGGCGGGTACCGGGGATCCCGACGGCCACAGCGCGTGCTGCTCCTCGTCGTTGACCACCACCTGGCAGGGGGCCGCGGCGTTCACCGGTTCTCCTCTCCGAGGCCCGCGGCCAGCAGTCCGGCGGCCTCCTCCTCCGACAGCGCGTCGATCTCCGCCACCAGGGCCTCCTCCACGGCCTCGGCGAAGGTCTCGACGGTGCGGTTGGTGAACAGGGTGCGCAGCGGCACGGTGAGTTCGGCGGCCGCACGGATCCGGGCGATGACCCGGGTGGCGAGCAGCGAGTGGCCTCCGAGCTCGAAGAAGTCGTCGTGTGCTCCTACCCGGTCGATGCCCAGTACTTCCCGCCAGATGTCGGCGACGAGCTCCTCGGCCTCCGTCCTCGGGGCGAGGTAGGCCTCGCGCAGGACCGGACGGTGCTCGGGCGCGGGGAGTGCCCGCCGGTCGAGCTTGCCGTTGGCGGTCAGCGGCAGCCGTTCGAGGACCAGCAGCGCGTTGGGTACGAGGTGTCCGGGCAGCAGGGCGGCGAGCGCGGACCGGAGACCGGCCGGGGTCGGCTCGGGGTCCGGCGCGGTGGGCGAGAGGACGACGTAGCCGACCAGGGTGTCCCCCCGGGCGACGACGGCCGCCTCGGCGACGCCCGGCTGCTTCAGCAGGGCGTTCTCGATCTCCCCGGGCTCGATGCGGTAGCCGCGCACCTTGACCTGGCCGTCCAGGCGGCCGAGGAACTCCAGGGCGCCGTCGTGGCGGCGGCGGACGAGGTCACCGGTGCGGTAGCGGCGTGATCCCGGGGGGCCGTAGGGGTCGGGGACGAAGGAGCGTGCGGTGGCTCCCGGCCTGCCGGAGTACCCGTGGGCGACTCCGGGGCCGCCGATGACCAGCTCGCCTGGGGTCCCGGGCGGGACCGGTTCGCCGTACGGGTCGCAGACCGTCGCCGTGACACCGCCGATGGGGGTGCCGATGGGGGGCCTGCCCCGGGTGTCGGCCTCGCCGAGGTCGGCGGTCGTCGCGATGACCGTGGTCTCGGTGGGGCCGTAGGAGTTGACGACCCTGACCCGGTCGCCGAACGTCTCGCGCCAGGTGGCCACCGCCGCCGCCTGGACCTGGTCGGCGCCCAGGATCAGCAGCCGCAGTGTCTCCGGCCAGGGCACGGCCGCCAGGTCACCCACCAGCTGGTGCCAGTAGGGGGTGGGCAGGTCGATGACGGTGATCCCGCGTGCGTGTTCCCGGGCCAGCTGGTCGGGGAGGTCCCCGTCGGCATCGGCGACCACCAGGGTGGCTCCGGCGGCGAGCGCCGGGAAGAGTTCCTCGGCGCAGGTGTCGAAGCTGAGCGAGGCGCAGTGCAGGACGGTGTCGGTCCGGGTGATCCCGTACCCCTCGCGCATCCAGCGGACGCGTTCGGCGAGGGCCCGGTGGGGGACGACGACTCCCTTGGGTGTGCCGGTGGAGCCCGAGGTGTAGACGACGTACGCGGCGTCCTCGGGTCCCGGCCCGACGGGGTCCGGGAGGCCGGAGCCCGACACGTCGGGGTCCGGGACGGCGGGATCCGTGGCGTCGGGACCCGCGACGCCGGGGAGCCCGACGGGGTCCGGGACGCCGGCGTCGTCCGGCGACCCGGTCTCCGCCAGGTCCAGGACTCTCGCGCCGTCGAGGCCGGGGAGGCCGTCCGGGTTGGCGTCCCGCGAGGTCAGGACGGTCCGGGCGCCGCTGTCGGCGACCATGAAGGCGAGCCGGGTCGCGGGGTAGCCGGGGTCGAGCGGCAGATAGGCGGCGCCGGCCCGCCAGGCGGCGAGCATGGACACGACGGCCTGCGGGCCGCGCGGCAGCAGGATCCCGACGGTGTCACCCGGCCGCACCCCCTCGGCGGTCAGGCGCTGTGCGAGCCGGCCCGAACCGGCCCAGAGGGCGGCGTAGTCGAGGGAGCCGGCGCTCCCCCGGAGCGCGGTCGCGGCGGGGTCGCGGTCCACCGCCTCGCGGACCGCGGTGAGCACGGTGGCCGGCCCCTGCGGGGTCTCCGGGCCGCGTCCCGCCGCCTCCAGCGCGGCGAGTTCCGACGGGTCCAGCATCGGCAGCCGGTGCACGGGGGTGTCGGGGTCGGCCGCGGCGGCGCGCAGCAGGGTCTCGAACCAGCGGCCGAGCCGTGCGGTCCAGGCGGCGTCAAGCAGGTCGGTGCGGTACCCGAAGACGGCGACGATGTCGTCGCCGTCGCGGCGCACGTCCAGGGTGAGGTCGAACTTGCATACCTCCATCCCCGGGTCCAGCTCGCCGCACCGCAGGTCGGCGAAGGCCGCGTCGTGCAGCAGGCCGGCGTCCTGGGTGTGGACGGTCAGCATCGTCTGGAAGAGCGGGGTGCGCTCCGGGTCACGGTCCAGGCGCAGCGATTCGGTCAGCTTCTCGAACGGGATCCGTTCGTGGGTGAAGGCGCCGAGGGCGGTGGAACGGACGCGGCGCAGCAGGCCCGCGAAGGTCGGTGCTCCGGAGAGGTCGGACCGGAGCACCAGGGTGCGCGAGAAGTAGCCGATGATCTGTTCCGTGCCCGGGTCGCCCCGCCCGGCCGTGGGGACCCCGACGCAGAAGTCGTCCTGTCCGGTGCACCGGTGGAGCACCGCCTGGTAGGCGGCGAGCAGCACCATGAAGGGCGTGCACCGGCGGGCGCGTGCCAGTGCGTCCACGACGGGGCCCGCGCCGGTCAGTACCTGGGTGTGGAAGGCGCCGCGGGTGGACGGCCGCGCGGGCCGGGGGTGTTCCAGGGGGAGATCGAGCGCGGGCGCGTCGGCGAGGCGGTCCAGCCAGTAGGCGAGGGACTCCCGCTCCTCGGGGCCGTCCTCCTCCTGGTCCCTGGCCGCCGCGTACGCCAGGTAGGACGGCGGGAGCGGCGAGGCGGTCGCCTCGCCCGTCCGGTGCGCGGTGTAGTGGGCGGCCAGTTCGTCCCGGAGGATGTTCAGCGACCAGCCGTCGGCGACGATGTGGTGCAGGACCACGCACAGGACGTGTTCGGTCTCGGCCGTGCGGATCAGCGTGACGCGCAGCAGGGGTCCCTGCCCGAGGTCGAAGCCGCGGTTGGTGCGTGCGGCGAGCTCGGTGGTCAGAAGGTGCCCGGAACCCCGGAGGTCGAGGTGTTCGACGGGTACGGGGGCGGGGTCGGCGACGACGGCGAGCGGCCGGCCGTCCTCGTCGGGGAATCGGGTCCGCAGCATCTCGTGCCGGGCGGCCACGGCGTCGAGCGCGGACTGCAGGGCCGCCGGTATCAGCGGGCCGGTGAGCCGCAGCACGAGCGGGATGTTGTAGGAGGGGTCCCCTGGCTCCATCTGGTCGAGGAACCAGAGCCGTCTCTGGCCGTGTGTCAGGGCGGATTCGACAGCCGGCGTACTCATCGGGCTCCCTCCGCGTCCGCCCGGGGCCAGGAGGTCCGGGAAGCCGCGTGACGATTCGTGCGGTCACGCCGAGCGGGCGGAAGGTCGCGGGACGCGTCCGCGCCGCACGTTGCACCGGGTTGCCCGGACGACGAGTTCCGGCCATTTCACGGTCTCGGACGTGTGGATGTTATGAACACCACACAGGCAAGTCAATGCAACGTACGCACATGTCAACGGAGTTGAACACTCCGCACCGGGTGGAGCACTCGGCTCCGCCACACCTGGCGCGCACACGGGAGCATCCTCGTCCCGGCGCCGCCACAGGGGCGGCGATCCGGCGGACCGCCTGCGTAGGGTCGGGGTATGACACTCGACCTCGACGCGTACTTCGCCCGCATCGGCCGGCCGGTGGAGGCGGACCCGCGCCCCACCGTGGAGGTGCTGCGGTCCGTGCACCGCGCCCACATGCTGGGCATCCCGTTCGAGAACCTGGAACCGGTCCTGGAGGGCGCTCCGTCCCTCGAGCTCGGGGACCTGGAGAAGAAGATGGTCCGCGGCGGGCGGGGCGGTTACTGCTACGAGCACAACACCCTGCTGGCCGCCGCCCTGACGCAGCTCGGTTTCCGGGTCACCCTGCTCGCCGGCCGGGTCGTGGTGGGCGCCGCACCCGGTGACATCAGGCCACGCACGCACATGCTGCTGCGGGTGGACGTCGAGGGCGAGGCCACCCCGTGGATCGCGGACGTGGGCTTCGGTTCGCACGGTGCGCTGCTGGAGCCGATCCCCCTGGTGGTGGACGCCGAGCTGCTGGACACCCCGCGCCGCCACCGGCTGGTGCACGCCCCGCACGACGGGCCGCTGGAGCTGTGGGAGCTCCAGGCCGACAAGAGCGGTTACTGGGAGCCGCAGTACGAGTTCACGCTGGAGCCCTTCGAGGCCCCGGACTACGACGTCATCAACTGGCACATCGCGACGAATCCGCGCTCGCCCTTCCGGCAGGCGGTGTACGTCCAGCGCACCCTGCCGGGCCGGCACCTGGCCCTGTCGGGGCGGACGCTGACCGAGACCGCGGACGACGGCACGGTCCGGGAGCGGGAGCTGGCCGGTTCCGAGGAGGTGCTGCGGGTGCTGGCCGAGGACTTCGGCGTCCGCCTTCCCGAGGGCACGGTCCTGCCGGACTGACGGGGCCCCGACGGCCGGTCCGGGTGACCGCGCGGGACGCTCGGAGCGGCGGTGCCGATCGCGTTCGAGAGGTCCCGCGCGGGGCGCGCGTGCCGGGTGTACGCCCCCCGCGTGGCGCATCTCACCCGGTCCGGGCGGGACGCCCGCATTCCAAGCCCCGGCGCCGCCCGGACCGGCCGTTCCCACGGTCCGCGGCCGGGGCGGCATGGCGATGGAAGACCCGCCGGGCCTCCGCGCGCCCCCGGAGGGAGCAACGGGCGGCCGACCCGGGGGCACCGCGCGAAACACGGCCGTAAGCTCGCGGACATGCAGGTCATCCAGTCCACAAAGCTCGCCGGCGTCTGTTACGAAATCCGCGGCCCCGTCCTCGAGGAAGCGATGCGGCTGGAAGCCGCAGGTCATCGCATCCTCAAGCTGAACACGGGAAACCCGGCGGCCTTCGGTTTCGAATGCCCGCCGGAGATCCTCGAGGACATCCTGCGCAACCTCTCCGGCGCACACGGGTACGGCGACGCCAAGGGGCTGCTCTCCGCGCGCCGCGCGGTGATGCAGCACTACCAGACCAAGGGGATCGACCTCGACGTCGAGGACGTCTACCTCGGCAACGGCGTCTCCGAGCTGATCCAGATGTCGATGCAGGCGCTGCTCGACGACGGCGACGAGGTCCTCGTGCCCGCCCCCGACTACCCGCTGTGGACGGCGTCGGTCTCGCTGGCCGGCGGTACGGCCGTGCACTACCGGTGCGACGAGCAGGCCGACTGGATGCCGGACCTCGCGGACATCGAGCGGAAGATCACCGACCGCACCAAGGCGATCGTGATCATCAACCCGAACAACCCGACCGGCGCGGTCTACGACGACGAGATGCTGCGGGGGCTGACGGAGATCGCCCGCCGCCACAACCTGGTCGTCTGCTCCGACGAGATCTACGACCGGATCCTCTACGACGGCGCGACGCACACCCCGACCGCCGCCATCGCCCCGGACCTGATGGTGCTCACCTTCAACGGTCTCTCCAAGAACTACCGGATCGCCGGTTACCGGTCCGGCTGGATGGCGGTCTGCGGCCCGAAGGCGCACGCCTCGTCGTACATCGAGGGCCTGACGGTGCTGGCGAACATGCGGCTGTGCGCCAACATGCCCGCGCAGCACGCGGTGGCCACGGCGCTCGGCGGACGGCAGTCGATCAACGAGCTGGTGCTGCCGGGCGGGCGGATCCTGGAGCAGCGCGACGTGGCGTACGACCTGCTGACGCAGATCCCCGGCGTGACGTGCGTGAAGCCGAAGGGGGCGCTGTACCTCTTCCCCCGGCTCGACCCGAAGGTCTTCAAGATCAAGGACGACCGGCAGATGGTCCTCGACCTGCTCCGGGCCGAGAAGATCATGGTGGTGCAGGGGACGGGCTTCAACTGGCCCGACCCCGATCACTTCCGGGTGGTCACCCTGCCTCCGGTCCAGGACCTGACCGACGCGGTGACCCGTATCGGGAACTTCCTCGACGGCTACAGCCAGCCCTGACCGGCGACGGTCGCAGCCGGCCCCGATCGGCACAGGATCCGGATTCGACGCAACTTTAGACACAATCCAAGATAGGATGGGCTTACTGCATCATCAGGAGGCCCCCCATGTACGAGCCGATCCGCACCAAGTCGGTCCACACATCGGCCGACGACGCCGACTTCCCGCACCGCAGCCGTGAGGACGAGCTGGACATCCAGCTCGCCGGCCACCTCTCGGCCCTGCTCGCCGTCACGGACGAACTGGGCCTCACCGCCCAGGGCGACCGCATCGCCGAGCAGGTGGCCAGACTGCGTTCCGCCCCGCCCGCCCGGCACGCCGGACGCAGCGATGCGCCCGCCGCCGCCCTGCACCGCCGTGCCCACACGCTCGCCGGCCGGGCCCTCGTGGTGGCCGCGTCCCGCGCCGACACCGCCGTGGCGATCCTGGCGGCGGAGGCCATGGACACCCACACCGCCGCACTGGCCGCCGCCGCTCCGGCCGCTCTGGTCGGCGCCCCCTGACGGCCCCGGCCGGAGGGCCGCCGGGGCCCTCCGACCGGGCGCCCACGGCCCTCCCGGCGGGGAACGTCCCGCTCCGTTGCGTACTGGGATCGGCACTTCACCTCCCGTACACCCGGCACAGCCCGGAATGTGGGTTTCCGCGAGCACGCTGCCCGCGTGAAACGCATCGTGGGAATCGTCCTGGCGGTCCTGTTGATCGGCGGAGTGGCAGCGGCCGTCGTGGCGGGCCGTGACAGCGAGGACACCGGCACGGCTACGAGGACCGTGCGTGGAGTGATCGGTTCGGAGAAGGCGGAGTTCTTCGCCGACCCCGACGTGGTGAAGGCGCTCGCCGCACAGGGCCTCACCGTGAAGACGGAGACGTCCGGCTCCTGGGCCATGGACCAACTCCCCCTGAAGGGATACGACTTCGCCTTCCCCAGCTCCAAGGCCCCGGCCGACGAGCTGAGAGCGGTCACGAAGTCGACCGGCACCCCGCTGCGCCCCTTCTACTCGCCCCTGGTGGTCGTCGCCCACCGCGCCGCCGCGCAGGTCCTCGCCGGCAACGGGCTCGCCGCCCTGGAACCGGCGAGCGGGGGCAGGCCCGCCGGGCGCGGACGGCTGCTCATGGGCCCCTACCTGAAGGCGGCCGGGGAAGACCGCACCTGGCAGCAGCTGCACGGCGCCGACCGCCACCCCGAGCTCGCCGGCACGGTCTTCGTGACCAGCACCGACCCCGTCTCCTCCAACTCGGGCGCCCTGTTCCTCGCCGCCGCGAGCTACGCGGCCGACGGCGGCCGGGTGGCCTCCGACGAGGCGGCCGTCACCCGGACCGCGCCCCTCATGCGCAAGCTCGTACAGGTCCAGGGCGCCCAGCAGACCAGCAGCGACGCACCGTTCCGCGACTTCATCAGCGGGGTGGGCAACCCGCTCGTCCTGGTCTACGAGTCGCAGGTGGCGTCCCTGCTGCTGCAGAAGCAGGACAGCGGTGACCTCGTCGTGCTCTACCCGGACACCACCGTCTCCAGCGACCACACCGTCGTCCCGCTCACCGCTCAGGGCAGGGAGCTGGGCGAGCTGCTCTCCACCGACCCGCGTCTGCGCGAGCTGGCCGTACGCCACGGCTTCCGCCCCCAGGGCGCCGCCGCCGAATTCGTCACGGCCACCGCACCCCACACCGCCTTCATCGACCAGCGGCTCACCGGAGTACGCCAGGCACCCGTGCCCACCGCCGAGGTGCTGCGCTCGATGGCCCGCCGGGCCCACGGCTGACCCGCCACCACACCCCAGGAGACCTCAGCATGAGCAGTACGGGCACACCCCCGCTCACCCCACCGGAACCGGAGCCCCCGCACCTCGTCCTCACCCCGCCCGAGCCCGTCGCGCCCGTACGCACGGAACAGGCCGCGGGCCTCGTCCCCGTGGACGGGGCGGTGCGCACGGAGATGACCCGCAGAGCCACCGAGTACGTCGCCGGACTCGCCGGACTCGACACCCGGTCACCGGAGTTCAGCACCCGTATCGGCGAGATCGCCTCCCTCGGGCAGGGCGACATCAGGGCGGCCGCCCAGCAGTCGAACCGCATGCTCGACCGGACCGTACGGTCGCTCACCGCCGGGGCCTCGGGGCAGGGTGATGCCCAGCAGCGGGTCGGCTCCTCCCTCCTCGAACTGCGGCGCACGGTCGAGGACCTCGATCCCCGTGACACACCGGCCAAGGGCGCCCGCAAGCTGCTCTCCCGGCTGCCCGGCGGCAACAGACTGCGCGACCACGTGGCCGCCTACGCCTCCTCCCGGTCGACGCTCGACCGGATCGTGGGCGCCCTGCGCTCCGGCCAGGACGAGCTGCGCCGCGACAACGCCGGGCTGCACACCGAACGCACCAGGCTCTGGGAGACCATGGGCAAGCTCCAGGAGTACGTGGTGCTGACCGAGGCCCTCGACGAGGCGGTCGCCCGTCGCGTCGCCGAGACCGAGGCCACCGCCCCCGACCGCGCGGACGCCCTGCGGGCCGACGTCCTCTTCCCCGTACGGCAGAAGCACCAGGACCTGCTCACCCAACTCGCCGTGTGCGCCCAGGGATACCTCGCCATGGACGTGGTGCGGCGCAACAACGAGGAGCTGATCAAGGGCGTCGACCGCGCCGCCACCACCACCGTCTCGGCCCTGCGGATCGCCGTGATGCTGGCCTCGGCGCTGGAGAGCCAGCGCAAGGTGACCGAGCAGGTCCAGGTCCTGCGCTCCACCACGGAGGACCTGATCCGGGGCAACGCCGAGATGCTGGCCGGACAGAGCGGTGAGATCCAGCGGATCGCGGCGGACCCGGCGGTGAGCGCCGAGACCCTGCGTACGGCCTTCCAGCAGATCTACCGGACACTCGACGCCATCGACACCTACAAGGCGCAGGCGACGGAGTCCATGGCGGCGACCGTGGAGTCACTGACCTCGGAACTCCGGCAGGCCGGCGGCTACCTGGAGCGCTCCAGGTCCGCCGGACTGCTCGAGAGCGGCGGCACCGGATGAGCCCCGCACCCCGGACCCGGCTCCGCCGCCTGCGCCGCCGGCTGGCCCGGACCGTGGCGTCGCTGCTCGCGGCGGCCGTGCTCGTCCCCGCCGCGGCCTGCTCGAACCCCTCCACGGACGGCCCCGACGGGGCGGACGACGACCGCCCCCGCCCCGGCACCATCCGGGTGCTGGCCTCCAGCGAACTCTCCGACCTGCGTCCGCTGCTGGAGGAGACGAGGAAGGCCACCGGGATCACCGTGCGGCCCACCTGGACGGGAACCCTCGACGCGGTGGAGCTGATCGCCTCGGGCCGGGCCGAAGGGCGGTTCGACGCCGTGTGGCTGTCCTCCGGCGACTACCTGCGTCTGCATCCGGACGCCGCGCGGCGGGTCACCTCGCAGACGCCCCTCATGGTGTCCCCGGTCGCCGTCGGCATCCGCCCCGAGGCGATGCGCCGGCTCGGCTGGAAGCCCGGCACGGTGACCTGGGCGGGGATGCACCGCGCGGTCACCGAGGGGAAACTGACGTACGGAATGACCGACCCCTCGCGCTCCAACTCCGGTTTCTCCGCGCTGATCTCGGTGGCCTCCGCGCTGTCCGGCGCGCAGGCGGCGCTCACCGACGCCGATGTCCGCGCCGCGTCACCGAAGCTGAAGGAGTTCTTCGCCGGCCAGCGGCTGACCTCGGGCTCCTCCGGCTGGCTGGCCACCGCGTACGCCCGGCGGGGTGACGTCGACGCCCTGATCAACTACGAGTCCGTACTGCACTCCCTCAACCGCGACAGCGGCACCGGGCTCACCGTGGTCCGCCCGCGCGACGGCGTGGTCACCGCCGACTACCCGCTCGGGCTCCTCTCCGGCGCCTCACCGGACGCCCGGGACTCGGTGCGCGCCCTCACCGCGCACTTCCGCACGCCGGCCGTCCAGCGGCGGCTGACCGAGGACACCTACCGCAGACCGGTGGTCGCCTCCGTGCGCCCCGCCCCGCCGCTGGACACAGAACCCCGGCGCGAACTCCCCTTCCCCGGGACCAGATCCGTGGCCGACGGCCTGCTCGCCGGATACGAGAACGAACTGCGCCGCCCCTCCCGCACGGTGTACGTCCTGGACACCTCCGGGTCCATGAAGGGCGAACGGCTGCGGCGGCTCAAGACCGCCCTCGACGGGCTGACCGGGGACTTCAGGGAACGGGAGGAGGTCACCCTGCTGCCCTTCGGCACCTCCGTGAAGCGGGCGACCACACACACGGTCGACCCCGCCCACCCCGAAGCCGGGCTGGAGGCCATCAGGGCCGACACCGCCTCGCTGACGGCGAGCGGGAAGACGGCGGTCTACTCGAGCCTGAAGGACGCCTACGGCCGGATCGGCACGGACACCGAGTCCGTGTTCACCTCGATCGTGCTGATGACGGACGGCCAGAACACGACGGGCGACAGCGCGGCCGAGTTCGCCGCGTTCTACCGGGCACTGCCCGCCGCCCGGCGTACCACCCCGGTCTTCCCCATCGTGTTCGGCGACTCCGACCGCTCGGAGCTCGACCGCGTCGCGGATCTGACCGGTGGGCGGCTCTTCGACGCGACGAAGGACGAGGGGCCCGGTTCGCTGGACGCGGCGTTCGAGGAGATCCGTGGCTACCAGTAGTCCCGCCGGCCGGATCCTGGCCTACCTGGAGTCCGCCAAGAACCTCACCGGAAGCGCGTGCGGCCTGGCCGGCCTGGCGCTCACCTTCACCGGGCTCGCGGGGGCGTACTGGCCCGTGGTGGTCGCCGGCCTGTACGGGGCGGGCGCGCTGATCGCCCCGCCGTCCCGGCCCTCCGTACCCGGCTTCCCGGACGCCTCGTCCCGCCTGGAGGCGCTGCGGGCCGACTTCACGCTGCTGCGGGAGTACCTGGACGAGGTGGACCTGCCTCCGGCGGCTGCCGGACGGCTGGTCGAACTGACCGGGCTGCTGGAGGGTCTGCTGGCGCCCGGCTGGGTGTCCGAGGCGCTCGCCGCGGACCCGGAGGGCGTCCACGCCCTGTCACGCGCGGTCCACCAGGACATCCCCGAGTCCGTCGACACGTTCGTACGCACCCGCTGGTGGACGCGGATGACCCCGGGCAGCGAGCCGCCGGAACGGCACCTGGAGCGCCAGCTGGAACTCCTGCACCGGGAGGCGGAGCAACTGGCCACCGGCCTGCGGGAGGCGGAGGCGAGACGCCAGCAGACACACACCCGCTACCTGGAGGACCGGGGAGGTCACTGAACCCCGGGCGCGGAGAGGAAGGCGCGGCCCCGGTTGTGAAGATCGAGTGCCCAAGTCGTCCGCGCCTCATGGACATTCGCGACGACGCGGGGTGCGGACTGTTCGGAGCGGCTCTCCTGGAGTGGTGCGGCACCCGGAACCATGAGGGGGCTCCGGGTGCCGTGCCGCGGGCGGCCGCCGACCCCACAGGTCAGGGCGGATGTCATGGCGGCCCGGCGCCCGCGGGGATCTGGAGGGGTCAGCCCAGGCGCTGGACCAGCGCGCGGTACTCGTCCCACAGTTCCTTCGGTGTGTGGTCGCCGAAGGTGTTCAGGTGCTCGGGGATCAGCGCGGCCTCCTCGCGCCAGACCTCCTTGTCCACGGTGAGCAGGAAGTCCAGGTCGGACTCCGAGAGGTCCAGGCCGGCGGTGTCGATGGACCCCTTGGCCGGCAGGACGCCGATCGGCGTCTCGACGCCCTCGGCCTTGCCCTCCAGCCGCTCGACGATCCACTTGAGGACGCGGCTGTTCTCACCGAAGCCGGGCCAGACGAACTTGCCCGCGTCGTTCTTGCGGAACCAGTTCACGTAGTAGATCTTCGGGAGCTTCGACTGGTCCGCCTTGTCGGCGCCGACCTCGACCCAGTGCTTCATGTAGTCGCCCATGTTGTAGCCGCAGAACGGCAGCATGGCGAACGGGTCGCGGCGCAGCTCGCCGACCTTGCCCTCGGCGGCGGCGGTCTTCTCGGAGGCGACGTTCGCTCCAAGGAAGACGCCGTGCTGCCAGTTGAAGGACTCGGTGACCAGCGGGACGGCCGAGGCGCGGCGGCCGCCGAAGAGGATGGCCGAGATCGGCACGCCCTTGGGGTCCTCCCACTCGGGCGCGATGGTCGGGCACTGGCCGGCGGGGACGGTGAAGCGGGCGTTTGGGTGGGCGGCCGGCGTCCCGGATTCCGGGGTCCAGTCGTTGCCCTTCCAGTCCGTGAGGTGTGCGGGTGTCTCCTCGGTCATGCCCTCCCACCAGACGTCGCCGTCGTTGGTGAGTGCCACGTTGGTGAAGACGGAGTTGCCCCACAGGGTCTTCATGGCGTTGGCGTTGGTGTGCTCGCCGGTGCCGGGGGCGACTCCGAAGAACCCGGCCTCCGGGTTGATGGCGTACAGCCGGCCGTCCTCGCCGAACCGCATCCAGGCGATGTCGTCACCGATGGTCTCGACCGTCCAGCCGGAGATCGTGGGCTCCAGCATGGCCAGGTTGGTCTTGCCGCAGGCACTCGGGAACGCGGCGGCGACGTACTTCGACTCCCCGCGCGGCGGCGTCAGTTTCAGGACGAGCATGTGCTCGGCGAGCCAGCCCTCGTCGCGCGCCATGACCGAGGCGATGCGCAGCGCGTAGCACTTCTTGCCGAGCAGGGCGTTGCCGCCGTAGCCGGAGCCGAAGGACCAGATCTCGCGGTCCTCGGGGAAGTGCGAGATGTACTTGGTGGAGTTGCAGGGCCACGGCACGTCGGCCTCGCCTTCGGCGAGGGGGGCGCCCAGCGTGTGGACGGCCTTGACGAAGAACCCGTCGGTGCCGAGCTCGTCCAGGACCGCCTGGCCCATGCGCGTCATGGTCCGCATGGAGACGGCGACGTACGCGGAGTCGGTGATCTCCACGCCGATCGCGGAGAGCGGCGAGCCGACGGGGCCCATGCAGAACGGGACGACGTACATGGTGCGGCCGCGCATGGAGCCGTGGAAGACGCCGTTCTCGCCGGCGAAGACCTCCCGCATCTCGGCGGGCGCCTTCCAGTGGTTCGTCGGGCCGGCGTCCTCCTCCTTCTCGGAGCAGATGAAGGTGCGGTCCTCGACGCGGGCGACGTCGCTCGGGTCGGAGGCGGCGTAGTAGGAGTTGGGGCGCTTGACAGGGTCGAGCTTCGTGAAGGTGCCCTTGGCGACGAGCTCCTCGCACAGGCGCTCGTACTCGGCCTCCGAGCCGTCGCACCAGACCACGCGGTCAGGCTGCGTGAGGGCGGCGATCTCGTCCACCCAGGAGACGAGCTCCTGGTGCCGAGTGGGGACAGTGAGGGGAGCCGCGATGTCTCGCGCCACGATCGCTCCTTGTGAAGAGGGTGTGTTGTCCGGCCCCGTGGGGGCTGCGACCCGGATGCTGACCCCTTCGTTCCCTCCAGGCGCTCATCCGGTGCCGACCGCACTCATTTGATCCTCCGACCATCTTGCCCATATGTCCAGGGGGCCGCACACGTGAGCATCGCCACTCGGATCGGTTACCTACGGAAGCGTAGGTAGCATGCGGATATGACTTCTGAGACAGCCGCGTCCGGACCTGTCGAGCTCACCGACCCCGTGCCGGTCAAGCCACGGATGCGCGGCTGGCTGCACGCCGGCATGTTCCCCGCGGTGGTCATCGCCGGGATCACGCTGATCGCCCTGACGGACAGCACCCGGGCACGGATCGCCTGCGCCGTCTACATACTCAGCGCCTGCCTGCTCTTCGGGGTGAGCGCGGTCTACCACCGGGGCACCTGGGGGCCGCGCGGCGAGGCGGTGCTGCGCCGGCTCGACCACGCGAACATCTTCCTGATCATCGCGGGCACCTACACCCCGCTGACCCTCCTGCTGCTGCCGGAGTCCACGAGCCAGCCGCTCATGTGGGCGGTCTGGGGTGCCGCGGCGGCGGGCATCGCCTTCCGGGTGTTCTGGGTCGGCGCCCCGCGCTGGCTCTACACCCCGTGCTACATCGCCATGGGCTGGGCGGCGGTGTTCTTCCTGCCGGACTTCATGCGCGCCGGGGGCATCGCGGTGCTGGTCCTGGTCGTCGTCGGCGGCCTGCTCTACAGCGCCGGGGGTGTCATCTACGGCCTGAAGCGCCCGAACCCCTCACCGCGCCTCTTCGGCTTCCACGAGGTGTTCCACTCGCTGACCCTCGCGGCGTTCATCGTGCACTACGTGGGCATCTCGCTGGTCGCCTACCAGCACTGAAGCCCCGGAACGCGTGCGGGCCGCCCCTTCGGAGGGGCGGCCCGCAGCCGTTCTCAGCCGCCGAGCTTCGCGGCCAGCTCCACCGGGTCCACCGTGGGCGCGTCGCACACGAAGTGCCGGCAGACGTACGCCGTGGGCTCGCCGCCGGCCGGCGGCCGGTCCACCAGCAGCGGGAACTCCGTACCGGCGTCGGCCGTCTCCCCGGCCGCGACGACCGCGCCCGGGGCGCGCCCCAGCAACGCCGTCCGGTGCAGTTCCCCGCCCACCGGCCCGACCACGGCGACCTCGCGGGGCCCGTCCAGCAGCGCCTCGGCGACCGCCAGCCCCCAGCCGATGAACCGCGGTGCCTTCGGCCCGAGCGCGCCAACGATCCCGAGGGCGCCCTCCGCCGCCGTACGGTGGGCCTCCGAGCCGGTGTGCGCGGCGTAGGAGAGCAGCGCCCCGGCGGCGGCCGTCCAGCCGGCCGGGGTCGCGCTGTCGGTGGGGTCCTGCGGCCGCCGGATCAGCTGCTCGGCGTCGTCGGCGGTGTCGTACAGCTGTCCGCCCTCGCCGGTGAAGCGCTCCAGCACGATGTCCAGCAGGAAGCCCGCGAACTCCAGCCAGGCGCCCTCGCCGGTGACCGAGGCCAGTGCGAGGAACCCCTCGGCGACGTCGCCGTAGTCCTCCAGGACCCCGTGGTTGTCGCCCGCGACGCCGTCCTTCGAGGTGCGGCAGAGCCGGGCGGTGTCGCCCATGTGCACCCGCACCACCAGGTCGGCGGCCTCGGTGGCCCGCTCGACGAGGTCCGGCCGGTCGAAGTACGCCCCGGTCTCGGCGAGCGCGGCGATCGCGAGCCCGTTCCACGCGGCGACGATCTTGTCGTCGCGCTCGGGGCGCACCCGCTCCTCACGCGCGGCCAGCAGCCTCGCCCGTACGTCGGCGACCCGCGCCGGGTCCTCATCCGCCGTTCCCGTCAGCCGCAGTACGGAGGATCCCTCCTCGAAGGTTCCCTCCTCGGTCACCCCGAAGTAGGCGGCGGCGAACGCGCCGTCCTCCTCGCCCAGCACCTCGCGCAGCTGGGCGGGGGTCCAGACGTAGAACGCGCCCTCGACGTGCTTGCCGGTGGCGTCGGCGCTGTCCGCGTCGAGCGCGGAGGCGTAGCCGCCCTCGGCGGTCCGCAGCTCACGCACCATGAAGTCGGCGGTCTCCAGAGCGACCCTGCGGGCCAGGCCGGAGCCGGTGGCCCGCCAGAGGTGGGCGTAGACCCGGCAGAGCAGGGCGTTATCGTAGAGCATCTTCTCGAAGTGCGGGACCACCCACTCCCGGTCCACCGAGTAGCGGGCGAACCCGCCGCCGAGCTGGTCGTAGATCCCGCCGCGCGCCATGGCGGCGCAGCTGTCGGCGGCCATCTGCAGGGCGCCTTCGGCGCCGGTGCGGGCATGGTGGCGCAGCAGGAACTCGATGACCATGGACGGTGGGAACTTCGGCGCCCCGCCGAAGCCGCCGTGCTTCTCGTCGTAGTCCCGGGTGAGCCCGAGCAGCGCCTGCGCCAGCTCCTGCTCGCCGGGGAGCCCTCCCCCCTCGACGGCCAGCGACCGTCCCGCGAGATCGCGGACGATACGCCCGGCCACCTCGGCGACCTCCTCGCGGCGGTCCCCCCATGCGGCCGTGACCCCTTCGAGGACCTGGTGGAACGAGGGCATGCCGTGGCGGGGCTCGGGCGGGAAGTAGGTGCCGAAGTAGAACGGCTCACGCTCGGGCGTGAGGAAGACGGTCATCGGCCAGCCGCCCTGGCCGGTGGCGGCCTGAACGGCCTCCATGTAGACGGCGTCGACGTCGGGCCGTTCCTCGCGGTCGACCTTCACCGGCACGAAGTGGGCGTTGAGGTAGCCGGCGAGCTCCGGGTCCTCGAAGGACTCGTGCGCCATGACGTGGCACCAGTGGCAGGAGGCGTATCCGACGCTGAGCAGCACCGGAACGTTCCGCCTTCTGGCCTCCTCGAACGCCTCGGGCGACCACGGCCACCAGTCGACGGGGTTGTCGGCGTGCTGGAGCAGGTACGGGGAGGTGGTCTGCGCAAGTCGGTTGGCCATGCGCCCCATCCTCGCGCACCCGTATCCGCGACGCGGCTGCGCCACGGTGCGCGGTGCGAACGGGCAGGTGGCACGGGTGGGCACTGCTGATACCGGGCGGCGCGGCATCGGCGAACAGTAGGCTGGCTCCAGCAGCACCGGGACTGCTGAGGCTCCTCGAAGGAGGTACACCATGACCACCGAGATGGTGGCGCCCGCGTGGATGCATTCGCAGATCAGCGCGGAGCAGTACGACTCCTGGTCCGAGGAGCAGTGCGCCGGCATCGAGATCGTGGACGGGATGGTCGTCGTGAGCCCGAGCGCCTCCAAGCGCCACAACCGGCTGGCCCGCATCCTGGCCAACGCCCTGGACGCAGCCGCGGGCCCGGACTGGAACGCGGACACGGACTTCGACGTCCGCCTGCAGGACGTTCCCCTCACCAACCGGCGTCCGGACGTCATCGTCTACCGGTCGGAAACGATCGACCTCACGCCTACCCGCCCCGAGCACGTACTCCTGGTCGTCGAGGTGGTGTCGCCCGGCTCGGAGACCACGGACCGGATCGTGAAGGTGGACCAGTACGCCAAGGCGGGGATCCCCTTCTACTGGCGGATCGAGCAGGCAGCCACCGGTGTCCCGATCATCTATACGTACGTCCTCGACCCTGCCACCAAGGCCTACCGGGACGGCGAGGTGTTCACCGGAACCGTGAAGGCCGCCGCCCCCTTCTCCATCACGGTGGATCTCGGGGACATGTAGAGAACGGAAAAGTCGCCGCGCACAGCGCTGCCGCGCGAAAGCGAGTCCGGCCCGGCAGAGGGGAAGCCTTGGCGCCACCACTTGCGAGCGTCGGCGGCAGATCCACTGCCCTGTGCCGGCAAGGGTGAACCGGTTCCAGGGCGGAGCCGCCGCCTGTCTGCCCGGCAGTGGGCGTTCGACGGCGACAGGCTGACCTGGCAGCGGTGAATACCGGCCCGCAGCATCAGCAAGCCCAGAGGGAGCGTCTGCTGTCCGGGCTGCACCCCCGCCGGAGACCGACGATCGCCACCCCGATCACCGGCAGCCCGAACGCGGCCCGCCGCACCGGCACCAGTTCAAGCGGCGGCCCCGGAACCACAGCGGCAGGACCGGTCACCGGACCTGCCGCAGCCGTCCGCCCGCCATCTCGATGTCGGCAACCTCGGGGGCGCCCGCGGCGACCCAGAGGACGTCAGATCCTCTCCCCACCCCCCGACAAGAGGTCGCCCGATGTCCCGATTCCCTCGCCGCCCCCACTCCGCCAAGCTCGCCGGTGCGCTTCTCGCCGTGGCGCTCGCCGCGACCGGCGGTGTCATCCAGCAGACCGCGGGCGCCGCCGAGGGCGCGCCTGCCCTGTCCAGCGACAGTGCCGTACGCGCGCTTGCCGCCGCACGTGTCGCGGAGCGACTGGACCGGGGACCGGTCGCCGTGCCCGCGAGCGGCGGAATCCTGGTCACCTGGCGGATGCTCGGTGACGACCCTTCCGACGTCTCCTTCAAGCTGTACCGGGGCTCCACGCTGATCTCCACGACGACGAAGACCAACTTCTTCGACACCGGCGGCAGTTCCTCGGCCACGTACGAGATCCGGGCGATCGTGGACGGAGTCGAGCAGCCGGGTGAGAAGGCGACCGTCTGGTCCGCGGGCCGACGCGACATCCCGCTGCAGAAGCCGGCGGGCGGGACGACCCGTGACGGGGTCGCGTACACCTACGCGGCCAACGACGCCTCGGCGGCCGACCTGGACGGCGACGGCCGGTACGAGCTCGTGCTCAAGTGGGTGCCGTCGAACGCCACCGACGTCGCCAACTCCGGTACCTGCACCGGCCCGACCCTCTTCGACGCCTACGAGCTCGACGGTACCCGGCTCTGGCGGGTGAACCTCGGCACCAACATTCGCAGCGGCTCGCACTACGACTCGTTCCAGGTGTACGACTACGACGGCGACGGCAGGGCCGAGATGGCCGTCCGCACCTCGGACGGCTCGAAGGACTCCGCGGGCGCGGTCATCGGCAGCGCGACCGCCTCGCACCTCGCCGACAACTGCGCGGTGCTCAGCGGCCCCGAGTTCCTGTCGGTGTTCGACGGCAGGACCGGCCGGGTCATGGACTCGGTGCCCTTCGAGCCGGCGCGCGGTTCCGTGGCCGACTGGGGCGACACCTGGGGCAACCGTGAGGGGCGGCTGCTGTCCGCCACCGCCTACGTCAACGGCTCCACACCCAGCATGATCTTCAGCCGCGGGATCTACGAGCGGATCGCGATCGCCGCGTGGGACTGGAACGGGACCGATCTGGTCCGCCGCTGGAAGTTCGACACCAACGCGTCGACGAACTACGGCAAGGGCTACGACCAGCAGGGCAACCACAACCTGGCCGTGGCCGATGTGGACGCGGACGGCCGCGACGAGGTCGTCTACGGCGCGATGGCGGTGGACGACAACGGCAGCGGTCTGTGGACCACGAAGCTCGGACACGGTGACGCCCTGCACGTCGGGGACCTGAACCCGGCACGTCCGGGGCTGGAGTCGTTCAACGTCCACGAACACACCGACTCGGCCTACGGTTTCGAGATGCACGACGCGCGGACCGGCCAGATCCTGTGGGGCGCGAAGACCGGCACCGATGTCGGGCGGGGCATCTGCGCCGACCTGACCAACGCCTACGCGGGCGCCGAGTGCTGGTCGAGCGGCGGCGGGCTGTACGCCGCCGACGGCAGGGCCATCAGCAGCGCCGTCCCGACGTTCGGCGGCGCCGCCTCGTACAACTCGGCGATCTGGTGGGACGGCGACGCCAACCGTGAGCTGCTGGACCACCGCTGGTCGGGTACGGCGGGCTCCGGCTACGGGCAGGTCCTCAAGTACACCGGCTCCACCGAGCTCAGCCGCATCTGGTACGACCAGGCCGCCCGCTCCGACAACTGGACCAAGGGCAACCCGACGCTCTCCGCCGACCTGCTCGGCGACTGGCGCGAGGAGATGATCTGGCGCAACGAGGACTCCACCGCGCTGCGCCTCTACACCACCCCGTACCCGACCGAGTTCCGGTTGCCCACCCTGATGAGTGACCCGGTCTACCGGCTGGGTGTCGCCTCGCAGAACACCGGCTACAACCAGCCGCCGCAGGTCAGCTACTACCTCGGCACGAAGTAGTACGCCGGGAACGGACAAGCACCGCCGCCCCCGGTCACCCCGCGCGTCGCGTCGCGCGCAGGACGACGTCGTGGACGTGGTGGGTGCTGGCCGCGCCGGCGGGCCGTTCCCGGGTGTCGTGGGTCTCCACCTGCCAGGTGCCGGGCTCGGCGGCGAGGGCGGCGGCGATCTCGTCGACGCCGACGAACGCCTCGGGGTCGTACATCCGGGTCTCGGTGGCCACGTCCACCGGATCACGCAGGGGGCTCATGTCGTGGTGCACGACCAGGAGCGTGCCGCCGGGGGCGACGGCGGCGAGGAGGCTGCGCAGGCCGCGCCGGTCGGGGGTGCGCTTGAAGGAGCCGTACTGCAGGGAGACCAGGTCGTAGGTCTCGTCGCCGAAGGGTGCGGGGTCGTTGGCGTCGCTGCGTACGAGGGTGACGGCGAGCCCGCGGTGTTCGGCCTCGGCGCGCACCCGGGCGAGGGCGTTGCCGGAGATGTCGGTGGCGGTGACCTTCCAGCCGTGCTCGGCCAGCCAGAGTGCGTCGGCGCCCTCGCCGGTGCCGACGTCGAGCGCCCGGCCCGGCGCCAGGGCTGCGGCCTCGTGGACGAGCGTGCCGTTGGGGTTGCCGCTCCACGCCCGGTCGGGGCCGCCGTAGCGGTGGTCCCAGTCGGCCTCCTCGCCGGAGCGCCGGACCGCGGCGCGCAGGTCCTCGTCGGCGAGGCTGAAGGCGATCATCGCGCCGGTCTGGCTGCCCTGGGCGGCCGAGGGCAGCACCTGCAGGCTCGGGTCGGTGACGTTTCCGGCCGCGTAGATCCCCGGCACGGAGGTCTCGCCGCGCGGATCGACCGCGAGGACGTCGCCGGCACCGGTCGGGTGCGCGGTGGTGGTGAGCCCGGCCCCCGCCAGCATCTCGGCGCGGGCCCGGAACCGCGAGCCGACCACGACGGCGTCGGCCTCCAGCACCCGTCCGTCGCCGAGTTCGACCCCGGACACCTCGCCGTCGGGACCGGTGAGGACCCGGCGGACCTCGGCGCGCTCGACGGTGACTCCGGAGGCGGCGAGCGCGTCGACGGCCGTCCCGTCGACCCCCGTCGGGTCGTGCAGGACCACGGTCAGCCGGTCGGTCAGGTGCCGGAACAGGGGCGTCGGGTGGAGCCCCAGAGGGTTCGTGACGATCTGGACCAGGCGCTGGTCACGTACCTCGAAGCCGTGGCAGAACGGGCAGTGGACCACACCGCGCCCCCACTGCTCGGCGACGCCCTCGATCGCGGGGAGTTCGTCGGTCAGTCCGGTCGCGGCGAGAACGCGGCGGGCCACCAGGGTGTGCCCGCCGGTGAGGTCGAGCCGGAACCTGCCGTCGTCGCGGCGGTGCACGCCCACGACCCGGCCGGTGAGCACCTCCCCGCCGTGGGCGCGCACCTCGGCGCGGCCGATGCCCATCAGCTCGCCGGGGGCGGCTCCCTCGTGCCCCAGGTAGCCGTGCATGTGCGCGGCGGGCGCGTTGCGCGGTGTGCCGTCGTCGACCACGACGACGCCGCGCCGCTGGCGGGAGAGCTGCAGGGCGGCTGCGAGGCCGGCGGCGGAGCCGCCGATCACGGCGACGTCGCAGTGCCGTTCCATGGTGGGGTGATGGCCGTGGCCGGCCTGCTCGGCAGGCTCGGACGGCGCCGGGTGCGGGGTGTGTGCGGAGTGCTCGCTCATGGGAGAGACGCTACAGAGCCGGGCGATTTCCGCAAGGAAACTTGCGGAACCGGCAAGCAGTCGCACGACGGGGCGGCAGCGGATTCGCAATCCGCGTGAGCTGTCGGGGCCGCACCTCGCGGTGGCGCCGCCGCGACGCCCGGGCCGAAAGCGGAATAAGGGGTTCCCTTACGTGCTCCCTACAGCTAACGTCTGTGCTCATGACAGATCAGGGCGTCACGGGGGCTGCTGCGCCCTCTGACACGAAGAACATGTCCGACCCGGCCGGACGGCTCGACCGGCTGCCCGTCGGCCCGTGGCACCGTCGGCTGACCGCGATCGTCGGTGTAGGCGCCTTCTTCGACCTCTACGAGGTGTTCCTCGGCGGGGTGCTCGCCGCCGTGCTCGCCGAGTCCTGGCATCTGTCCGGCACCGAGAAGTCATGGCTCATCGCCTCCGGGTTCCTCGGGATGTTCGTCGGCGCCAATGTGCTGTCCGTACTGGCCGACCGCTTCGGGCGGCGGAAGATGTTCCTGGTCAACCTGGGGCTCTACTCGCTGTTCTCGCTCGCCTGCGCCTTCGCCCAGGACGCCGGCCAGCTGTCCGTGCTCCGCTTCCTCGCGGGGCTCGGCCTGGGCGCCGAACTGGTCCTGGTCGACACGTATCTGGCGGAGTTCCTGCCGCGGAAGGTGCGCGGGCGCTACATCGCCTGGGCCTACACCCTCGGCTTCGTGGGCGTGCCCGTCGCCGCACTGCTCGGCGCCCGGCTCGTCGCGAAGCACGAGCTGTTCGGGATCGACGGCTGGCGCTGGCTGCTCGTGGCGGGCGCGCTCGGCGCCGCCTTCATCCAGGTGCTGCGGACCGGACTCCCGGAGTCGCCGCGCTGGCTGGCCGCGCGCGGGCGCCACGCCGAGGCCGACGCCGTCGTACGGGACATCGAGGAGCGGGCGGGCGCGCGGCCCGGTGTAGTCCCGGCGCCCCGCCCCGAGCCCGCCGCGCCCACCGCACCCGCCGCGCCCACCGCACCCGCCCGGAAGGTGCCGCTCGGGCGCATGTTCAAGGCCCCCTACGCGCGACGCACCGTCATGTGGTGGATCTTCCAGGTGCTCCAGACCGTCGGTTACTACGGCTTCGGCTCACTCGCCCCCGTGGTGCTGCAGGCCAAGGGGCACACGGTCACCGAGTCCCTCTCGTACGCCGCCCTCAGCTACCTCGGCTACCCGGTGGGCTCGGCGCTGTCCGTGCCGCTGATCGACCGGATCGAGCGGCGCACGCTCATCATCGCGTCGGCGCTCGGGATCGCCGCGTTCGGCCTGGTCTTCGGGTTCGCGAACGCGTCCTGGCTGATCGTCGGTTCGGGCTTCCTGCTCACCGTGTGCAGCAACGTCTTCTCGAACGCCTTCCACGTCTACCAGACGGAGATCTTCCCGACGGACCTGCGCTCCAGCGCCATCGGAATCGCGTACTCCCTGTCCCGGCTGACCTCGGTCGTGCTGCCGTTCGTCGCCATCGACGTGCTCGACGACCTGGGCCCCGACGCCGTGTTCGTCGGGTCGGGCGTGCTGATGCTCGTGCTCTGCCTGAACGTGCGCATCCTGGGTCCGCGAACGACGGGGCGGAGCCTGGAGTCGATCTGAGGCTCCCGGCACGGCGCTCACCGGCCGCGCACTGACCCCTGGGGGCCACCTGCGTACCGGGTCCACCGCCGCGCTGCCCGGCCTCGTCGGCACCGGGGTGGCGCCGGGGCCGGGCCTACGGCACCGCGCTGTCCGCACCGGGCCTGCTTCGCCGGCCAGGTGCGCGCGCCGGGGCGGCGGGGCCGGCGGCGGGCCGCCGCAGACCGGCGGCGACACCGGCGGCGACGAGCAGCGCGCCGGCGACGTCCGCGGGGCCCGCACCGCCGAGCCCGAGCACGAGGGTGGTGAGCAGCGCACCGACGGGCACGAGACCGGCGAAGAGGCCGGCGCGGTCGGCGCCGAGTTGCCGCAGCGCGTCGTACCAGAGGAAGAAGGCCGCCGCGGTGACGATCGCGCCCAGATAGACGAAGGCGGCTCCCTCTCCCGGGGTGGGCAGCCTCAGCGAGGCCGCACCGTCCACGACGAGTCCGGCGGCCAGCAGCATCGGTACGGAGAGGGCCGCGGGATAGGCGGCGACCCTCAGGGGGCCGAGCTTCGGCAGCAGCGGCACCGCGAGCAGCGAGAAGGCCACCTCTCCGGCGAGAGCGCCGAGGGACAGCAGGAGTCCTGCGGTGCTGCCGGAGCCGAGGCCGGCGGCGACGGCCGCGCCGAGTGCCACGACGAGCGCGGCGCCGACGGTGCGCGGGGCGGGACGGCGGCCTTCCGCCAACGGCCCGACGAGGGCGAGCACGAGGGGGACGGCTCCGACGACGGTGGCGATCATCGCGGGGCCCGCGTGCCGGGTCGCCTCGACGAGGAAGACGTTGAAGCCGGCCAGCCCGGTGGCGGCCAGGGCGGTCAGCAGCAGGACGTCACGCGCCGTCAGGCGCGCCCGGGGCGGGCGCCGGTGGGCCACGACGGCGAGCAGGATCGCAGCGGCGAGCGCGTAGCGTAAGGCCTGCCCGGCGAAGACGGGGTAGTCGGCGACGGTGGCGGAGACCGCGGTCGAGGTGCCGACGAGCAGCATCGCCGTGGCGGCGCCGGCGGGGGCGGTGGAAGGTCTCATGCCGCACGCCCCGCCTGCGCGGTCGCGCCCTCGGTGGGACCGAGGACCTTGCGGGTGACACGCTCGGCCACCGCCGCGACCAGGGTGCGGGGGCGGCGGGGAGTGAGGTGGGCGCCCAGCGCGTTGCCGAATCCCGGGGCGACGTACCCGCTGTCACGCTCCAGGCCGCGCAGCGCGGCGCGGACGACGGGTTCGGGGGTGTTCATGGCGCCGGTGACGGCCGCCCGCCGGGTGCCGATGGTGTCGAAGAAGGCGGTCTCGACGGGGCCGGGGCACAGGGTCAGCACCCGGATGCCCCGGCGGCGGTACTCCTGGCGCAGGGCGAGGCCGAAGTTGAGCACGAAGGTCTTCGAGGCCCCGTAGACGGCGAAGTAGGGGCTCGGCTGGAAGGCCGCGTTCGAGGCGACGTTGACGACCGCGCCCCCGCCGCGCCGCAGCATGCCGGGCAGCAGCTCATGGGTGAGCCCGACGAGCGCGACGACGTTGACCATCAGCTGGTCGTGGTCCCGGTCCCCGGAGATCTCCTCGAAACGGCCGCACGTCCCGAAGCCCGCGTTGTTGACGAGCAGATCGACGTCCAGACCCCGGCGGTCCAGCTCGCCGGCGACCCGGCGGGCCGCGTCCGGCTCGGCGAGGTCCTGGACGAGCACGTGGGCGCGTACCGCGTGATCGGTGGTCAGCCGCTCGGCGAGGGCCGTCAGCCGCTCACCGGAGCGCGCCACCAGGACCACATCGTGTCCGAGAGCGGCGAGCTGCCTGGCGAACTCCGCGCCGAGCCCGGACGACGCGCCTGTGACGAGGGCGGTGCCGTGCATGACTTCCTCCTCGGGTCAGCAGTAACTGAGACTCAAGGTACCGATAATCCCCAGAACCGCAACAGCAATGTTGCAGTTATTTCCATGACTGCCTCATCGATGTATTGTTTTCGAGAAGGACGAACCGGTCGGAGGTGTGATGGTCGAGTCGACGGCGCGGACGTTGCGAGCGGATGCGGAGCGCAGCGTGCGCGCGATCCTGAAGGCTGCCGAACAGGTGCTCACCGAGGATCCCGGCGCCTCCATGGAACAGATCGCGGCGGCAGCGGGGGTGGCCCGGACGACGGTCCACCGGCGGTTCGCCAGCCGGCAGGCACTGATCGAGGCGCTGACCACGTCGGCCGCCCGCCAGCTCGCCCAGGCCGTGGAGGACGGCAGGCCGGACACCGCGCCACCCCTGGTGGCGATGCACCGGATCACGGCCGGAGTGCTCCAGGTCAAGAGTGCGTGGGCCTTCGCCCTGGAGCTGCCGACGGCCCCGGACAGCGAGGCCGCACTCCTGCAGCGCGACATCGCCCGCCGCTGCGTCACGGTGCTGGAACGCGCCCGGGCCGACGGGCTCATCGCCGAAGGGGCGGACCTCGAGTGGGTGCGGCGTGTCTACTACGCGCTCCTCGGCGAGACCCTGCACGGCGACCGGGACGGCTCCGACCCCGACACCCTCGCCACCCGGATCATCGAGACCCTGCTGCACGGCGCCGGGCCGCGCCCCTGAGACACACCGGCGGAGAACCGCGCCCCCGTACGGCCGGGACGACGGCGGCCTCACCAGCCGCCGGGCCGGCCGCCCCGCTCACGTCCGGCGACGCCCCGCCCGGCGCGGCGACGGCCCGAGGCCTCCGAACGGGCCGCCCCGGGTAGCAGCCTCCCGCGCACGCACGTTGACTGGATCCGCACGTGGGTGACGACGGATCGGAGACATCGTGGCGCGACCGCGCGTGGCTCCGGACCGGTGCACCTGTCCGTCCGTCAGGTGGGCGGCCGGGCTCACGGCCCGCCGGGCGGCTGCCCGCGCCCCGGCCGTCGGTGTCCACCGATGACCGGGGCGGGCGGGAAGCGGTGGGCCGCGCTGCGCCGCCGCCTCGGCAGGCCCAAGGGGTCCGACGTCACGGCGGGCATGGTCACCGGTCTCTTCAGCATCCCGGAGGGCATGGCCTACGCCTCGATCGGCGGCTTCAACCCGGTCGCCGGACTGTACGCCGGAGTCCTGCCGCCGATCCTCGGCGCGCTCACCGCACGCACCGTACTGATGGTCACCACCCTGACCAGTGCCATCGCGCTGACCGGCCAGTCCGTGCTCAGGGAGGCCGGGCTGGACCCGCGGGACGCGGGCGACATCGCCGCCCTCACCCTGATGACGGGGGCGGTGATGCTGCTGATGGGGCTGCTGCGCCTCGGCGTGGTGCTCAGCTTCGTCTCCAACGCGGTGATGACCGGGTTCTCCACCGGCATCGCCCTGCAGATCATCACCGGGGTCTTCGAGGACGCCACGGGATACCGGCCGGACGGGCACAACCAGTTGCTCAAGCTGTGGAACTGGGTCACGCACCCCCAGCACTGGCAGCTCGCGCCCACCCTGGTGGCCCTGGCGACGATCGTGGTCTGGGCCGCCGCCCACAGGGTGCGCAGGTTACGTGCCACGGCGCTGCTGATCGCCATGGTGGCCGTCGCCCTGGTGGCCGGCCTCCTCGGCACCGAGGTGGAGACGGTCGCCGACATCGCGGCCATCCCCGCCTCGCTGCCCGGCTTCACCGCCCCCCACTGGGGCGCGATGCCCGGTCTGATCGGGGGAGCCTGTGCTGTCGCCCTCGTGGCACTCGCCCAGGCCGCGGGTGTGGCACCCTCCCTGCCCAATCCGGACGGCAGCCGCTCCGATGTGAACGGCGACTTCCTGGCCCAGGGCGTCGCCAACGTCGGCGGGGCCCTGTTCCAGTCACTGCCCGCGGGCGGCTCGCTCTCACGCACCGGCGTCGCCGCGAGCGCCGGCGCTCGCACCCGCTGGGCCGGAGTGATCTCCGGGGTCTTCCTCGCCCTGGTGGTCCTCATCCTCGGCGGTCTGGCCGAACGCATCCCCATGCCGGTCATCGGCGCCCTGATCCTGGTCGTCGGCGGCGAGCTGATCTGGGGCAAGCGTCATGACATCGCCCTGGTGCTGCAGACCTCGAAGCTGTCCGCCGCCGCGATGGCGGCGACCTTCCTCGCCACCACCCAGCTCCCCCTCCAGCAGGCCATCGTCCTCGGCGCCGTACTCTCCCTGCTGCTCTACTGCGCCCAGGCCGCGCGCCAGGTGCGCCTCGTCGGTCTCACCCGTGACGACGCCACCGGCGCCTGGTCCACCGCGGAGGCACCCGGGCACCTGGCACCCGGGCAGGTCACCGTCGTGGCCTACGAGGGCACGAGCTTCTTCGCGGAACTCCCCCACCTGGAGAACGCCCTCCCCGACCCGGCCGGGGCCCGGGACGGCGTCCTGATCGTGGTGCTGCGCACCGCCCCCGGGGTCCCTTCCTCGGCCATGGTCAAACTCCTGCGGCGCTACGCCGCCACGCTCCACGCCGAGGGCGCCCGCCTGGTCCTGGCCGGGCTGCAGCCCGGCATGGTCGACCTGCTCAGGCGCACCGGCCTCACCCGCGAGCTCGGCGCGGACGCGGTTCTGCCCGCACAGCCCAGGATCTTCGCCCCCGTCGACCAGGCCCTCGCCGAGAGCCGTGCCTGGATCACCCGCAGAGAAGGAGAGGACACCCACGATGTTTGAGGACCGACGAGCACGACGGCAGGCCAACCGCGCCTTCGACCACGGCGAGGGCGTCACCCGCTACCGCATGCGGGAGAAGGCCGTCTCCATCGGGAACGACTACTGGGTGGACGACTCCGCCGGCGACCACGTCTACAAGGTCAACGGAAAGGTGCTCCGGCTTCGCCGGACGTACTCCATCGAGGACACCGAGGGGAACCGGGTGGCCCGCGTGCAGAGCCGGCCCGTGCGCGTCAAGGACTCGATGGAGATCGAGGACGCCTCCGGCAACCGGATCGCCCTGGTCAAGAAGGCTCTGGTCGGCCCGGTGCGGGACCGATGGCGGATCAAGCGGAGGAACGGGGACGACCTTCGGGTGCGTGGCAGCGTCCTCGACCACGAGTACACGATCGAACGGGACGGCATCAAGGTCGCCGAGGTCTCCAAGAGGTGGTTCCGGCTCCGCGACACCTACGGCGTCGACGTCGCCGACACGACCGACCACGCGACGATCCTCGCCGCGGCCATCGCGATCGACGCCATGACCCACCCCGGCACCTGACGGGACGGGACCGGGCGGGTGCCCGCCGGTCCACGGCGCGCCGCAGCCCGCCCGGCCTGGCACCCGGCGGGCGGGCTGCGGACCGGCCGGGCGGCGGGGGCGCGCCATGTGCCCCGGCGGCCTCAGAGGCGCTCGTCGAGGAACTCCGTGAGCTGTCCCTTGGACTGGGCGCCGATCTTGGTCCCCACCAGCTCGCCCCGCTCGAAGAGCAGCAGGGTCGGGATCCCCTTGATGTCGTAGCGGGGAGGGGTGTCGGGATTCTGGTCGATGTTGAGCCTCGCCAGGCGGAGCCTCCCGTCGTACTCCACCGCCAGTTCGTCCAGGATGGGCGCGATCATCTTGCACGGCCCCGCCCACTCGGCCCAGAAGTGGATCAGGAGTGGCAGTGCGGAGGACGCAACCTCGGCATCGATGGTGCTCTCCGTCAGATCGGTCATCTCCGAGCTCAATTCGGCAGTCCTCTCGCAGAGCTTGGCGACACGCCGAGGCCGGCGCTCGAGGCGGCCTACCCTCGGCTCCCACCACATATGCGCCCCGCCGGTCGCCCGCCGCGGGTCATGGGCGGCCTGGTGCGCGGCGAGGTGACGGACGCCGGGACAGCCGTCGCGCCACTGGCCGACGGGCTCCCGGTCTTCCCGGAGAGCCCTGTGACGCACCGTCACGGGCTCTCGCGCCGAAGGCCCTCAGGCTGGACACTGGTTGCTCTCGACAGCACAGCCGGCCGGCCGATGCGGCCGGAGACTGGGGGACGCATGCGGGACAGCCATCGCGCCGAGGCCGAACGGCTGTTGGTCCGGGCCGTGGAGGAGGAGGCGCGCAGGACGGGCGGCCGGACGGACTCCGGCGCGCTCCTGGCGCGTGCGCGGGGCGCGCTCGACACCATGGCCGCCGCCGCGGCCGACGAGTACGCCGCCTACACCCGGGCGCTGGACGCCACCGGAGCCGGGCAGCAGCCGCTGTCGGCGAGGTTCAGCAAAGCATCCCTGGCAACACCGCTCATGGTGACGGGGGTTGCCGCGGCGGCGGCCTTCGGCGCGGACCTGGTGCTCGGCACGGCGACCGGTCTCGCGCTGGGCGCCGGGGCGGCCGTCGCCGTCGCGGGGACGACCGCGACGGTGGCCCGGGTGACGGCCTCGCACCGGCCGGCGGCCCGTCGGGGAGCGGGCGAGCAGGGACTCCCCGGAGACCCGGAGCAGCTGCGGCTGGAGTGGCTGACGGCCCTGGAGGTACGGGGCATCCGCCCGTACCTCGACCAGCAGCGGGTGCTGACGGCGAAGGCGCGGCCCCCCAGGAAGAAGGCCGCCGCCTCCGTGGTGGCCCAGTTGCGTGGCGGCGACCGGAGCGCGGCCGCCCGCACCCGTACGCTCCTGGAGCAGTCGTTCTCCCATCTCCCGGTGGCAGAGGGGCCGTTCAGCGGACGGCGCGGCGAACTGGCCCGGATCGCGCAGTGGGTGCACGCGGCCCGCGCCGCGACGGAGACCAGACCGGTGGTGGTCGTGCTCCACGGCGCCCCCGGTTCCGGCCGCAGCGCGCTCGCCGTACGCGCGGCGCACGCCCTGCGGGACCAGTTCCGCGGGGCCTGTGTGGTGGACCTGCGGGGCGGTGTCAGCGGGGAGGCCCCGCTGCCGACCCGGGACGCCCTGCTCCACCTGCTCAACCGGCTGGGCGCGCCCCGCGAGCAGCTGCTCTTCAGGGAGGGGTCGTCCGCCGAGCAGCAGGTGCGGCGTCTGGGCGAGCTGTACAACCAGCACCTGACGGGGACGCCCGTGACGGTCGTCCTGGACGACGCCACGGACGCCGCCCAGATCCGCGCGCTGGTACCCGAGCGCTCCGACAGCCTGGTCCTGGTCACCACCCGCGAGCCCCTGGACCTGCCGGACGGCTTCCCCGCCCGGGTGCACCAGCTGCCCGTCGGAGGGCTGGACGCGGCGGGCGCGGAGGAGCTGCTGCGGGAGTCGGCCCAGGACGAGGAGGCCGGACCGTACGACTACCCGTCGACCGACACCGTCGTCGAGCTGTGCGGCGGGCTGCCGCTCGCCCTGCGGGTCGCGGGCTCCTCGCTCGGCGCCCGTACCCGCGCCGAACTGGCGTCGGCCCTCGGGGAGTACGGGCCGGTGGAGCCCGTGGAGCGCGCCCTGTGGCTGCGCTACACCGACCAGCCGGAGCAGGCGCGCCGGCTGCTGCGCCGCCTCGCGCTCGCCGGGCGCGCCAGCCTGGGGGCGGCCGCCGCGGCTTCGCTGCTCGCCTGTGACGAGCAGGAGGCCGGCCGGCTGCTGGAGTCGCTGGCCCGGGCCGGTCTGCTGATCCATGTGCGGGGCGCGCGCTACCGGCTGCACGGCCTGGTGCGCGACTTCGCCTCGGCGCGGCTGCTGGACGAGGAACCGGCGGCGGACCGCACGGCGGCGCAGGAGCGCCTGATCCAGAACTACGCGGAGCTCGCCGACGCGGTGATCCGCATGGTGGACGGCAAGATGTCCACCCGGGCGGGCCGCTTCGGCTCGCACGGCTTCGGCTCGCTGGACGCGGCACTGCGCTGGCTCGACGACGAGTCGAGCGCCATCACCTCGGCGCTGCGGCACTCGGAGGGCGTCGGCCAGGCCGCGGTGCTCCATCTGCTGGGCGCCCTGTGCGACTACTGCCTGCTGCGCGGCGACCTGTACCGGCTGGGGGAGATCAGCGAGCTGACGCGCGCCGTCGACCAGGGGCTCCTGGACCGGTCCGTCCGGTGGCGTACGGGTATCGCGGCCCGGCAGCTCGGCGAGCTGGACAAGGCCCGGACGACCCTGTCCTCGGTCGTCGGCCTGTACCGCGAGGCGCAGCAGGACGCGGGGGCCGCGCTCGCGCTCTGCTCGCTCGGCATCACCCTGCACCACCAGGGGAATCTGACGGAGGCGGCGGCGAGGCTGCGGGAGGCGCTCGACCTGCAGGCGTCACCGGAGCAGGCGGAGGACCGGGCCTGGTCGCTGCACGCGCTGGCCGCCGTGGAACGCGACCGGGCGAATCTGGCGGAGGCCCTGACCCTGCTGGACACCGCGCTGGCCCTGCACCGCGAGGGCGAGTCCCTGCACGGCGAGGCGTGGTCGCACTTCCAGCTGGGCCAGGTCTGTCTGCGGATGGGCGAGGTGGCCCGCGCCGAGCAGGAGCTGTCGACCGCGCTCGGCCTGTACGGCCGCACCCGCGACGAGCGAGGGGAGGCGTGGGCTTTGACACAGCTGGCCCGTGCCCGGCTGATGGACGAGGACGGTGCGGGTGGCGCGGCCTCGGCCGTGGAGCAGCTGCGCGTCGCGCTCGCCCGGCACCGGGCCAACGAGGACGCGCGGGGCGAGGCCTGGACGCGCTACTACCTGGGCCAGGCCCTGGAGGAGGACGGCGACGGCGACCAGGGCGTGCGGGAGCTGGAGCGGGCCCGCACGATGTTCTCCCGTATGCGGGACGTGTACGGCCTGGCGTGCGCCCGGCACCACTCGGGCCGGGTCACCCGCGACCAGCGGGCCGCCCGCACGGGCAACCTCCGCAACTCCGGCTTCGCCCGGCAGCTCCTGGTGGACGCCCGCGCCGACTTCCGCCGGATCGGGGTGGCCCACGGCGAGGCGTGGACCTGCCTGGAGCTGGCCCTGATCGACGGCGGGAACGACCGCGCGGCACAGGCTCTGGCGCTGTGCGACGAGGCCGCCGCCCTGTTCGGCTCGTACGGTGACGTCCGGGGCGGCGACTGGGCGGCGTTCCTGCGGTGCACCTTCCTGCCGTACGCCTCGCCGGGCGGCAGCGAGGTCGGCGCCGCGGTGGCCCAGCAGGAGCTGGCGGACCTGCTGGAGGCCGCCCACCCGCTGCGTGACCCGAAGCTGGCGGACTGCGCGAGGACCTTCGGGGCCGTGCTCGACCGCGGGGTCGACCTGGACGAGGGCTGGCAGGCCTGGCGCCTCGGCCTGACGCCCACCCGGCACGCCCGGGAGATCATGGGCGTGCCGCTGGGCGTACGGCCCTGAGGCCCGCACGCACGGGCCGGGACGCACCCGGCCCGTCGTGTGTCAGCCCTTGCCGGAGGCCGTGGTCTTCCCCGTGCCGGAACCGGCCTTCTCCGGCTGCTCCGCGTCCGCGGACTTCGCCTCGGGGTCGGGGGCCTCCTCGAAGTCGACCCGCCCCATGTGGCGGTTCATCGACTTCATCAGGAACCACACCCCGACGGCGAGCGCCGCGAAGACGATGAATCCGAGGACGCCGGGGGTGACCTTGTTCTTGTCGAACTCGTCGGCGGCGAGCGGGACGAGCTGCGTCAGTGCCTGGGTCGCGTACATATCAGGCATTGTCGCGGATGCCCGCGAAGAGGTCGCTCTCGGGGAGGGAGGTATCGACCAGGGACTTGGCGAGCTCGTACTCCTCGGTCGGCCACACCTCCCGCTGGACGTCCATCGGGACCCGGAACCAGCCGCCGTCCGGATCGATCTGCGTGGCGTGCGCGATCAGCGCCTTGTCACGGATCTCGAAGAAGTCGTCGCACGGGATGTGCGTGGTCAGGGTGCGCTCCGCCCGCTCGAACTCGGCCCAGCGCTTCAGCCAGTCGCCGTACGGGGACTCCAGCCCCCGGGCGAGGAGCGCCTCGTGCAGGGCGACGGTGCGCGGCTTGTTGAAGCCCTGGTTGTAGTAGAGCTTCTGCGGCTGGAAGACCGGGCCGAACTCCGCCTCCGGGAACCTCTCCGCGTCCCCGGCCCCCTCGAACGCGATCATCGAGATCGTGTGCGTCTTGATGTGGTCGGGGTGCGGGTAGCCGCCGTTCTCGTCGTAGGTGGTGATCACCTGCGGGCGGAACGCGCGGATCTTCGCCACGAGGCGCCCGGCGGCCGTCTCGTCGTCCTCCAGGGCGAAGCAGCCCTCGGGCAGCGGCGGCAGCGGGTCGCCCTCGGGCAGGCCGGAGTCGACGAACCCGAGCCACTCCTGCTCGACACCGAGGATCTCGCGGGCCTCGTCCATCTCCTTCTTGCGTACCTCGTGGATGTTGGCCTCGATGTACGCGTCGCCCTGGAGCTTCGGGTTGAGGATGGATCCCCGTTCGCCGCCTGTGCAGGTGACGACCAGGACGTCCACCCCCTCGGAGACGTACTTGGCCATGGTGGCCGCGCCCTTGCTCGACTCGTCGTCGGGGTGGGCGTGCACGGCCATCAGTCTCAGCTGCTCGGTCAAGACTCGGTCCTCAGTGATTCGTCGCAGTGGTCGGCTTCTATAGTGACTGAACCGGGGGGTGGAAAATTCCTCGAACCCCGGTACGGGAGGAACGATCATGGCAGCGGTTCGCGAGGCCACGCCCGAAGGGCGCTACGGCCGCACGCGGGACGAACGCGCGGACCACAAGCTGAAGATCGTCGGCTCGGTGCTGGGCGTCGCCTTCCTCGCGATGGTCGGCTGGTTCGGCTGGGACTACATCGCCGGCCAGGACATCAGCGCCGAGGTCATCAAGTCCCGGATCGTCTCCGACAGCCGCGCCGAGGCCCACCTCGAGGTCCGCAAGGAACGCGGCACCGACGGTCACTGCACGCTGCGCGCCCTGAGCGAGGAGGGCGGCGAGGTCGGCCGCGCCGACTACCGCTTCGACCAGCGCTCCGAGCGGATCGACGAGATCGTCTCGCTGCGCACCACCTCCCGGGCCACGGCGGTCGAGCTCACCGGCTGCGCCTCCGACAGCTGACCGGCGGCGGCGCGCGCCGCTGCGGGAGCACGCGCCCCCGCCCTGACCTGCGGGGACGCGCGTGTGACCTTTTACCTTCTCCCCCTTTTCGCGCGGAATTGTTAGGCTCGTTGTTTCGCCCACCCGTGGCAGCGCATGCTGGGGGTAGGGCGTTGCTTTGTATTCCCAGCACCGACGAGGAGCACCCTGTGACCCAGACCAGCGACAACGTCACCTGGCTCACGCCGGAGGCGCACAGCCAGCTGAAGGCAGAGCTGGAGTACCTGTCTGGTCCCGCGCGCACGGAGATCGCCGTAAAGATCGCGGCGGCCCGTGAGGAGGGTGACCTCCGTGAGAACGGCGGGTACCACGCGGCCAAGGAGGAGCAGGGCAAGATGGAGCTCCGGGTCCGCCAGCTGACCCAGCTCCTGGAGCACGCGAAGGTCGGCGAGGCCCCTGCCGACGACGGCGTGGTCGAGCCCGGCATGGTCGTGACCATCGCCTTCGACGGCGACCCGGACGACACGGTCACCTTCCTGCTCGCCTCCCGTGAGTACGCGAGCACGGACATCGAGACCTACTCCCCGCAGTCCCCGCTCGGCACGGGCGTGAACGGCAAGCGGGTGGGCGACGACGCGGAGTACGAGCTGCCGAACGGCAAGAAGGCCACCGTGAAGATCATCTCGGCCAAGCCCTACCAGGGCTGACCCGCACCCGCACGAAGAAGAGCCCCGGCCGCGTGCGGCCGGGGCTTCTCGTGGGCGGGCGTCAGGCGGTGGCCGAGCGGTACTTGCGGACCGCCAGGGTGCGGAAGACCGCCACGATCAGCACCGACCAGATCACCGAAGCGAGGATCGGGTGCTGCATGGGCCAGGCGTCCGGGGTGACGAAGCCCGGCGGCAGGTTCCCGAATAGCTCCCGGCAGGCCTGCACGGTGGCGCTGAAGGGGTTCCACTCGGCGATGTGCCGCAGGACGGTCGGCATCTGGTTGGCGTCCACGAAGGCGTTGGAGATGAACGTCAGCGGGAACAGCCAGATCAGACCGCCCGACGTCGCCGCCTCCGGGGTACGGACGACGAGCCCGATGAGGGCCCCGATCCAGGAGAAGGCGTAGCCGAGCAGGAGCAGCAGCAGGAAGCCGAGCAGGACCTTGCCGAGGTTCTCGTGGGTCCGCCAGCCGATGATCAGGGCTACCCCGGCGAGGACGACGAGGGTGAGGGCGGTCTGGACGAGATCGGCGAGGGTGCGTCCGGTGAGGACGGCGCCCCGGGCCATGGGGAGCGACCTGAAGCGGTCGATCAGACCCTTGTGCATGTCGTCGGCGATGCCCGCGCCGGCTCCCGCGGTCGCGAAGGTGACCGTCTGCGCGAAGATCCCGGCCATCAGGAACTCCTTGTAGTCCGTCGAGGAGAGGGACCCGCCGACCTTGATGGAGCCGCCGAAGACGTAGGTGAACAGCACCACGAACATGATCGGCTGGACCAGTCCGAAGATCACCATCTCCGGAATCCTGGCCATGCGAATCAGATTGCGCCGGGCGACGACCAGCGAGTCGGCCACGGACCGGCTGATCGCCCCGCGGGCCTTCATCGGCGGGACGGCCCTCGTGTCGGTGACGGCGCTCATTTCCCGTCCTCCTTCCGGCCCTGTGCGGCCTCGGTCGATGCCCCGGACGGGTCCTGACCGTTCTTCTCCAGTTCGGCGGCGTGCCCGGTGAGCGAGATGAAGACGTCGTCGAGCGTGGGGCGCCGCAGACCGATGTCGTCGATCTCCACCCCCTGGGTGTCGAGGTCGCGGATCACCTCGGCGAGCAGCTTGGCCCCGCCGGTGACCGGGACGGTCAGCTTGCGGGTGTGCTGTTCCACGGAGATGTCGCCCTTGCCGTAGACCGCGAGCACCGAACGCGCCCGCTCGATCTCCTCCGGCCGGTGCACGACGACCTCGACGCGCTCGCCGCCGGTACGGGCCTTCAGCACGTCGGAGGTACCTCGGGCGATGACCTTGCCGTGGTCGATGACGCAGATGTCGTGGGCGAGGTGGTCGGCCTCCTCGAGGTACTGCGTGGTCAGCAGCAGCGTCGTCCCCCCTGCGACGAGCTCCTGGATGACCTCCCAGAGCTGCTGCCGGTTGCGCGGGTCGAGCCCGGTGGTGGGCTCGTCCATGAACATCACCGGCGGGGAGACGACGAGCGCCGCCGCCAGGTCGAGGCGGCGGCGCATGCCCCCGGAGTACGTCTTCGCTGTGCGGTCCGCCGCGTCGGCGAGGTTGAACCGCTCCAGCAGCTCACCGGCCCGCTTCTTCGCGTCGCGCCCGCTCATCTGGTAGAGCTGGCCGACCATCTGGAGGTTCTCCCGGCCGGTGAGGTACTCGTCGACCGCCGCGAACTGGCCGGACAGCCCGATCGATCGGCGTACCTGGTCGGGGTTCTTCAGCACGTCGATGCCCGCCACCACGGCCCGCCCGCTGTCCGGCTGGAGGAGGGTGGTCAGGACACGGACGGCCGTGGTCTTGCCGGCGCCGTTCGGCCCCAGCAGGCCGAGGACGGTGCCTTCGGGCACGTCGAGATCGACTCCGCCCAGTGCTTTTACATCGCCGAAGGTCTTCACCAGGCCTTCGGCGTAGATGGCGCCTGGCATACGGGATTCCCCCAGATTGCTTCGCGTGAGTTCCTGAGCGGATCGTAGGGTTCCCGGCCCTGCGGGGCGGGGAACACCGGGTGTTTCGGCGATGCACCGTAACGCGATACATCGCGACTCACAACGGGTTTTCCGAAGAGGCGTCCTCCGTGACGCTCAGGACCGCACCAGGTAGCCGGCGCCCCGCAGAGCGGCGGCCACCTCCTCGCAGTGCACGGGCCCCTTCGTCTCCAGGTGGAGTTCCACCTCCGCCTCGGTGAGCCCGAGGCGGGGATCGGTGCGCACGTGCTGGATGTCCAGGACGTTGGCGTCCGCGACGGACAGCGTGGCGAGCATCGCGGCCAGCGCCCCGGGGCGGTCGGTGAGCCGCAGCCGCAGGCTCATGTAGCGGCCCGCGGTGACCATGCCGTGCGTGAGGATGCGCTGTATCAGCAGCGGGTCGACGTTGCCGCCCGACAGCACGGCGACGACCGGCCCCCGGAAGGACTCCGGGTCGCTGAGGAGCGCCGCGACGGGGCTCGCCCCCGCGGGCTCCACGACCATCTTCGCCCGCTCCAGGCAGAGCAGCAGCGCACTGGACAGCTCGTCCTCGGTGACCGTGCGGACCTCGTCCACCAGGTCACGGACCAGCGGGAACGTGAGGTCACCGGGCCGCCCCACCTTGATCCCGTCGGCCATGGTCTGCACCGAGTCCAGCACCGTCGGATGCCCGGCGGACAACGACGCGGGGAAGGCCGCCGCCCCCGCGGCCTGCACGCCGACGATCCGGACGTCGGGACGCAGTGCCTTCACCGCGACCGCGATCCCGGCGGCGAGCCCGCCCCCGCCGATGCCGACGACGATGGTGCGGACCTCCGGGCACTGCTCCAGGATCTCCAGGCCGACGGTCCCCTGCCCCGCGATGACGTCGGGGTGGTCGAAGGGGTGGATGAAGACGGCACCGGTCTCCTCGGCGTACTCCTGGGCGGCGGCGAGCGTCTCGTCGACGACCTGGCCGTGCAGCCGCACCTCCGCCCCGTACTCGCGGGTCGCGGCCACCTTCGGCAGCGGTGCTCCCACGGGCATGAAGACCGTGGAGCGTACGCCGAGCAGCGAAGAGGCGAGTGCTACACCCTGCGCATGGTTTCCGGCACTCGCGGCCACCACACCGGCGGCCCGCTCGACGGGGCTGAGGCCCGCGATCCGCACGTACGCGCCCCGCAGCTTGAAGGACCCGGTGCGCTGGAGGTTCTCGCACTTGAGGTGGACGGGTGCGCCGACGAGGGAGCTGAGATGGCGGCTCCCCTCCATCCCCGTGGTCCGGGCCACCCCGGACAGCATCTTCTGCGCCCCTCGTACGTCGTCGAGGATCAGCGGGGGGAAGGGGCCGGGCGCACGGAAGTTCATGACTGCAAGTCTTGCAGCTCAAGGCGGCAGGGGCCGTCGCATCTCATGGCGTCCTGCGGTGGTGTCCACAGGTTTGTGCAGCACTGGTACACGTTGCCCCGTGGCCGCGTACTCTGTCCCCCACCCATCCGACACCGCACGAAGAGAGCCCCCGGCCATGCCCCCTCAGGACATGACGACTGCTGCGTCTCCTTCCGGGGGCGCGACCCCCGGCGACCCGGGAACCGACCACCTGCTCGATGCCCTCCAGCACCAGGTGGCAGTCTTCGCCCGCCGTGCCGAGCAGACCCGCCTCGGCGGTGTCGGCCAGGTCCGCAACTCCATGGACCGGGCGGCCTATCTGCTGCTCAACCGGCTCGACGTGGAAGGCCCCATGGGCGTCAAGGCGCTCGCCGCCGGCATGGGGATCGACTCCTCGACAGTGACCCGGCAGGTCGCGCCGCTCGTCGACACCGGACTGGTCAAGCGCACCTCGCACCCGGAGGACGGGCGGGCCGTCGTGCTCCAGCTCTCGCCGCGCGGACAGGCCCGGCTGGAGGAGGTCCGCGCCTCGCGCCGCGAGCTGATGTACCAGGTGACGGACGGATGGAGCGAGGACGAGCGTGACACCTTCTGCTCGCTGCTGACCCGCTTCAACGCCTCGCTGGCCGCCCGGCAGGCGGCGAACCAGCCGCCCCAGGAGAACTGACCTGCGAGGCGGCCGCCCCGGCTGTCCGCGCGGCGTTCCGGACCTACCCTTGAAGTGCGTGCACTCGTCCGTCGAGGAGGACGCCATGACACGGAAAGTCGCCGACTGCCGCAAGTACCCGAGCGTGTCCAACTGTTCACTCACCATCTCCGGTGAGGAGGACGAAGTGGTGAGGGCCGCCGCGGAGCACGCGGTGTCGGTCCACGAGCACCAGGACAGCCCCGAGATGCGCGAGCAGATCCGGGCATCGCTGGACGATGAGAAGGCCGCGGTCTGAGCAACAGCGTTTCCGGTGCGGTCCGGTGGCGGGGTTAGCACGCCCCGCCACCGGAGCGTCCGGCCGCGTGAGCGTCAGCCGAGGGCCTGCGACAGGTCGGCGAGCAGGTCGTCGGCGTTCTCGATGCCGACGGACAGCCGGACCAGGTCGGCCGGCACCTCCAGCGGCGAACCGGCCGCCGAGGCGTGCGTCATGCGTCCCGGGTGCTCCAGGAGCGACTCGACCCCGCCGAGCGACTCCCCGAGCGTGAAGAGCTTCGCCCGGTCGCAGACCCGGACCGCCGCCTCCTCGCCGCCCTTGACGCGGAAGGACACCATCCCGCCGAAGGCCCGCATCTGCTTGGCGGCGACCTCGTGTCCGGGATGCTCCGGCAGCCCCGGGTAGAGGACCTGGGTCACCTGCGGGTGGCGGGTGAGCAGGTCGGCGACCTTCGTGGCGTTCTCGTCGTGGCGGTCCATGCGGACCGCCAGGGTCTTGATGCCGCGCAGCACCAGCCAGGCGTCGAACGGGCCGGCCACGGCGCCCATCGCGTTCTGGTGGTACGCCAGTTCCTCGGCGAGGCCGGGGTCGCTGACGACGAGCGCGCCGCCGACGACGTCGGAGTGGCCGCCCATGTACTTGGTCGTGGAGTGCACCACGACGTCGGCGCCCAGGGAGAGCGGCTGCTGCAGATAAGGGCTCGCGAAGGTGTTGTCGACGACGAGCCGGACGCCCGCCTCCCGCGCCACCTGGGCCACGGCCGCGATGTCGGTGATGCCGAGCAGCGGGTTGGAGGGCGTCTCCACCCAGATCGCCTTCGTACGGGGGGTGATGGCGGCCCGTACCGCGCTCACGTCCGAGGTGTCCGCGACCGAGAACTCCACGCCCCAGCGCGAGGCGACCTTCGCGAACAGCCGGAACGTGCCGCCGTAGGCGTCGTTCGGGATGACGACGTGGTCACCGGGCGTCAGCAGCGTACGCAGCAGGCAGTCCTCCGCCGCGAGGCCCGACGCGAAGGCCAGCCCGCGGCGGCCCCCCTCCAGCGCCGCGAGGTTCTCCTCCAGCGCGGTGCGGGTCGGGTTGGCGCTCCTGCTGTACTCGTAGCCGCCGCGGAGCCCGCCGACGCCGTCCTGCTTGTACGTGGACACCTGGTAGATCGGCGGGACCACTGCGCCGGTGAGTGGATCGGCCGTGTTGCCGGCGTGGATCGCGAGGGTCTCGAAGCTGTGCTGGTCGCTCATGGGGCCCGAGCGTAGTTCTTCGGTAAGGGAGTCAGGGCATGTATCGGGTTCCGCGTCGTCCGCCCGGAGGACGGGCGCAGCGGCGGCCGGTGCGTGCGATCGGTGTGCGGCGGGCGTGCGGTGCCGGGCGTCGGGGAACCCGATACAGGCCCTTGAGGCCGCTCGCCGCCCCGATACCCGTCCGGGGACAATGGACCGCATGGAGATTCTGTGGGTTCTCATCGCGCTGTGCATGCTCCTCGCCGTCATGGGCCCGGTCATGCTGCGGCGCAGGGGCGGCATCCGCCAGGTCGCGCCCGGTTCGCCGGACGCGGCCGACCCGGACACCTACGGCTTCGCGCGCCAGGAGGAGCTGGACGTCCGGATGCCCGGCCCCGACCAGGACCTCCTCGACGTGCTCGACGTCGTCCAGGGCACCCAGAGCTGGAAGGCGGCCTCGCAGCTGCTCGCGGGCACCCCGAAGGAGGGCGAGGTCCGCTGGCAGCGGGTGCAGGCGTTCGCCGGTGCCGCCTCGCTGGAGCTCGCGCACAGGCCGGGCGAGGGCGGGGCGTGGCTGCGGGCGTGGCGGGCCAAGGCCCCCAAGGACGCGGGCGCCGCCGCGGTGCACGCGGAGTTCCTGGTGCAGCAGGCGTGGCGCACCGGCACGGTGGGCACGGACGACTTCCGGATCATCCTGGAGGAGGCTCGTACGGTCTGCGGCGAGGCCGCCCTGCTGGCCCCGGGCGACCCGGTCCCGTACATCGTGGAGCTGGCCGTCGCCCGTGGACTGGGCTACTCCCACGAGCAGTTCGACCAGCTCTGGGCGAAGATCATCGACCGCGCCCCGTCGCACATGGGCGCGCACATCGCCGCCCTGCACTTCTGGTGCGAGAAGTGGCACGGCTCCCGGGAGGAGGCAGGCCGCTTCGCGGAGGCGGCCGCCGCCCGCGCCCCGCAGGGCTCGCTGCTGGCCGCGCTGCCGCTCTTCGCGGTGTACGAGCACCTGCCCGAGGTCAATCTGGTGCAGGGCTTCTACCAGGGCACCGTCGTGACGAAGGCGGTCGGCGGTGCGATGTTCGCCGTGCACGCGGCCCGGGGCGACGACCCGATGCTCGCGCACGTGAGGCACCTGCTGGTCCTCTTCCTGGTCCGCATGGAACGCTGGGCCGAGGCGATGCACCAGCTCGTGCACATCGACGGCCACGTGGGCGCGCTGCCCTGGACCCAGAGCTCCGACCCGGCCGCCGAGTACACGGTGTACCGGGCGCTGGCCGTCGCCGGGTACGAGGCGAACGGCGGCAGCCCGGCGACGCTGCCCCACTGACCCGGCACACGCTCTCTTCGGATTGGACCGGTACACCCATGGCACGACTGATCCCGCTGATCCTGATAGCCCTCGCGGTCTGGCTCTGGCTGCGGGCCCGCAGGAAGACCGACGCCTACATGTCCTCCTACGAGGCCCCGGCACCCGGGGACGGTGACGGCGACGGACAGGACGGCCCCCGGGCACCGGCGGCCTGACCTCACGGAATCCACGGCGCCCCCGGGGCGTTGTACCCGTCGAACACCGACCCCGGAGGAGCCCCCGCATGTTCCTGACCCGCCGCACCCCCCAGCTCCCCACCCGCGAGGAGGCCCTGCGCGGCCGCCCGGTTCCCGAGTTCTCGGTGCCGGAGCGCCACACGGTCCTCGGCAACCCGCTGACCGGCCCTTATCCGGAGGGCCTGGAAGTCGCCGACTTCGCGCTGGGCTGTTTCTGGGGCGCCGAGCGCAAGTTCTGGCAGACCGAGGGCGTCTGGACGACGCTCGTCGGCTACCAGGGCGGCTACACCGAGAACCCCTCGTACGAGGAGACCTGCTCGGGCCTGACCGGCCACACCGAGGCGGTCCGCGTCGTGTTCGACCCGAAGGTGGTGAGCTACGCGGAGCTGCTGAAGCTGTTCTGGGAGTCCCACAACCCGACCCAGGGCTTCCGCCAGGGCAACGACGTCGGCACCCAGTACCGCTCCGCGCTGTACCCCCACTCCCCCGAGCAGGCGGAGGCCGCAGAGGCTTCCCGCGAGGCGTACCAGCAGGTGCTGACCGGCGCCGGGTACGGCACGATCACCACGGAGATCCTTCCGGCGGAGGGCCGTACCTTCTGGCCTGCCGAGGCGTATCACCAGCAGTACCTCGACAAGAACCCCGACGGCTACTGCGGCATCGGCGGCACGGGGGCGACCCTGGAGTCCCCGTCGGAGACGAACTGGGGCCGTGCCTGCCCGACGGGCATCGCCCCGGCGCCGGAGGCCTGAGCCACCGGCCCGCTCTTCGTACGCCTCGGCCCCGGCATCCTGGACGGATGCCGGGGCCGAGGTGCGTACGGGTGGGTCAGGAAGCGACGAAGCGGGCGATCTGGCCGAGGGTGATGGTGTCGGTCAGGTACCCGATGTGGGTCTGGCAGGCGACGTTGTTGTTGGTCGCGCCGTTCAGCTTGGTGCTGGTGTAGGGGAGGATGATGCCGTCGCAGGCCGAGTACCAGGTGGCGTACTTCGTGTCGCCCGGGGTCTCGTCACCCGAGGTGATCTGGCCGATGAAGGACGAGCCCGGGTACATCTGCTGGCAGGTGGTGTAGATCAGGCAGGCGCTCGCGTAGGTGGTGCCGTGGTTGGCTCCGGCGATCGACGCGAGGTGGCTGACGCTGGTGTTCCCGCCGAGCACCTTCAGGTAGTACTGGCTGACCAGGCCGCCCATCGAGTGGTTGACGATGGCGACCTTGCTCGCGCCGGTCTGCGACTTCACGTTGTTCACGAACGTGGCGAGGCCCTGGGCGTTGCTGATGTTGTTCCCGTACGAGTTGTAGTCGTAGGTGAACAGCTTGGAGCTGGACCAGCCGTTGAGCTGGAAGACGCTCTTGGCGGTGACCCAGTTCGAGGCGTTGCCGGTGTAGCCGTGGACGAAGACGACGGGCGTGCTGGTCGACAGCGTCGAGGCGGGGGCTGCGGCCGCGGTCTCGGCCGCGCCGGCCGTCGGCGCGGCCGAGAACAGCGAGAACGCGACCGCGGCGGAGGCGAGGAGTCCGAGAAGCCTGCGAGGTGAACGACGCATGGAATGCTCCTGACAAGAGTACGGGTCCGACCCGCCAAGAGTCGGGGTGCGCGGCCCGGGCGGCATCGGCGATTTCACCGGTGTCCGTCCGGCCCGGGGTGCGGGCGCACCCCTTGTGACGGCTCGGGGCGGCCTTCCGGCAGGCCGGCCGGTGGCTCACGGGGACGGCGGAGCGCGAGGTGACCCCGGAGATCGCTAATCTGTTCCCCCGCTCGACTGCGGGCGGGGGGAAGAACAGGGGTGGGACATGCGCAGAGGGATCGCCGCACTCGCGGCGGTGGGTGCCGTGGGCACCGCGGTCTTCGCGGCGCCGGCCGCACACGCCGAGGGCCGGGGGGACATCCGGGTCGTCAGAACCGTCGTGAACGGGGGCGCCAGTGTGATCGTCGGCGTCAAGAACGTGAAGCGGTTCCCGATCGTCATGACGATCAAGGACAACTCGGGGGTGAAGGGCGTGACGGACGTGTCGGCCTTCAACTCGGGCAACGGCTACGGGCCGGTGTCATACCTGGGCACGTCGTGCCGGAAGAGCAGCTCGACCACGTCCGTGTGCACCGCGACCATGGAGATCGACCCGTCCTGGATCGACTCCTACGGCAGCGCGAACAGGGGCTGGGACGCCAATGCGGTGGCAGGGACGTGGCAGGTCAACGCCACGGTGAAGGCCAACGACGGAAACTACTGGATCTCCGACCGCATCGCGACCTTCAGGATGAAGCGGGCCGCGACGCTGACGACGGACGCGGCACCCGAGCCGGTCAGGAAGGGCGGCACGCTCACCGTCACCGGCAAGCTGTCCCGGGCCAACTGGACGGATCTCAAGTACCACGGCTACACCAAGCAGGTGGTGAAGCTGCAGTACAAGACGCCAGGTGGCTCGTACCACACGGTCAAAACGGCGACCACGGACAGCGCGGGACACCTCCGGGCGACGGTGAAGGCCTCCGCCTCGGGCAGCTGGCGATGGGCGTTCCTCGGCACGACGACGACCATGAAGGTCGTCTCCACCGGTGACGCGGTCGCGGTGAAGTAGCGGGAGCACCGGTGGGCCGCGCCGCGGCTCACCGGTCGCGCCCGGCAGGGCACGACCGCAGACTGCTGGTGAGGTCCGGGCATCCCTCATCGCACTCTCGGAGGCAACATCATGCAGGTCATGAAGGCGGCGGTCGTCAAGGACTTCACCTCCCCGCTGGTCGTCGAGGACAGAGAACTCCCCGCTCCCGGGCCCGGTCAGGCACTGGTGAAGGTCCTCTTCTCGGGTGTGTGCCACACCGATCTCCACGCGGCCCACGGTGACTGGCCGGTCAAACCGGTCCCGCCCTTCGTCCCCGGCCACGAGGGGGTGGGCGAGGTCGTGGCCGTCGGCGACGGGGTCACCCGCCTCAGGATCGGCGACATGGTCGGCAACGCCTGGTTCTGGTCGGCGTGCGGTTCCTGCGAGTACTGCGGGACCGGCCGGGAGACCCTCTGCCCCGACCAGAAGAACGGCGGCTACTCCGTCGACGGCTCCTTCGGCCGGTACATGCTGGTGGACGCGGCGTACGCCCCCGTCATCCCGGAGGGCGTGGATCTGGCCGCCGTGGCGCCGATCCTCTGTGCCGGGGTGACCGTCTACAAGGGGCTCAAGGAGTCCGAGGTCAGGCCGGGAGAGTGGGTGCTGGTCTCGGGCATCGGCGGACTCGGCCACATCGCCGTGCAGTACGCCCGCGCCATGGGGATGCGGGTCGTCGCCGTCGACGTCTCGGACGAGAAGTGCGAACTGGCCCGTCGGCACGGCGCGGAACTGGCGGTGAACGCCCTGAACGATCCCGATCCGGCGGCCACGATCAAGGAGTTCACGGGTGGCGGGGTGCACGGCGGTCTGGTGACCGCCGTCAACGGGGCGGCCTTCTCCCAGGGGGTGGGGGCCCTGCGCAGGGGCGGGACCCTGGCCCTGGTGGGGCTGCCGCCGGAGCAGTTCCCCCTGGACATCTTCTCGACCGTGCTGTTCGGGCTGACGGTGCGGGGCTCGATCGTGGGCACCCGCGCGGATCTGGCGGAGGCGCTGGACTTCTTCGCCCGGGGGCTGATCGAGCCGACGTACACCGTCCGCCCCCTCGACGACATCAACGCGATCTTCGAGGAGATGTCCGAGGGGCGGATCGAGGGCCGTGTCGTGATGGACATGAGCGCCTGACGGCGTGGCTCAGGCCGCGAGCCGGACCTGCCCCATCGGCCTGTACGCCGGTGCCGTGCGGGAGGGTGCGGCGCGGTGCGCGATCTCCTCGTGCGCCAGGGACAGCACGTCGCCCAGACCGAGGCCGAGGGACCGGGCGGCCGCCGCGAGCACCTCGGAGGACGCTTCCTTCCTGCCGCGCTCGACCTCGGAGAGGTAGGGCACGGAGATCCGCGCTGACCCGGCGACGTCCTTGAGCGTCCGCCGCTGGGCGATCCGCTCGCGGCGCAGGACCTGGCCGACCACGTCCCGCCAGAGCGGTTCACGGGCCGGGGCGGGGGCCACGGGGCGAAGGGGGATGACACGGGCGTGGTCGGGCGCGTGGCTGCTCATGGACCGAGCCTAGGAGCGGTACGCCCGGTGCGGGAGTGCTTCGCCCCCCGCACCGGGCGGATCTGCTGACGGCAGAACCGGGTTACCCGGCCGTCAGCCGCCGATGTTCGCCTGCGGCCCCGCGTACTGTCCGAGGATCGCGGGGACGTCCGCGGCGGGGTCGAGGGTGTAGCTGTAGTGGTCGGACGGCTTGAAGGTCGTCCCGTTGGTCTGCTGCTTGCCGGTGCAGGAGACGCAGATGCTGCCCGTCTGGGTCAGGGAAGCGGCCGAGGTGTCGTTGTAGTAGGGGTTGTTGACCTTGCTGTAGTAGCTGTTCTCGATGACCGTCTTCGAGGCGCCGCGCGAGAGGTTCCCGTAGGACGACACGTTCTGCATGTAGTTGTTGTAGAGGTGCGCGAAGGCGACGTTGTCGATGCTGGGGTTGCGCTGGTTGGTGTCGTGGATCCAGTTGTGGTGGATGGTCATCCGGGCGGTGACGTTCTCGGTCCAGCCGATACCGAAGGCCTTGTTCTGCTCACCGAGGATGTTCCAGGAGACGGTGAGGTAGCTGGTGTCCTTGCGGCTGTCGATGAGCCCGTCGTTCATCCGCTCGATGCGGTTGTGGTCGATCCAGATGTGGTCGGCGGTGTCCATCTGGATGCCGTCGTAGTCGTAGTCCTTGTCGTCGGGGTCGTCCTCGGTCATCCGGGTGTCGCGGATGGTGAGGTTGCGGATGATGACGTTGTGGACGCCGGTGCCGAGGAAGAAGCCGCCTCCGACGATCTGGCCCGAGGTGCCGGTGCCGACGATGGTCTTGTCGGACTTCACCGGTATCTCGTAGCCGTAGGTGGTGGCGGTGAGCGCGGCCGCGACCTTGATGACGTAGGGCTCGGTGGCGGTGGCGTACTTGACCAGGTCCGCGTAGGTCTTCACGGTGACGGTCGTGCCGGCCGCGCCGCCCGTCGTGCCGCCTCCGGTGGAGGCGAAGCCGTCGGCCTTGTCGGACCAGGTGCGGCCGCCGGTGGAGCCCACGGGCTTGAAGGCCCACTGCTTGTTGCTGTTGGCGGTGCAGGTCTCCTGGATGATCGCCGCACCACTCGCGGTCGACGCACCCTTGTCACTCATGCACAGACCGCTGTTCACGTTGACGATCTGATAGGTGTCCGTGCCGCTGGCGGTCAGCGTCCACTGCTGGTTGGCCTGGGACGCGCAGCCCCACTGCTGGAGCTGGACCCCGCTGGTCTTCGAGCCGTCGGGGACGTCGACGCACTTGCCGCTCGACTTGTTGACCAGCCGGTACCTCCCCGAACCGTCGGCGCTCAGCGTGAACTGCTGCCACGCCGCACCCTCCGTACACCCCCACTGCTGCAACAGCGCCCCGTTCGCCGACGACGCCCCCGGCACATCCACACACTTGCCGCTCTTCTTCACCGCCAGCTGATAGATCTGGCCCGCCGCGGGCAGCGTCGCCGCACCCGCCGGTGACACCAGACCGCCCGCCAGCACCGCTCCCACCGCCAGCAGCATCGCTGTCAGCAGGGCTCCGAGCCCCATGGTCCGTTTCCTGTGTCCGCTCATGGTCCTTCTCCTCGTCTCGTGTCCTGGTCTGCGTGGTGGTGTGCGCTCAGCGCACCGGGTTCCAGCCGTCGGTTCCGGCCAGGTACTTCTGCGGCGTGTAGTTCGCCGCCTGGGCGTCGGTCATCTGCGGGCGGTTGCCGTTGACGGTGGCTCCGGGGCCGGTGTTGCGGTATTCGGAGAAGCGGGCGTTCTTCCAGGAGTTGGTCGACATGTCCGTCCACGGCTGTGCGGTGGCCAGAGCCGCGGAGAGGGTGCTCTCCCGGTAGAGCACCTGGGCGTTCGCCCTCCAGGGCCGGCCCAGCTGGGTGGTGTTGTTCACGGCGCCGGTGATCGTGGACCGGTAGAAGAGGAAGCCGTACGCCTTGCCCGCGTCGGTGCTCGCGGCGGTGATGGGGCCGCCGGTGGTACGGCGCTCGTAGATCGCGCAGGCGTGGAAGACGGCGGTGCCACCGCCGTAGATGAAGTCGACGGTGCCTTCGATACGGGAGTCCACGACGTACGCCCTGGCGTTGTTGTTCAGCAGGAAGGTGTCCTGGTCGCCGAGGAGTCGGACGTCGTCGAGGATCGCGCGGTCGGCGTCGAGGTAGAGGGCGAGTGCCTGGTCCCCGGTGTCGGAGCTGTTCTCGTCGAAGTCGTTGGTCATGGTCAGGTTCTCGGCGGTGAAGTCGTGGCCGAGGGCGACGACGGTGGCCGACCCGGAGGTGCCGTAGTCCCCGGCGTTCCGGTTGCCGATGATGACGACGTCGTCGGACGAGTCGCCGGTGCCCTTCAGGGTGATGTAGGGCTTGTCGGCGGGGACGGTGACCTTCTCGCGGTAGGTCCCGGGCTTGATGGTGATGGTGACCCGGCTGGAGTTCCCGGTGCCGACGGCGTCGACGGCCGCCTGCACGGTCCGGTAGGTGCCGGTGCCGTCGGCTGCGACGGTCGTGGGCCCGGTGGAGCCCACGGGCTTGAAGGCCCACTGCTTGTTGCTGTTGGCGGTGCAGGTCTCCTGGATGATCGCCGCACCACTCGCGGTCGACGCACCCTTGTCACTCATGCACAGACCGCTGTTCACGTTCACGATCTGATAGGTGTCCGTACCGCTCGGCGTCAGCGTCCACTGCTGGTTCGTCTGCGCGGCACACCCCCACTGCTGGAGCTGGACCCCGCTCACCTTCGAGCCGTCCGGGACGTCGACGCACTTGCCGCTCGACTTGTTGACCAGCCGGTACCTCCCCGAACCGTCGGCGCTCAGCGTGAACTGCTGCCACGCCGCACCCTCCGTACACCCCCACTGCTGCAACAGCGCGCCATTCGCCGACGAAGCCCCCGGCACATCCACACACTTGCCGCTCTTCTTCACCGCCAGCTGATAGACCTGGCCCGCCGCGGGCAGCGTCGCCGCACCCGCCGGTGACACGACACCACCCGCCAGCACCGCTCCCACGGCCGCGGCGACCGCGAGGGCGCGCCCTCGCTTCCTGTTCGGTCTCTCGGTCATCGTTCGTCCCTCCGGTCGGGTCGACTGGTACGGCGGTGTGCCGCGGTGCCCAGGTAGATGCGCGGGGCGGAGGAGGATGACAGAAATCCCGGAGAAACTTTCCCGGGACTTCCGCGGTGGATCCGAGTGTCCACGGGGTCACCTGTTTCCCAAGTGGCCGCTAGGGCGTGTTTCGAAAGTAGCGCCGTCCGCCCGGAGGGCGGGCTCGGCGGCGTCTGGTGCGTGCGATCGCAAGGCGGAGGGTCGCCCCGATAC
>NZ_JBHZCI010000005.1:0-235951 GCF_042755185.1 Streptomyces sp. NPDC059166 | reverse complement strand
GCGTGGTGTCCCCGGCCCGCTCGCGAGCACACAAGCCCGGCGCCCGCGCTCCTCACCCCCCCACCCCCCCCCCGCGGGCGCCGCCCCCCGCCCGCGCCCCCCCCCCGACTCTTTGCGCCGTATCGTGGAGTACGGCCCCGACGTCCACCCCGTACGCAGAAAGGCGCCCAGCGATGGTGCAGATCAAGACCCCCGAGCAGATCGCGAAGATGCGCGAGGCGGGCCTCGTGGTCGCCTCCATCCACGCCGCCACCCGTGAGGCCGCCGTCCCCGGCGCCACCACGAAGGACCTCGACGAGGTCGCCCGCAAGGTGATCGCCGACCACGGCGCCAAGTCGAACTTCCTCGGGTACGGCGGATTTCCCGCCACGATCTGCACCTCGGTCAACGAGGTCGTCGTCCACGGCATCCCGGACGAGAAGACCGTCCTGAAGGACGGCGACATCATCTCGATCGACGCCGGCGCGATCGTCGACGGCTGGCACGGCGACGCGGCGTACACCGCCTTCGTCGGGACCGGACACGCCCCGGAGCTGATCGAGCTCTCCCGGGTGACCGAGGAGTCCATGTGGGCCGGGATCGCCGCGATGAAGGTGAACAACCGGCTCGTCGACATCTCCAAGGCGATCGAGTCCTACATCCGCCGCCAGCCCCGCCCCGCCACCGGCAAGTACGGGATCATCGAGGACTACGGCGGGCACGGCATCGGCACCGAGATGCACATGGACCCGCACCTGCTGAACTACGTCTCACGCAAGCGCGGCAAGGGCATCAAGCTGGTCCCCGGTGTCTGCCTGGCCATCGAGCCGATGGTCTCGCTGGGCACCGCGCAGACCGAGGTGCTCGCGGACGAGTGGACGGTGCTGACCACCGACGGCACCTGGTCCTCGCACTGGGAGCACTCGATCGCCCTCACCGAGCAGGGCCCGCTGGTCCTGACCGCGCCGGACTGCGGCCGGGCGCGGCTCGCGCAGTACGGCGTGGAGGCCGCGCCGGACCCGCTGGCCTGATTGCCCCGGGACTGTCCGGCTGATCCGTGTCTAAGGATCAGGGGAAGTGGGCAAACTTGACGGATTCGTCTTTTGGGGTCCGCTGACGTAGACTGACTCGTCGGCTCTCGTGCATCAGTGTGTCCGTATGTCTTCACACCGATGGTGAGAGTCGATCAAGGTAGCCGATTCGAAGGGCGAAGCGTGGCCAAGAAGCAAGGTGCCATCGAAATTGAGGGCACCGTGATCGAGTCCCTCCCGAACGCCATGTTCAAGGTGGAGCTCCAGAACGGTCACAAAGTCCTCGCGCACATCAGCGGCAAGATGCGTATGCACTACATCCGCATCCTCCCGGATGACCGGGTCGTCGTGGAGCTTTCCCCGTACGACCTGACGCGTGGCCGGATCGTCTACCGCTACAAGTAGATCTTGCCGCCATCCCGCTTCGGCGTGGTGAGGGCACTGACCCGGAGAACCTGACATCCCATGAAGGTCAAGCCGAGCGTCAAGAAGATCTGCGACAAGTGCAAGGTGATCCGCCGTCACGGCCGGGTCATGGTCATCTGCGACAACCTGCGCCACAAGCAGCGCCAGGGCTGACGCACGACCACCTGCATCTCGCAGCTCTTCGCGCGACGCACGTAAACGTACATACGCAGTGCCCGTCCAAGCTTCGGCTGACGACACCTCCGGCGGGGGCCGGGGACCCGGGCGTACCACCTCTTCCCACGCGGGCGGGGTCGGCGACCGGGAGTGGCACTGCGGAAGACCCCCGAAATAACAACTGGAGCCATTGAATGGCACGCGTTTCAGGTGTTGACATCCCGCGCGAAAAGCGCGTGGAGGTTGCCCTCACCTACGTCTTCGGCATCGGGCGTACCCGGTCCAAGGAGATCCTCGCCACCACCGGCGTGAACCCCAACACCCGCGTTCGCGACCTGGCCGAAGAGGACCTGGTCAAGATCCGCGAGTACGTGGACGCCAACCTCCGCACCGAGGGTGACCTTCGCCGCGAGATCCAGGCCGACATCCGCCGCAAGGTCGAGATCGGCTGCTACCAGGGCATCCGCCACCGTCGTGGCCTGCCCGTCCACGGTCAGCGCACCAGCACGAACGCGCGTACCCGCAAGGGCCCGCGTCGCGCCATCGCCGGTAAGAAGAAGCCGGGCAAGAAGTAGTCCTCAGCGGACGCACTGCGGGTGTCCGGGCCACCGGACGTTCGCGGAAACCAGCGGTCTTCGCTGTAGGACCGATCACCTCCCCTCTCCATCTGGAGTCAAGACATGCCCCCCAAGGGTCGTCAGGGCGCAGCCAAGAAGGTGCGTCGCAAGGAAAAGAAGAACGTCGCTCACGGCCACGCGCACATCAAGAGCACGTTCAACAACACGATCGTCTCGATCACGGACCCCTCGGGCAACGTGATCTCCTGGGCCTCCGCCGGCCACGTCGGCTTCAAGGGCTCGCGCAAGTCCACCCCCTTCGCCGCGCAGATGGCCGCCGAGTCGGCCGCCCGCCGCGCGCAGGAGCACGGCATGCGCAAGGTCGACGTCTTCGTCAAGGGTCCCGGCTCCGGCCGTGAGACCGCGATCCGCTCCCTCCAGGCCACGGGCCTCGAGGTCGGTTCGATCCAGGACGTCACCCCGACGCCGCACAACGGCTGCCGTCCGCCGAAGCGTCGCCGCGTCTGATCCGTCACGGCCGGTGACGGCCGTGCGTCAGTAGCGTTCGGGTCCGGGCGGTACGCCTCATACGGGGCGTACCGCCCGTACCCTTGTTGCATCTGTCGGGCATCAAATAGTGGGTGCCCACGACTGAAGGACTCTCCCCATGCTTATCGCTCAGCGTCCGTCGCTGACCGAAGAGGTCGTCGACGAATTCCGCTCCCGGTTCGTGATCGAGCCGCTGGAGCCGGGCTTCGGTTACACCCTCGGCAACTCCCTGCGTCGCACGCTCCTCTCCTCGATCCCCGGTGCCGCTGTCACCAGCATCCGGATCGACGGTGTCCTGCACGAGTTCACCACCGTGCCGGGCGTCAAGGAGGACGTGACCGACCTCATCCTCAACATCAAGCAGCTGGTCGTCTCCTCGGAGCACGACGAGCCCGTCGTGATGTACCTGCGCAAGCAGGGCCCCGGCCTGGTCACCGCCGCCGACATCGCGCCGCCGGCCGGTGTCGAGGTGCACAACCCGGACCTCGTCCTCGCCACGCTCAACGGCAAGGGCAAGCTGGAGATGGAGCTGACCGTCGAGCGCGGCCGCGGCTACGTCTCCGCCGTCCAGAACAAGCAGGTGGGCCAGGAGATCGGCCGTATCCCGGTCGACTCCATCTACTCGCCGGTGCTCAAGGTCACGTACAAGGTCGAGGCGACCCGTGTCGAGCAGCGCACCGACTTCGACAAGCTGATCGTCGACGTCGAGACCAAGCAGGCCATGCGTCCCCGTGACGCCATGGCGTCGGCCGGTAAGACCCTGGTCGAGCTGTTCGGTCTGGCGCGCGAGCTCAACATCGACGCCGAGGGCATCGACATGGGCCCGTCCCCGACGGACGCCGCGCTCGCCGCCGATCTGGCGCTGCCGATCGAGGAGCTCGAGCTCACGGTCCGTTCGTACAACTGCCTCAAGCGCGAGGGCATCCACTCGGTGGGCGAGCTCGTGGCCCGCTCCGAGGCGGACCTGCTCGACATCCGCAACTTCGGTGCCAAGTCGATCGACGAGGTCAAGGCGAAGCTGGCCGGTATGGGCCTCGCGCTGAAGGACTCGCCTCCCGGCTTCGACCCGACCGCCGCCGCCGACGCCTTCGGCGCCGACGACGACGCGGACGCCGGTTTCGTGGAGACCGAGCAGTACTGAGCCGCCTCCCGGCTGGGGGTGCCCGGATGTGAGGGTGCCCCCGTGCCGGGGCTGAGGCTTTGTCCTCAAGCGCCGGACGGGCTGTTTTCGGCCGCTGTCCGGCTGACGCACGAAGACTTCCGTGGGGCGGCCGCCTCACGGGAACTGACACCGGTACCTGATACGGCCGGTGCAGCACACAAGGAGAAACACCATGCCGAAGCCCGCGAAGGGCGCCCGTCTGGGCGGCAGCGCTGCGCACGAGAAGCTTCTTCTCATCAACCTCGCGAAGTCGCTGTTCGAGCACGGCCGCATCACCACGACCGAGGCCAAGGCCCGTCGCCTGCGTCCGGTCGCCGAGCGCTTCATCACCAAGGCGAAGAAGGGCGACATCCACAACCGTCGCCTGGTGCTGCAGTCGATCACGGACAAGAGCATCGTGCACACGCTCTTCACCGAGATCGCCCCGCGGTACGAGAACCGCCCCGGTGGTTACACCCGCATCACCAAGATCGGCAACCGTCGTGGCGACAACGCCCCGATGGCCGTCATCGAGCTGGTCGAGGCGCTGACCGTGGCCCAGCAGGCCACCGGTGAGGCCGAGGCCGCCACGAAGCGCGCCGTCAAGGAAGACGCCCTCAAGAAGGACGAGGCTCCGGCCGAGACCGTCGAGGACGCCAAGCCGGCCGACGCCGCTGAGGAGTCCAAGGACGCCTGAGCGTTCTGAGACCCAGGTACGGGCCCGCACCTCCCTTCGGGGCGGTGCGGGCCCGTTCTGTTCTGAGAGGATCTTCGGGTGAGTGACGAGGCAGAGCCCGGCTTTGTACGGGTACGGCTGGACCTGTCCTACGACGGCAAGGACTTCTCCGGCTGGGCGAAGCAGACCAGCAGGCGCACGGTGCAGGGTGAGATCGAGGACGCGCTGCGTACCGTGACGCGCTCGGCGGTGACGTACGACCTGACGGTCGCGGGCCGCACCGACGCCGGGGTGCACGCGCGGGGGCAGGTGGCGCACGTCGACCTGCCGGCCGAGGTGTGGGCCGAGCACGAGGAGAAGCTGCTGCGGCGGATGGCGGGACGGCTGCCGCTGGACGTCCGTGTCTGGCGGGCCGCCGAGGCCCCGGCCGGGTTCAACGCGCGGTTCTCCGCGCTGTGGCGGCGGTACGCGTACCGGGTGGGGGATCGGCCGGGCGGGGTCGACCCGCTGACCAGGGGACATGTGCTCTGGCACGATCGGCCGCTCGACCTGGACGCGATGAACGAGGCCGCCGCGCTGATGGTGGGGGAGCACGACTTCGCGGCGTACTGCAAGAAGCGCGAGGGCGCGACGACCATCCGTACGCTGCAGAAGCTGCACTGGGTGCGGGACCCGGAGTCCGGTGTGCTCACCGCCACCGTGCAGGCGGACGCCTTCTGCCACAACATGGTGCGGGCGCTGATCGGCGCCGCACTGTTCGTCGGGGACGGGCGGAGGCCCGCCGGGTGGCCGGCCGAGGTCCTGGCCGCGAAGGTGCGCGATCCCGCGGTGCACGTGGTGCGGCCGCACGGGCTGACGCTGGAGGAAGTGGCCTATCCGGCTGACGAACTGCTCGCGGCCCGTGCCGCGGAGGCCCGTAACATCAGGACGCTGCCGGGGGCGGGCTGCTGCTGAGCGCCCTGCGGCGCCGGGCGCGCAGGAGCTTGGCGGCGAGGTACACGGCGACCGCGCTGGACACGGTGGAGCGGAACCAGCCGATGTCGGGGGTCCACCAGGCGTAGACCGCGGCCGCTGTGAAGAGCAGCAGCGCCAGGGTGCGTGTGACCCACCAGCGGACCGGCCGGGGGGCGTCCTCGGCGGGCCGGTCGGGGTGGACGCCGTCCTTGGCGGTCATGGTGTCCCGCATCCCCGCGAGGAAGCCCCGCCGGGCCAGTACCCGGGCGCCGGGGAGGTCCGTGAGGATCTCCCGCTGCCCGCCGTAACCTTCGGGCAGCGGGGGAAGGCCGAGGGCGGCGACGAGTTCGCCCTGGTGGCGGGCGGGGTCGCCGGTGGCCCGCAGGATGTGTGCCAGCGGACGGGGATCGGGCAGCCCGTAGACACGGGCGAGGGCGGTCGCGGCCTCCACGGCCTCGGCGTGGTCGGTGGCGGGGGCGGCGGTCTCCCAGGCGTGGTCCGCGACCTTCCGGCCGCGGTGCAGCAGCGTGAAGCTGCTGCGCTCGGGGGTGCGGTGCAGGACAAGCGCGGGCCAGTCCTCGGCGGTGGTGAAGTTGTCCGCCGCCGAGGTGAGCGGGTCCTCGGGGAGCAGGGCCGCGCGCTTGCCGCGTACCGGGTCCGGGACGATCTCGACGTAGGTGTGGTGCCGGCCTGCCGGGGCCGTACGGAGGCTGTACCCGCAGATCAGGGCGGCCTGGGCCACCTCGGTCGGCCCGGTGGAGGCGATGGCGAGCGAACGCGGGGACAGTTCCCGTTCCCAGTCCGGCGACCCGGTGTCCGGGGTCCTCGGCGACGGGCGGAAGAAGGGGATCCGCATCGCCAGCTCGATCCGGGTGTCCGAGCGTGCCTCCAGGAACTCCTCGCGGGCGTCCCCGAAGTAGGTCCAGGGGAAGGTGGTGGCGTGCACCCCGGCGGCACGGAAGGCGTCCAGCGCCTCCTCGTAGCGGTTCAGGGACCACAGGACCAGGGCCAGGTGGTTGCGGAAGCCGGCTGCCTCCCGGTCTCCCGGCGCGTAGCTGTCCGAGAGGGCCTGGGCGCGGGCCACGGCGGCGTCCGCGCGCGGTCCGTACGGGTCGTGGTCCGGCGTCTCCTCGTCGGCGATGAGGTATTCGACGACGGCCTGGAGGGGCAGGGCGTGGAGCCGTGACCCGGGCGGGGCGTGCTCCGCCGCCCGCTCGGCGAAGTCGAACATCTCCTCGTGGGATCCGTACCACTTGGCGCAGAGGTACTGGAGGGCCTGGACGTGGCAGCCCTCGTGGTGCGGATCGCGGGCGTCCGCCTCGGCGAGATAGGTGTCGAAGACCTCGCGGGGGGCCTGGATGCCCCGGGCCTGTGTCAGCGCGATGCGCCACGGGACGGGGTCGTCGGGGTTGAGCTCGGCAGCGGCCGAGATCACCGGCACGGCGTCGCGCAGCACCGCGTGGAAGGCCCGGAACTGGTCGGCTTCCACATGCCGGGCCCGGGCCGCCGTGCGGATCTGCCACGCCTGGTGGATGTACTGGTCGGCCTTGACCAGCACGGCGTCCGGGTCCTCCGGGTCCTCCTCCAGCCATGCCTCCAGCCAGCCGGGGTGGTGCAGGGATGCCCGGGCGAGGCGGGAGACGCAGGCGTCACGGCGTTCCCACTGGGCGTGCGCGCGGGTGGCGGCGAGCAGCTCGGCGGCCGGGGCGTGGTCCCCGGCCGTGGCGGCGGCCAGGGCGAGGCGCAGCGAGGGGTCCGGTGCGTCGAGGACCACGGCGTCGTCCGGGGGCAGGTCCGCGCCTATGGCATCGCTGTGGCGCAGGACGCGCGGGATGGTGAAGAGGGCGGTCAGACGCACGGCGGCGGTTCCTCGGTCGAGGGGAGGGACGGGGCTGGTGCGTGGGGGAGCGGGTCTCAGGAGGTGGGGAGCCCCGCGGCGGCGGACGCCTGTACCTCGCCGCGGTGGCGGATCTGGCGGAAGGTGAACTCGGTCAGGTCGTCGCCGACCGCGTACACGTCCTTGGAGCTCGTGGTGACGTTCTTCCCGCCGGTGTAGCCGCTCACGGTGAAGTAGGCGTAACGGCCGTAGGAATTGGCGGTGCGGCGGCAGACCGCGCCGGCCCGGCAGAAGGTGGGGACGCCGGATCCGCTGAGGGAGGCGAGACCGCCGGAGGCCTGCTGGGCGGCCTTCCTGGCCTCCGACTCGGTGCCGAAGACGGCGAGGCCGACGGTGAGGGCGATGCCGCCCTTGCTGTACGTGGCGCGGATCACCTGGTCGCAGCCGTTGCCGTCGAGGATCCCGCCGAGGGCGCCCTGTGTCGCCGTGGCGCAGTTCGTGGTGCGGGCGGTGGCGCCCTTGGCGTAGACGCGGTCGCCCATGGTGAGCTTCCTGCCGGGGAAGAACGCGTCGACCGTGACCGGTGCCGTGTCCTTCCTCTCGTCGGCTATGTAGTCCTTCGGGTCCGGCGGGGGCGGTGGCGCCACCGAGGAGAAGGACGGGCCGGGCGCCGAGGTCTCGGCGGGCAGATCGGCGGGGGTGGGCAGCTCGCTCGCGTTCTTGCCCGAGCCGGAGGCGCCGCCGCTTCCGCTGGTGATGACGGCCGTGGCCACGACGGCGGCGACGGCGGCGGTGGCCAGTGCCCCGCCCCCGATCATCAGCCACTTCCTGCGCCTGCTCCGCGCGGCGGACGCCTCGGCGAGCGCCGCCCAGTCCGGAGTCCCGCTGTCTCCCGGCCCCCAGGAGGGCCCCCCTTGCCCAAAGCTCATGCGGCGCATCCTAGAGCCTGTCCGGCGGATCCTGTCGCGCGCTCGGGAAGCGCGTGGGCAGCGCGCGGGCCACCACGCTGCGAACTGATCCGCCGGACAGGCCCTGGGCCGACCGTAAAGCGGTTGGGCCGACGGTTCTCGTGCCGTGACAATGACTCGCATGGGACATCTCGAAGCGGGCCACCTGGAGTACTACCTACCGGACGGGCGGGTGCTGCTCGGCGATGCCTCGTTCCGGGTGGCCGACGGCGCCGTCGTCGCCCTGGTGGGCGCGAACGGGGCGGGAAAGACGACGCTCCTGAAGCTGCTCTCCGGGGAGCTCCAGCCGCACGGCGGCTCGGTCTCGGTGAGCGGCGGACTCGGGGTGATGTCGCAGTTCGTGGGTTCCGTCCGGGACGAGCGCACCGTCCGTGACCTGCTGGTCTCCGTGGCGCAGCCCCGCATCAGGGAGGCGGCGAAGGCCGTCGACGCGGCCGAGGAGCGCATCCTCACCGTGGACGACGAGGCCGCGCAGATGGCGTACGCGCAGGCGCTCAGCGACTGGGCGGAGGCGCGGGGCTACGAGGCCGAGACGCTGTGGGACATCTGCACCATGGCCGCGCTCGGCGTCCCGTACGAGAAGGCGCAGTGGCGCGAGGTGCGCACCCTCAGCGGCGGTGAGCAGAAGCGGCTGGTGCTGGAGGCGCTGCTCAGGGGACCCGACGAGGTGCTGCTCCTGGACGAGCCGGACAACTATCTGGACGTCCCCGGCAAGCGGTGGCTGGAGGAGAGACTCAGGGAGACCCGCAAGACGGTGCTCTTCGTCTCCCACGACCGGGAGCTGCTCTCGCGGGCCGCCGAGAAGATCGTCAGTGTGGAGCCGAGCCCGGCCGGCTCGGACGTCTGGGTGCACGGCGGCGGCTTCGGCACGTACCACGAGGCCCGCAAGGAGCGCTTCGCCCGCTTCGAGGAACTGCTGCGCCGCTGGGAGGAGGAGCACGCCCGGCTGAAGGCGCTCGTCCTGCGGATGCGGCAGCAGGCGGCGAACAGCCCCGACATGGCGAACCGCTACCACGCGATGCAGACCCGCTTCAAGAAGTTCGAGGAGGCGGGGCCCCCGCCGGAGCCGCCCCGTGAGCAGGACATCAGGATGCGGCTGCGCGGCGGGCGGACCGGGGTGCGGGCGGTGACCTGCACCGGCCTGGAGCTGACCGGTCTGATGAAGCCGTTCGACCTGGAGATCTACTACGGGGAGCGGGTCGCGGTGCTCGGCTCCAACGGCTCGGGGAAGTCGCACTTCCTGCGGCTGCTGGCCGGGGAACCGGTGGCGCACACCGGGGAGTGGAAGCTCGGGGCCCGGGTCGTGCCCGGCCACTTCGCGCAGACCCACGCCCACCCGGAGCTGCTCGGCAAGACCCTGGTCGAGATCCTGTGGACGGAGCACGCCAAGGACCGGGGCGGGGCCATGGGTGTGCTGCGCCGCTACGAGCTGGAGCGCCAGGGCGACCAGGCCTTCGAGCGGCTGTCCGGAGGGCAGCAGGCGCGCTTCCAGATCCTGCTCCTGGAGCTGGCCGGCACCACAGCGCTGCTGCTGGACGAGCCGACGGACAACCTCGACCTGGAGTCGGCCGAGGCCCTGCAGGACGGGCTGGAGGCGTACGACGGCACGGTCATGGCGGTCACGCACGACCGCTGGTTCGCGAAGTCCTTCGACCGGTACCTGGTCTTCGGGTCGGACGGGGTGGTGCGGGAGACCAAGGAGCCGGTCTGGGACGAGCGCAGGGTCCAGCGGGAACGGTAGGGACGGCGCGTTTTGACCCGTCCCCACAGGGGCGGGTACTGTCGGGGGTTGTTATACGTACCGGCTCGGTCGTTCTCACGCGATGAGCCCGTACGTAGGTTCTCTGGAGCAGTTACCAGTGGCTCGCATACGGGCATCGTCCCCGGCAGTGTGAGCCCCAGCTGCATGATCGCTTCAGGGGTGCCATGTGTCTGGACCTCATCCACTGAAGAAGCGAAGGCTACGAAGTGCGTACGTACAGCCCCAAGCCCGGCGATGTCACTCGCCAGTGGCACATCATCGACGCCGAGGACATCGTTCTCGGCCGTCTGGCCACCACGGCTGCCAACCTCCTCCGCGGCAAGCACAAGGCGACCTACGCCCCCCACATGGACATGGGCGACTTCGTCATCATCATCAACGCCGAGAAGGTTCACCTCTCCGGTAACAAGAAGACCCAGAAGATGGCGTACCGCCACTCGGGCTTCCCGGGCGGTCTCCGTTCGGTGCGTTACGACGAGCTTCTCGCGAAGAACCCCGAGAAGGCTGTCGAGAAGGCCATCAAGGGCATGATCCCCAAGAACACCCTGGGTCGTCAGATGCTCTCGAAGCTGAAGGTCTACGCGGGCGACCAGCACCCGCACGCTGCGCAGCAGCCTGTCCCGTTCGAGATCACCCAGGTCGCGCAGTAGTTCCGGCCTCCCCCCTAAGACGTAAAGAAAGATCTGAGGAGAATCGTGGCCGAGACCACTGCAGAGACGCCCGTCGAGGGCACCGACGGCGAAGAGACCTACGCCGAGGTGACCACCTTCGAGTCGGAGGTCCCCGTCGAGGGTGAGTACACCTCCGAGTCGCTCGCGGGCCGCTTCGGCGACCCGCAGCCCGCGGCCGGCCTTGGCCGTCGCAAGAACGCCATCGCCCGCGTCCGGATCGTCCCGGGCACCGGCAAGTGGAAGATCAACGGTCGCACCCTTGAGGACTACTTCCCCAACAAGGTGCACCAGCAGGAAGTCAACGAGCCCTTCAAGGTGCTCGAGCTCGACGGCCGCTACGACGTCATCGCCCGCATCTCGGGTGGCGGCGTCTCGGGTCAGGCCGGCGCCCTGCGCCTCGGTGTGGCCCGCGCGCTGAACGAGGCCGACGTGGACAACAACCGCGCCACGCTGAAGAAGGCCGGCTTCCTCTCCCGCGACGACCGTGCGGTCGAGCGCAAGAAGGCCGGTCTCAAGAAGGCCCGCAAGGCCCCGCAGTACAGCAAGCGCTAAACCGCCTGCTCGTCTGCTTTACACGTTCGCCCCGGCGGCACGCATTGTGCTGCCGGGGCGTTCGTTTATCAGTCCTTGCGGGCGTATAACGGCTTAAGACGTTTACACGTTCATAGGACTGACGGCCTCAGGTGCGTCCACTTTTGCCGCGCCTCGCCGCGCTTTGCCCTATTTTGTTTACTTTGGTTTTGCGGTTTCGGAGCATCTTCGGAGGACACCAGTGGGACGACTCTTCGGCACGGACGGCGTACGCGGTGTCGCCAACGCGGATCTGACGGCCGAGCTCGCGCTCGGTCTCTCGGTCGCGGCGGCGCACGTACTGGCCGAGGCGGGCACCTTCGAGGGGCACCGGCCGACCGCCGTGGTGGGCCGTGACCCACGCGCGTCCGGAGAGTTCCTGGAGGCCGCGGTGGTGGCCGGCCTGGCCAGCTCAGGGGTGGACGTGCTGCGCGTCGGCGTGCTGCCGACGCCCGCGGTGGCGTATCTGACCGGAGCGCTCGGCGCCGACATCGGTGTCATGCTCTCCGCCAGTCACAACGCGATGCCGGACAACGGCATCAAGTTCTTCGCCCGCGGCGGGCACAAGCTCGCCGACGAGCTCGAGGACCGCATCGAGACCGTCTACGAGCAGCACCGCACGGGTGAGCCCTGGTCCCGGCCGACCGGCGCCGGCGTGGGCCGCGTCACCGACTACGCGGAGGGCTTCGACCGGTACGTCGCCCACCTCATCGGTGTCCTCCCGAACCGGCTCGACGGCCTGAAGATCGTCCTCGACGAGGCGCACGGCGCCGCCGCCCGTGTCTCTCCCGAGGCGTTCGCCCGGGCCGGTGCCGAGGTCGTCACCATCGGCGCGGAGCCGGACGGCCTGAACATCAACGACGGATGCGGCTCCACCCATCTCGCGCTGCTCAAGGCGGCCGTCGTCGAGCACGGCGCCGACCTCGGCATCGCCCACGACGGCGACGCGGACCGCTGCCTGGCCGTGGACGCGTCCGGCGAGGAGGTCGACGGGGACCAGATCCTGGCCGTGCTCGCCCTCGCCATGCGTGAGGCCGGGCAGCTGCGCAAGGACACAGTCGTCGGCACCGTCATGTCGAACCTCGGCTTCAAGCAGGCGATGGAGCGGGAGGGCATCCAGCTCGTCCAGACCGCCGTCGGCGACCGCTACGTCCTGGAGTCGATGAAGGCCGAGGGCTTCGCGCTGGGCGGCGAGCAGTCCGGCCACGTCATCGTCCTGGACCACGCCACCACGGGGGACGGCACGCTCACCGGGCTGATGCTGGCCGCCCGGGTCGCCGCGACCGGCCGTTCGCTCGCCGAACTCGCCGGTGTGATGCAGCGCCTCCCGCAGGTCCTCATCAACGTGCCGGACGTCGACAAGTCCCGCGTGGAGACCTCGCCCGAGCTGGCCACCGCGGTGGCCGTCGCGGAGCGCGAGCTGGGCGACACCGGACGCGTGCTCCTGCGGAAGTCCGGCACCGAGCCGCTGGTGCGGGTCATGGTCGAGGCGGCCGATCTGGAGCAGGCACGCGCCGTGGCCGGACAGCTGGCCGACGTCGTCAAGTCCGCGCTGGGCTGACCCGGCATCGGCTGTGCCGCGGGCCCGGCCTCATGGCCGGGCCCGCGGTGCTTCCTCGGCCCGGGGTGCGAGACCCAGTTCGGCGGTGAGGCGGGCCAGTACGGCCGGAGCGGCGGCCAGGCGCACCGGCACACCCGCGTCGTCGAGTTCGGCGATGTGCCACCCCACGGGAACGGTGTCGCCGTCACCGCCCCGGGGACGCCGTACGGCGGTGAGGGTGAGCCGCTCCACCGGTATCCGGTGCGCCGCGAAGCGGCCCGGACCGCTGTGGGGGACCACGGCGGGCGGGCCGCCACCGAGGACGATGTGGGTGCCGAAGCCATGCGGGTTGTAGTCCGTGTCGTCGAGGAAGCGGGCGGTCACGAACTCCTCCTCGTCCTCGGCCCGTGCCCGTGCGCTGCCGGTTCCGCCACCCGCCCGACAGCCGGTACCGCCCCGCCTGCCCCGAGCAGAGCCAGCGAGTGCAGGGCGCGAGTGCGTCCGGTTCGGCAAATCACCTGGTGGGCTTCGGTCATGCGCCGGATCGTGCCACCGGCCGAGCGGCAGCCACCAGTGCCGGGTCCGGCAGCGATGCCCTGCCGCACGCTGCCGGACCCGCGCGGCGGGCCGGGGCGGCGTCAGCCGGAAGCGCCCGCCTTCACCCGGCGGACGGGGGCGGAGGCGCGCGTGAGGTTCCACAGTGCCTTCTGGATCAGCAGCGTCACGGTGCCCGCCAGGACGATGCCGCCCAGGTTGGCCAGCAGCTGCACGGACGACCCCCAGGCCTGGTCCAGGTCCTGGTAGCTGAAGGCGACGGCCGCGTTGGCCGCGGCGGGCACCGTGGTCACGGAGATGGCGACGCCGATCAGCGCCCCCGATTTCGCCGAGGTCAGCGACAGTGTCCCCGCGATACCGGCCAGCAGGGCCACCACGAACGACATCCAGTCCGGGTGCCAGATGAAACCGGTCTGCGGCCGCGGAGCGGTGATCATGTCCTCGTTGAACAGGTCCAGCGCGTCCATCAGCCAGGCGAACCCGGCGGTGAGCACCATCGCCGCGAGGAACCCGGCGATCAGCGCCCACAGCGACCTGGCCACCAGCCGGGGCGCGCGCTGCACCAGCGCCGTCGAGATGCCGGCGAGCGGACCGAACTCCGGACCCACCGCCATCGCCCCCACGATCAGGACCGCGTTGTCCAGCATCACGCCGCAGGCGGCGAGCATCGTGGCGACGGCGAGGAACGTCACGTAGGTGGCGCTGAACGTCGACTCCTCGTGGGTGACCTCGCTCAGTTCCTCCCAGAGCACGGCGTCCATGCCCTCACCCGGCGCCTCCCGCTCCGCCTCGTCGGCACGCCTGGATAGGGTGAGGTCCATGTTCTCGACCGTGATCGAACCGCAGTCGTCGATGCCCAGTTTCCGCAGGCCGCCGATGAGTTCGTCGCCCGCCTCACGTGCCACGTCGCACAGGACGACGTCCCCGGCGGGATTGCGTGCCGCCCCCGAGAGCACCGCGACATGGGCCGTTCCCACCGTCGCCTCGATCAACTCCAGCACCTCGTCGGTGCGTTCTGCGGGCACGATGAGGCGCAGATGCAGCACGGTGCACCCTTTCCTGGATCAGCGGAGCAGCGTGGGACAGCGGATCAGAGCTTGCGCAGGGAGAGGCGCTGGACCTTGTGGTCCGGCCCCTTGCGCAGCACGAGCGTCGCACGGCTGCGCGTCGGTGCGACATTCTCCAGCAGATTGGGCCTGTTGATGGTCCGCCACATGGTGCGCGCGTAGTCCAGCGCCTCCCCCTCGGAGACCTGGGTGTACTTGCGGAAGTACGAGAACGGGTTCTGGAACGCCGTCTCGCGCAGCCTCCGGAAGCGGTGGAGGTACCACTGCTCGATGTCCTTCTCCTTCGCGTCCACGTACACGCTGAAGTCGAAGTAGTCGGCGAGGCCCACCCTGGTGCGGCCGTCCTTGCCGGGCAGCGCGGGCTGGAGCACGTTGAGGCCCTCGACGATGAGGATGTCGGGACGCCGCACGGTCAGCCGCTCACCCGGCACGATGTCGTAGATCAGGTGGGAGTAGACCGGGGCGGTGACCTCGTCCTTGCCGGCCTTGATGTCGGCGACGAAGCGGGTCAGCGCCCGCCTGTCGTACGACTCGGGGAAGCCCTTGCGCGACATCAGCCCGCGCGACTCCAGCTCCTTCATCGGGAGGAGGAAGCCGTCCGTCGTCACCAGCTCGACGCGGGGGTGCTCCGGCCAGCGCGCGAGCAGTGCCTGCAGGATGCGGGCGGTGGTGGACTTCCCGACGGCGACGCTTCCCGCGACTCCTATGACGAAGGGGGTGCCCCGCTGCTCACCGTGACCGTTGCCGGCGTCGCCCAGGAAGGTGTTCAGCGCGCCCCGCAGGCCCGATGTGGCCTGGACGTAGAGGTTCAGCAGCCGCGAGAGCGGCAGATAGACGTCCCGGACCTCGTCGAGGTCGATGACGTCACCGAGCCCTCTCAGTCTCTCGACCTCCTCGGCGCTCAGTGGGAGCGGCGTCTTGTCACGCAGGGCGCTCCACTCGGCCCGGGTCAGGTCGACGTAGGGCGTCGGCGCGTGCTCGGTGCGGCGGGTGCTCCGTGCGGGTGAGGTGATCACGTGTTCATTGTCGCGGGACTTCCGGCGGAGTGGGGGGTGGGGTGGGTCACGTGGGTGCGGGTCATCCGGCCGGGGAGGTGCTGCCCGGACTACCCGCCGCCGAGTTCCGCTCCGAGCGCCCGCGCGATGTCGTCCGCCCGCCCCTCGGTCACCTGCTGCTCCGCCGGGCGCCGCAGCAGGCCGAAGACGCCGGGCCCCCGGTACTCCGCCGGCAGGTCCGCGGCGCGTGGCACGACGTGGAAGTGCACATGAGCGAAGCCCTCGGCCTCGGCGAACTGGACGACGTACGTCTTCTCGCAGCCCGTCACCGCGCGCAGCGCCCTGCTGAGCCGGACCTGCCACGCCCCCAGCCCGGCCGCCTCCGCGTCGGTGAGCTCGTGCACCGCGGTGATGTGCCGCCGCGGCAGCAGCACCAGCCACCCGGGCAGTGAGGTCCCGGTCGCGTGGGCCACCCGCCAGTACCGGTCGTACGCGACGCGCTCGCGCGGCGGCAGCGCGTCGAACTCCGCTTCCATGGCGCACGTGTGGCAGTCCGGTGCTGTCATGGCGCGCAGCGTAGCCCCGGCCGACGGGTCCGCCCGGGCCCACCGGGGACACCGCGCGGCGCACCCCTGCTGTCCCCCGCCCCTTCCCGGCCTTATGGTGCCGATATGTGCGGAATCGTGGGTTACGTCGGAGCGCAGTCGGCGCAGGATGTCGTCGTCGCGGGGCTGAAGCGGCTGGAGTACCGGGGGTACGACTCCGCGGGGGTCGCCGTCCTCGCGGACGGGGGGCTGGCCGCCGCGAAGAAGGCGGGGAAGCTCGTCAACCTGGAGAAGGAACTCAAGGACCGGCCGCTGCCCTCCGGGAACACCGGTGTCGGGCACACCCGTTGGGCCACGCACGGGGGGCCCACCGACGCCAACGCCCACCCGCACCTCGACAACGCGGGCCGGGTCGCCGTCGTGCACAACGGGATCATCGAGAACTTCGCCGCGCTGCGCGAGGAGCTGGCCGGACGCGGGCACGACCTGGCCTCCGAGACCGACACCGAGGTCGTCGCCCACCTGCTCGCCGAGGCCTACTCGTCCGGTGGGGATCTCGCCGAGGCCATGCGGCAGGTGTGCCGGCAGCTGGAAGGCGCGTTCACCCTGGTGGCCGTGCACGCGGACGAGCCGGACGTGGTGGTCGGGGCCCGGCGGAACTCACCGCTCGTCGTCGGTGTGGGGGACGGCGAGATGTTCCTCGCCTCCGACGTCGCCGCCTTCATCGCGCACACCCGCGATGCCATCGAACTCGGCCAGGACCAGGTCGTCGAGCTGCGCCGTGACGGGGCCACCGTCACCGGGTTCGACGGCTTCCCCGCCCCCACACGCGACTACCACGTCGACTGGGACGCCTCGGCCGCCGAGAAGGGCGGCTACGCCTCCTTCATGCTCAAGGAGATCGCCGACCAGCCCAAGGCCGTGGCCGACACCCTCCTCGGCCGGGTCGACGGCTCCGGCACCCTCCACCTGGACGAGGTGCGCATCGCGCCGGGGGTGCTCCGGGAGGTCGACAAGGTCGTGATCGTCGCCTGCGGGACCGCCTTCCACGCCGGGATGATCGCCAAGTACGCCATCGAGCACTGGACCCGGCTGCCCTGCGAGACCGAGCTGGCCAGCGAGTTCCGCTACCGCGACCCGATCCTCGACCAGCGCACCCTGGTCGTCGCGATCTCGCAGTCCGGCGAGACGATGGACACCCTGATGGCGGTGCGGCACGCCCGTGAGCAGGGGGCGAAGGTCCTCGCCATCTGCAACACCAACGGCTCGACCATCCCGCGGGAGTCCGACGCCGTGCTCTACACGCACGCCGGCCCCGAGGTCGCCGTCGCCTCCACCAAGGCGTTCCTGACGCAGCTCGTCGCCTGCTACCTCGTCGCCCTGTACCTGGGGCAGGTACGCGGCACCAAGTGGGGGGACGAGATCCGTACCGTCGTGCGCCAGCTCACCGAGATGTCCGGGGCCGTGGAACGCGTCCTCGGCACGATGGAGCCGGTACGCGAGCTGGCCCGCTCGCTCTCCGGACACGACACGGTCCTCTTCGTCGGACGGCACGTCGGCTACCCGGTGGCCATGGAGGGAGCGCTGAAGCTCAAGGAGCTCGCCTACATGCACGCCGAGGGCTTCGCCGCGGGAGAGCTCAAGCACGGGCCGATCGCCCTGATCGACGAAGGGCTCCCGGTGGTGGTGATCGTGCCGTCCCCGCGCGGGCGTTCGGTCCTGCACGACAAGATCGTGTCGAACATCCAGGAGATCCGGGCCCGTGGCGCGCGTACCGTCGTCATCGCGGAGGAGGGCGACGAGGAGGTCGTGCCGTACGCCGACCACCTCATCCGGATCCCCGCTACGCCTACGCTGCTTCAGCCGCTGGTCGCCACGGTGCCGTTGCAGGTGTTCGCCTGCGAGCTGGCGACGGCCCGGGGCAACGAGGTGGACCAGCCGCGCAACCTGGCGAAGTCCGTGACAGTCGAGTGAGTGAGTGAGCGCGTGATCATTGGGGTCGGGATCGATGTGGCGGAGATCGAACGCTTCGGCGCCGCGCTGGGGCGCACACCCCAGCTGGCCGAACGGCTCTTCCTCGACCGGGAGCTGACGCTGCCGGGCGGGGAGCGGAGGGGGATCGCCTCGCTCGCGGCCAGGTTCGCGGCCAAGGAGGCCCTGGCCAAGGCGCTCGGCGCCCCCGCCGGGCTGCTCTGGACCGACGCCGAGGTGTGCGTCGAGGAGAGCGGGAGGCCCCGGCTGGAGGTCCGGGGGACCGTCGCCGCCCGGGCCGCGGAGCTCGGCGTACGCAGCTGGCACGTCTCCCTCAGCCATGACGCGGGGGTGGCGTCGGCCGTGGTGATCGCCGAGGGTTGAGAGCATGCGACACGCCTACAGCGTCGAGACGGTACGGGCCGCCGAGAAGGCCCTCATGGCACGGCTCCCGGAAGGGGCGCTCATGCAGCGCGCCGCCGCCGGGCTCGCGGTGGCCTGCGGTGACCTGCTCCGGCGCGACGGGCGGGTGTACGGCGCACGGGTGCTGCTCCTCGTCGGCAGCGGGGACAACGGCGGGGACACCCTCTACGCCGGAGCCCGGCTGGCCCGGCGCGGAGCGGGCGTACGAGCCGTCCTGACCTCCCCCGGCAAGGTCCACGGCCCCGCGCTCGCGGCGCTGCTCGCCGCGGGCGGGCAGGTCCTGGACGGACCGGACCTCGGCCCCTTCGGCCCCGTCGACCTCGTCGTCGACGGCATCACCGGCATCGGTGGACGGGGCGGTCTGCGACCCGGAGCAGCGGAACTGGTGGACGCCGTCACCCGGGGGCACGCCCCGGTCGTCGCGGTCGACCTGCCGAGCGGGGTCGAGGCGGACACCGGGCAGGTGCTCGGACCGGCCGTACGCGCCGACGCCACCGTCACCTTCGGCACGTACAAGCCCGGGCTGCTCATCGATCCGGCGGCCGGGCACGCCGGGGCGCTCCGACTCGTCGACATCGGCCTGGCGGCCACCCTGCCCGAACGGCCCGACCTGGAGGCACTGCAGTACGCCGACGTCGCCGCCCTGCTGCCCGAACCCGCCGCCGAGAGCGACAAGTACCGCCGCGGGGTGGTGGGTGTGGCCGCCGGCTCGGAGCGGTACCCGGGGGCCGCCGTACTCGCCGTCGCGGGGGCGCTGCGCGGCGGAGCCGGAGCCGTGCGCTACGCCGGACCGGGCGCCGCCGCGGTGATCGCCCGCTTCCCGGAGACCCTGGTGCACCCCGGGCCGCCCTCGGAGGCCGGACGGGTGCAGGCCTGGGTGGTGGGCCCCGGGCTCGGCGACTCGGCGGCCGCGGCCGCCGCGGTGGCCGACGTGCTGGCGACGGACGTCCCGGTGCTGGTGGACGCCGACGGGCTGCGGCTGATGGACGCCGAAGCCGTGCGCGGACGGGCCGCCGCCACCGTCCTCACCCCGCACGCCGGTGAGGCCGCCGCGCTGCTCGGGGTGGCCCGCGACGAGGTCGAGGCCGGGCGGCTCGCCGCCGTGCGCGAACTTGCCGCACGCTACCGCGCCACCGTGCTGCTGAAGGGCTCGACGACGCTCGTCGCGGAGGCCGGGGACACGCCCGTGCGGGTCAATCCGACCGGCACGCCGTGGCTCGCCACCGCGGGCAGCGGCGACGTGCTGTCGGGGCTGACCGGCTCTCTGCTGGCCGCCGGACTCGCCCCGCGTGACGCGGCGTCGGTGGGCGCCCACCTGCACGGGCTCGCCGCGCGCCGGGCCTCCGCGGGGGCGCCGGTCGCCGCGTCGGACGTGGCAGACGCGCTGCCCGCGGCGTGGCGGGACGTACGGGCCTGATCCACGCTGGAGGGGACCGGTACGGGAGGTCCGACATGAGCGGTGGCAGCGGGAGCAGGATCCGGGTGCGCAGGGTGTACGACCCTCCGGAGGAGGACGACGGCACCCGGGTGCTGGTCGACAGGCTCTGGCCGCGCGGCATCTCCAAGGAGGACGCCGCCGTCGGCCTCTGGGCCAAGGACGCCACTCCGTCGAAGGAACTGCGCACCTGGTACCACGAGGACCGCACCGGCGGCCGGTACGACGCCTTCGTCGACCGCTACCGCACCGAGCTGGGCGATCCCGACCACGTGGAGGCGGTCCAGACACTGCTCGCGCTGCTCCGAGAGGGGGGCGCCGTCACCCTCGTCACGGCGGTGAAGGACGTCCCGGCCAGCCATGTCCCGGTCCTGGTCGAGCATCTGGAACACGCCCTGGACCACCGCTGACCGCCTCACCGGGCACCGAGGATCGAGGGCACGGGCGTACGGCTCTGAGAGACTGGGCGCGATGAACGAGACAGCGACCCTGAGAGCCCGTGCCGAGATCGACCTCGCCGCGTTGCGCGCCAATGTGCGCGCCCTGCGTGCGCGGGCGTCCGGGGCGCAGCTCATGGCCGTGGTGAAGTCCGACGCCTACGGGCACGGCGCGGTGCCCTGCGCCCGTGCCGCTCAGGAGGCCGGCGCGTCCTGGCTGGGCACCGCCACGCCGCAGGAGGCGCTCGCGCTGCGGGCGGCGGGCATCGGGGGCCGGCTGATGTGCTGGCTGTGGACGCCCGGCGGCCCCTGGCGGGAGGCGGTCGAGGCCGACATCGATGTCTCGGTGAGCGGGATGTGGGCCCTCGACGAGGTCGTCGCCGCGGCCACGGCGGCCGGGATCCCGGCCCGGGTCCAGCTCAAGGCCGACACCGGGCTCGGGCGCAACGGGTGCCAGCCCGCCGACTGGCCGGCGCTCGTCGGCGCGGCCCGGGCGGCGGAGGAGGCGGGCGTCCTGCGCGTCACCGGGCTCTGGTCGCACTTCGCCTGCGCCGACGAGCCGGGGCACCCCTCGATCGCAGCCCAGCTGAACGTCTTCCGCGACATGGTGGCGTACGCCGAGAAGGAGGGCGTGCGCCCCGAGGTGCGGCACATCGCGAACTCGCCGGCGACCCTCACGGTGCCCGAGTCGCACTTCGACCTCGTGCGCACCGGCATCGCCATGTACGGCATCTCGCCCGCCCCGGAGCTGGGCACCCCGGCCGACTTCGGGCTGCGTCCCGTCATGACGCTCGCCGCCTCGGTCGCCCTGGTCAAGCAGGTGCCCCCGGGGCACGGCATCAGCTACGGCCACCACTACACGACCTCCGCCGAGACGACGCTCGCGCTGGTGCCCGTCGGATACGCCGACGGGGTGCCGCGCCACGCCTCGGGCCGGGGCCCCGTCCTCGTGGGCGGCAAGGTCCGTACGGTCGCGGGCAGGGTCGCCATGGACCAGTTCGTCGTCGACCTCGGGGGCGAGTCCCTGGAGGCCGGTGCGGAGGCGGTGCTCTTCGGGCCGGGCGACCGGGGCGAGCCGAGCGCCGAGGACTGGGCGGTGGCGGCGGACACGATCGCCTACGAGATCGTCACCCGCATCGGGGCACGCGTCCCCCGCGTCCACCTCCACGAGGACGCCGGCCGGGACTGAGCCCGTACCCGCGAGATCATGGCCCGACGACGACGAGAACGACGACGAAGGAGCGCGGCACGGTGAGCGAGACCAGCGCGGAGGACGTGGTGGCGACGGCGGCCGTCGCGGCGGCCGGCTGGCGCCGGGCGGGCGTGGCCGGGGCGGCGATAGGCGTCATCGCGGCGGGAGCGGCCGCCGGGGTCGCCGTCGAGAGGCTCACCGTCGGCCGCGGCATGCGGAAGAAGGCCCGGCTCGCGCTGGACGCCTCGGGCCCGTACGGCTCCCTGCGGGGGACGCCGGGGCGCGCGGTCGCGGACGACGGCACCGAGCTGTACTACGAGGTCGACGAGATCGAGCCGGAGGCGGTCACAGGCGGCCGTGCGGGCAAGGGCTCCGGGACGGCGGACCGGGCAGGTTCCGGTTCCCGGCGGCGGCGGCTCTTCGGCAGCAAGGACCCCGCGCCCCTGACCGTGGTCTTCAGCCACGGGTACTGCCTGGGCCAGGACTCCTGGCACTTCCAGCGGGCCGCCCTGCGCGGGCTGGTCCGTACCGTCCACTGGGACCAGCGCAGCCACGGCCGCTCCGAGCGGGGCCGCGCGCAGGCCGCGGGCGAGCCGCTGGGAATCGACCAGCTCGGGCGCGACCTCAGGGCGGTCATCGACGCGGCGGCCCCCGAGGGCCCGCTGGTGCTCGTGGGCCACTCCATGGGCGGCATGACGATCATGGCGCTGGCCGACCGCCACCCCGAGCTGATCCGTGACAGGGTTGCCGCGGTCGCCTTCGTCGGTACGTCGAGCGGGAAACTCGGCGAGGTGAACTTCGGACTCCCGGTGGCCGGCGTGAACGCGGTGCGGCGGGTGCTGCCGGGGGTGCTGAAGGCGCTCGGCTCGCAGACGGAGCTCGTGGAGCGCGGACGGCGGGCGACCGCCGACCTGTTCGCCGGGCTGATCAAGCGGTACTCGTTCGGGTCGAGGGACGTGGACCCGGCGGTCGCGCGGTTCGCCGAGCGGCTGATCGAGTCGACCCCCATCGACGTGGTCGCCGAGTTCTACCCGGCGTTCACCGAGCACGACAAGAGCGGGGCGCTGCCCGCCTTCGGCGGCGTCCCGGTGCTGATCCTGGCCGGCGACAAGGACCTCGTGACACCCAGCTCCCACAGCGAGGCCATCGCGGACCAGCTCCCGGACGCCGAACTGGTCATCGTGCCGGACGCCGGCCACCTGGTGATGCTGGAGCACCCGGAGACGGTCACCGACCGGCTCGCGGACCTCCTCGTGCGGATAGGAGCCGTTCCGGCCGGGACGCGCTGATCCTCTAACGTTGGTCGGCATGGAAGCAGCGCACAACGTTCCGGTGGCGGGCTCCGCCGCACCGGAGACCGTCACCCTGGACGTCGCCGTCGAGTCCCCCGAAGAGATGAAGCGGCTGGGCCGCCGGATCGCCGCCGTGCTGGCCCCGGGCGACCTGGTCATGCTCACGGGCGAGCTCGGCGCGGGCAAGACCACCCTGACCCGCGGTCTCGGTGAGGGCCTCGGGGTGCGCGGTGCGGTGACCTCGCCGACCTTCGTGATCGCCCGGGTCCACCCGCCGCTGGGCGAGGGCCCCGCCCTGGTCCACGTCGACGCGTACCGCCTGGGCGGCGGGCTCGACGAGATGGAGGACCTGGACCTCGACGTCTCCCTGCCGGACTCCGTGATCGTCGTGGAGTGGGGCGACGGCAAGGTGGAGGAGCTCTCCGACGACCGCCTCCACGTGGTGATCGACCGCGCCGTCGGCGACACCGACGACGAACGCCGCAGGGTGACGCTGGTGGGCGTCGGCGCGCGCTGGGCGGGGCTGGGGAACGCGCTCGCGGAGCTCTGAGCGGCGTCCGCGGCGGCGCCCGGCGTTCCGCGGCCGCCGGACGGGGATGCTTTCCGACAGGCCGTCGGTAAAATGTTGCGCGGGAGAGCTCTGCCGTGGTCACATGGGAGCAGAGAGGGGTTAGGTCTACCTAACTCCGCCTCTCATCGAGGCCCGAGGAGGCATCCATGCCGGCACCCGAGCACGACGCGCGGCCGCAGTCGCCGCAGGCGCAGACACCGGTGGCTTCAGGTGTGTCGATGAAGGACCTGCTGGCGTCCTGCGCGGCCGCCACCGCGGTGTCCACGCCGCCCGCCGAGGCCGACGAGGATGCGGCAGAGGGCGACCGGCCCGCCGAGCGGCGCGACGCGGCCTGACCCCCGGGCGCGGGAGCGGCCCACGGGGTTGTCTCGCGCGAGCGCGGCCACGGGGCGAACCGCCCACGAGCGCTAAGGGACGACGACGACCTTCACGCCCACCGTGGCGAACGTCCACATCGCGTTCCCGTCGGGGCGCTTCATCCGCACCCCGCCGGTCCTCAGGGTGGGGTCGGGGCTCTCCATCGAGTTGTCCTGCGCGGCACTGAAGCCGATCACCACGTCGTCCACACTCGCGAAGCGCACCACGTGCTCGATCAGCACGCCGTCGGAGCCCTTGATGCTGCCGGAGCGTGAGGTGACCTGGTAGACGCCGGGCTCCGGGTTCACCGAGCTCGGCATGACCGGGAACGTCCGGAGCGCCTTCCCGGCGTCGTCCACGAGCCAGACGCGGCGGTCCTTCAGGGCGTACACGACCCGGGTGCCCGCGTCGGATCCCGCGGGCACCGCGAGCGGGTCCTTCGGGGGAGCGGGCTTCCTGGACGGGGTGGCCGAGGGGCCCGGGGAACCGGCGGAGGGTGCCGCGACCGAGTCCGGTGCGTTAGCCGACGCCTGGTAGGCGAGGAAACAGACCGCGGCCAGCGCCGCGGCGGTGAGCCCGGCCACGATTCCCGAGCTGCCCCTTGCCACCGTGAGGTCCCCTTTCACATGCGCCCGTCGCATGTCGTACAAGCATTTACGTCGTACACGCGTATACCCGGCGACGGTACCAGCAGCGGAAGGCGAGACCCGGACGCTGTACGGCCGGGCCATGGCCCAGTCGGCGGAGCCGTAGGCTGTTTGTGTGCTGCTGCTCGCCATGGATACCGCAACCCCCGCCGTCACCGCCGCCCTCCACGACGGCACCTCCGTCATCGCCGAGACCGGGCAGGTCGACGCCCGCCGGCACGGGGAGCTGCTGCTTCCCGCCGTGCACCGGGTCCTGGCGGAGGCCGGGACGACGCTCGACGCGGTGACCGGGGTCGTCGTCGGGGTGGGACCGGGCCCGTACACCGGTCTGCGTGTCGGCCTGGTCACCGCGGCGACCTTCGGTTCCGCCCTGTCGGTGCCCGTGCACGGCCTGTGCACGCTGGACGCCCTCGCGTACGCCGCCGGCCGGGACGGCCTGGAGGGCCCGTTCGCCGTCGCGACGGACGCGCGCCGCAAGGAGGTCTACTGGGCGCGGTACGACGCGTCCGGCGCCAGGGCCGGCGAACCCGGCGTGGACAGGCCCGCCGACATCGCGGAGCGCCTCGCCGGACTCCCCGTCGCCGGCGCCGGCGCCCTGCTGTACCCCGAGGCGTTCCCCGACGCCCGCGGGCCGGAACACGTCTCGGCGGGCGCGCTCGCCGCCCTGGCCGCCGAGCGCCTCGCCGCCGGGGCCGAACTGCTGCCGCCGCAGCCCCTCTACCTGCGCAGGCCCGACGCCCAGGTCCCGAAGAACTACAAGGTGGTCACCCCCAAGTGACCACCGCGACCGCTGTGCTCCGCGAGATGCGCTGGTGGGACATCGAGCCGGTGCTGGACCTCGAACACGAACTCTTCCCGGACGACGCGTGGTCGCCCGGCATGTTCTGGTCCGAACTGGCCCACGCCCGCGGGCCCGGCGCCACCCACCGCTACGTCGTCGCCGAGGACCCCGCCGACGGCCGGATCGTCGGCTACGCGGGCCTCGCGTCGGCCGGCGACCTCGCCGACGTCCAGACGATCGCCGTCAGCCGCTCCCACTGGGGCGGCGGACTCGGATCCGAACTCCTGACCGACCTCCTCAGGCACGCCACCGCCTTCGAGTGCGCCGCCGTGCTGCTGGAGGTCCGTGTCGACAACACACGCGCGCAGAAGCTCTACGAACGCTTCGGCTTCGAGCCCATCGGCTTCCGCCGGGGCTACTACCAGCCCGGGAACATCGACGCACTCGTCATGCGCCTGACCGTACAAGGAACAGAGACAGACTGATGGCTGACGAACCGCTCGTACTCGGTATCGAGACCTCCTGCGACGAGACCGGCGTCGGCATCGTGCGCGGCACCACGCTGCTCGCCGACGCCGTCGCCTCCAGTGTGGACACCCACGCACGCTTCGGCGGCGTCGTCCCCGAGATCGCCTCCCGCGCGCACCTGGAGGCGATGGTCCCCACCATCGAGCGCGCCCTGAAGGACGCCGGGATCAGCGCCCGCGACCTCGACGGCATCGCCGTCACCGCCGGACCCGGGCTCGCGGGAGCGCTGCTCGTCGGCGTATCGGCGGCCAAGGCGTACGCGTACGCGCTGAACAAGCCGCTGTACGGGGTGAACCACCTGGCCTCCCACATCTGTGTGGACCAGCTGGAGCACGGCCCCCTGCCCGAGCCGACGATGGCGCTCCTGGTGAGCGGCGGGCACTCCTCGCTGCTGCTGGCGCCGGACATCACCAACGACGTACGGCCGCTGGGCGCGACCATCGACGACGCGGCGGGCGAGGCCTTCGACAAGATCGCCCGGGTGCTGGACCTCGGCTTCCCCGGCGGTCCCGTCATCGACCGGCTGGCCAGGGAGGGCGACCCGAAGGCGATCGCCTTCCCGCGCGGACTGACCGGCTCACGCGATCCCGCCTACGACTTCTCCTTCTCCGGCCTCAAGACGTCCGTGGCCCGCTGGATCGAGGCCAAGCGCGCGGCCGGCGAGGACGTCCCCGTACGGGACGTGGCGGCCTCCTTCCAGGAGGCGGTGGTGGACGTGCTCACCCGCAAGGCCGTCCGGGCCTGCAAGGACGAGGGCGTCGACCACCTGATGATCGGCGGCGGAGTGGCGGCCAACTCGCGGCTGCGCGCCCTCGCCGAGGAGCGGTGCGAGCGGGCCGGTATCCGGCTGCGCGTCCCCAGGCCGAAGCTGTGCACCGACAACGGCGCCATGGTCGCCGCCCTCGGCGCCGAGATGGTCGCCCGCAACCGGCCGGTCTCCGACCTCGGCCTCTCGGCGGACTCCTCGCTGCCGGTCACCGAGACCCATGTGCCGGGAGCGCACGGACACGGGCACACGCACGGCCACGACCATGTGCACGAGGTCAGCAAGGGCAACCTCTACTCATGAGCGTCGCCCTGATGTGGGAGGCCCGCGCGGCGGAGGGCCGCGGCGCGGAGCTGCTGGAATGGGCCGAGGCGCGGGCCGGCGAGCTCGACCCGCGGCCGCTGCGCGGCGAACTGCTGCGCGCCCCCCAGGACCGGGTGCTGGTCCTGACCTGGTGGGACGCGGCGTACGACGCCGAACTGCCCGAGCTCCCGGAACCGGAGGCGGGGCTCACCGCCCGCCCGGTGCACCGGTGGCGCTTCGAGTCCCTCGGACCCACGGGCCGTTGACGGCCGGGGCCCCGCGTGTCCGATGAGTTCACGGGGCTGGACCGGTCTACCTTGCACGCGGACCACGATGTTCCGAGGCGAGGAGAAGACCATGCAGAAGATCAGGCCCTGTCTCTGGTTCGACGACAAGGCGCAGGAGGCCGCGGAGTTCTACGTCTCGGTCTTCGGCGGGGACTCCCGCATCGTCGAGATCACCCACAACTCCGACTCGGCCCCCGGTGAGACCGGCGCGGTCCTGACCGTGGACTTCGTGCTCGCCGGACAGGAGTACATCGGCCTCAACGGCGGCCCGCACTTCACCTTCAGCGAGGCGGTCTCGCTCAGCGTGGACTGCGCGGACCAGGAGGAGGTCGACAGGCTGTGGGCGGCGCTGACCGCCGACGGCGGCGAGGAGAGCATGTGCGGATGGCTGAAGGACAGGTACGGGCTGTCCTGGCAGATCGTCCCCCGCGTGCTGCCCGAGCTGATCGGCGGCGCCGACCGCGAGCGCGCGGACCGGGTGATGAAGGCGATGATGGGGATGCGGAAGCTCGACGTGAAGGCGCTGCAGGAGGCCTGAGCCCGGCCCGCACGCCGTGCGTCGCGCGGGGAACGGGCGCACCCTGGAGTGAGGGAAACTCCGGGAGGTGACCGTGATGATGGAGACGACCGTCGGATGGCATGTCGAGCTGGAGTTCGAGGAGGACGCGCACCGCACCCGTGCGGCGGCCCTCGTGCGACTCAGCGACGGGACCGAGGTACGGGCCCACGGATATGCCAGCCGCCACCCCTCCGACGCGCAACAGCCGCGAGTGGGCGAGGAGATCGCCGGGGCCCGCGCACTCAACGAACTCGCGATGAAGCTGCTCACCAAGGCACACGACGAGATCGACGAGGCGTCAGGCCGGACGTCGTATCCGCTGACCTGAGCGTGGGGTCCGGATCCAACTGCCGCAGTCCGGCAGGGAGTCGGTAGTGTCTGGCGCATGTCACGCCGTGCGCCGCTGCCGCCCCCGCCCCCGCCGACGGAGCTGCGGTCCTGGCCGGACCGGGACGCGCTGCTGCGCGACCGAGCGCTGGTCCTCGGCGAGCTGACCAGGACGTTCATGGGGCCCGGCAGCCTGGGCCTGCTCTGGATGTGGGCGGGTGCCGCGGTGGTCGGCTGGTCCCTGGTGGGCCTCGCGCTCGTCTCGTTCGAGGAGGGGGCGGACCCCTTCTCCGCGCTCCTCGGTGCCGTCTTCCTCGCCGTCGGCGCGGCGGTGATCATCCCCGCGGTGGCCTTCGTCGCCGTGGGCGCCGCCAGGGACCTGCGGGTCCACCGGCTCCTGACGCAGTGGGGCGGGCTGGACCGCGATCCGGCGGTGGACCTGCCCCTGCGCATGCCGCGGGTGGCGCTCGTCTGGCTGACGACGTCGTTCGCGCTCTGCGCGGTGGGCCTCTTCCTCTGTGTCGCGGTCCCGGCGAAGGCCAGGGCGGGCGAGGACACCTACGCCCAGGTGGCCTGGCTGATGGGTATCGGGTTCCTGGCGTGGCTGACCGGGCTGACCGGACTGGTCAAGGCGTTCGCCCACCGCCGCTGGGTCGTCCGGGTGCTGGCCGGGGTGCCCGCGCGGCCGCTGCTCTCCGTGGACCGGTGATCCGGGCCGCCGGCCGGGCGCCGCTGACGAAACCGCCCGCCGGCGGGCGTGAATCAGGGCCGGTCACCAGGGGCCGGTCACACCAGGGCCGGTCCTCAGGACCGTCTCGGCGCGACGGCCACCCGAGCCGCTGATCAGGACAACCCGGCCGGCCGGCCGATCAGCATGGTCGGGGCACCGGCCACCCGTGTGAGGAAGACGGTCGCCACGTGCGGCCCCCGGAGCTTCATCTTCCGCCGGAGCTCCTCCGGTTCGACGGCGGAGCCGCGCTTCTTGACCGTCAGCACCCCGACCTCACGCTCCCTCAGCAGCGCCTTCAGCTTCTTCATGTTGAAGGGGAGCTGGTCGGTGATCTCGTATCCGGACACCGCCTCGGAGGCGTACGGGCTGTCGCTCGTCACGTACGCGATCGTCTCGTCGACCAGCCTTCCCCCGGACTCCTCGACGATCCGGGCGACCAGATGCGCCCGGATCACGGCGCCGTCCGGCTCGTACAGGTACCGGCCGACGGGGCCCACCGGCGGGGCGGGGAGCGGACCCGCGGCGAGGAGCGTCGTGCGGGACGGGAGCAGCGTCGCCCGGTACCCGCCGGGCGTGAAGCCCTCACCGAACCAGAGCACGGCCTCCTTCACGTCGCCGCCGTCCGAGATCCATTCCGCCTCGGCCCGGGGCTCGATCGCCTCGTGCGGCACGCCGGGGGCGATCTTCAGCGCGGCGCGAGGCGCGTCGAGCGCGGCACGCGTCGCCCAGGACAGCGGCGGGGAATAGGCCTCGGGGTCGAAGATCCTGCCCCGTCCGCCGCGTCGCGCGGGATCGACGAAGACCGCCTCGTACGCGGACGTGTCGGTCTCCGTGACGTCCGCGCACCGCACCTCGATCAGGTCCTGGAGGCCGAGCGCCTCCGCGTTCGCGGCGGCGACCGCCGCGGTGAGCGGGTCACGGTCCACGGCCAGTACCGAGATGCCCGCCCTGGCCAGCGCGATCGCGTCACCGCCGATGCCGCAGCAGAGGTCGGCCACGCTCCGCACGCCGAGCTGGGCGAACCGTCCCGCGCGGTATCCGGCGACCGAGGTGCGGGTGGCCTGTTCCACGCCGTCGGGGGTGAAGAACATGCGGTACGCGTCCTGCGTACCGAACTTCGCGACCGCCCGCTGACGCAGGCGCGCCTGCCCGAGGGCCGCCGACACGAGCGCCGCGGGGTGCGACCGGCGCAACCGGGTCGCGGTCGCCAGTTCGCGGGCGGGGTCGTGGTCGCGCAGCTCCTCGAGGAGCGCCGCCCCCTCGGGGGTGCGGAGTGCGCCGAAGGCCGCGAGCGGGTCCGCGGGGTCGGTGTGGCCGGGAGGGGGGAGGGCGTTCACCGGTCCATTGTGAGCCAGCCGGGGGACCCGGGGGATCCGCCGAGGTGTCTTACGGGGGTACCGGGCGCCCCGGTGGCAGGATGCGGCGCCATGCAGCTAGTACGACAAAACGACAAATCAGCCATGAAGCGGGGTAAACCGATCCGCGCGGTGCTGGCCGCACTGCTCGTCGCCGCCGTCGCCTCGGGGTGCGCGGACGGTGCCGGCGGCACGGCCGGCCGGGACGACGCCCGGGAGAAGGCGGAGGCCGGCCAGCAGGGCCCCGCGGCCGCTCCCGCCGGCCCGGTCGCGGCGGCGGAGGCGCGCGTCGAACGGCTCAGGAAGCAGCACGCCGCGCGGGTCGCCGCCGTGCGGAAGTGGGGCCTGGCGAAGACCCCGCTGGCCCCTCCGGAGCCGCCCGCCGAGAAGCCCCGCATCACCACCCGCAAGGGGTTCGAGGTGGAGGGGGGTGAGAACCTGCCGCCGGTGTTCACCACCGTTCCGACCAAGGAGCGCGTCGTCTTCCTGACGATGGACGACGGGGCGGAGAAGGACCCCGAGCTGCTGAGGATGATGACGGAACTGAACATCCCGTACAGCGCCTTCCTCAGCGACTACCTCACCAGCGACGACTACGGGTACTTCAAGGACATGCAGGCCCGGGGCGTCACGCTCAACAACCACACGCTCAACCACCGCTACCTCCCGGGGCTCTCGGCGTCCGAGCAGCGGAGGGAGATCTGCGGCGAGCAGGACAAGATCGAGAAGTACTTCGGGAAGCGCCCCACCCTCTTCAGGCCGCCGTACGGCAACTACAACGGCGACACCCTGCGCGTCGCCAAGTCCTGCGGCGTCGAGGCCGTGCCGCTGTGGGCCGCGGAGGCGTTCCCCGACCACATGGAGTGGCGCGAGGCGGACCAGGACCTTCACCCCGGCGACATCATCCTCACCCACTTCCGGGGCGAGGAGGACTGGGACGGTTCCATGGCCGACATGATCCGGCAGGTCATGAAGACGGTCACGGACAAGGGGTACGCGGTCGCCAGGCTGGAGGACTACGTCTGAGGCGCCGTGCGGGGCACGCCCGGTACGGGGCACGTGTCCGGCGACTGTGGGGCGGACCGCGCGGCGGTCCGCCCCACAGCCGTGGGGGCCTCGGGGTGCCCGCGGGGCCCCCGGCGCCACGCGAGGGTGGTGAATTGGCACTCCGCTTGACCGAGTGCTAATCGCGGTCATAGTCTCAGGTCTGGCACTCCCCGAGGGAGAGTGCCAGCACAGCCGCGCGACAGGGCAGGTCCGGCACCCGCGACGACGGATCCACCTGGTCGCCATCCACAGACTGTTAAACCCCGTGAGATCTCCGAAGGGGGAGACCGGATCGTGTCGACCACCAGCTCCAAGGTTGCGATCAAGCCGCTCGAGGACCGCATTGTGGTCCAGCCGCTCGACGCCGAGCAGACCACGGCTTCCGGCCTGGTCATTCCGGACACCGCCAAGGAGAAGCCCCAGGAGGGCGTCGTCCTGGCCGTGGGCCCGGGCCGCTTCGAGAACGGCGAGCGCCTTCCGCTCGACGTCAAGACCGGCGATGTCGTCCTGTACAGCAAGTACGGCGGCACCGAGGTGAAGTACAACGGCGAGGAGTACCTCGTCCTCTCGGCCCGCGACGTGCTCGCGATCGTCGAGAAGTAATTCACCCACGTTTGCTTCTGTTCTGCGCCCCTGGCCCCCTGCGAAACGACTAGCCGGGCGGCGAGGGGCGCAGTTCGTTTGAGAGGACAGCTCAGCCCATGGCGAAGATTCTGAAGTTCGACGAGGACGCCCGTCGCGCCCTTGAGCGCGGCGTCAACAAGCTTGCCGACACGGTGAAGGTGACGATCGGTCCGAAGGGCCGCAACGTCGTCATCGACAAGAAGTTCGGCGCCCCCACCATCACCAACGACGGTGTCACCATCGCGCGCGAGGTCGAGCTCGACGACCCGTACGAGAACCTCGGTGCCCAGCTGGTGAAGGAGGTCGCCACCAAGACCAACGACGTCGCCGGTGACGGCACCACCACCGCCACCGTGCTCGCCCAGGCCCTCGTCCGCGAAGGCCTGCGCAACGTCGCCGCGGGTGCGTCCCCGGCCGCCCTGAAGAAGGGCATCGACGCCGCCGTGAAGGCCGTCTCCGAGGACCTCCTCGCGAGCGCCCGCCCGATCGAGGACAAGGCCGACATCGCCGCCGTGGCCGCGCTCTCCGCGCAGGACCCGCAGGTCGGCGAGCTCATCGCGGACGCGATGGACAAGGTCGGCAAGGACGGTGTCATCACCGTCGAGGAGTCCAACACCTTCGGTCTGGACCTCGAGTTCACCGAGGGCATGGCCTTCGACAAGGGCTACCTGTCCCCGTACATGGTGACCGACCAGGAGCGTATGGAGGCCGTCCTCGACGACCCGTACATCCTGATCCACCAGGGCAAGATCGGCTCGATCCAGGAGCTGCTCCCGCTGCTGGAGAAGGTCATCCAGGCGGGTGGCTCGAAGCCGCTGCTGATCATCGCCGAGGACGTCGAGGGCGAGGCGCTCTCCACCCTCGTCGTCAACAAGATCCGTGGCACCTTCAACGCCGTCGCGGTGAAGGCCCCCGGCTTCGGTGACCGCCGCAAGGCCATGCTCGGCGACATCGCCACCCTCACCGGTGCGACCGTCATCGCCGAGGAGGTCGGCCTCAAGCTCGACCAGGCCGGTCTGGACGTGCTGGGCACCGCCCGCCGCGTGACCGTCTCCAAGGACGACACCACCATCGTCGACGGCGGCGGCGACTCCGCCGACGTCAAGGGCCGGGTCAACCAGATCAAGGCCGAGATCGAGGCCACGGACTCCGACTGGGACCGCGAGAAGCTCCAGGAGCGCCTCGCGAAGCTGGCCGGCGGCGTCTGCGTGATCCGCGTCGGTGCGGCCACCGAGGTGGAGCTCAAGGAGAAGAAGCACCGCCTGGAGGACGCCATCTCCGCGACCCGCGCCGCGGTCGAGGAGGGCATCGTCTCCGGTGGTGGCTCCGCCATCGTCCACGCCGTCAAGGTCCTCGAGGGCAACCTCGGCAAGACCGGCGACGAGGCCACCGGTGTCGCGGTCGTGCGCCGCGCCGCCGTCGAGCCGCTCCGCTGGATCGCGGAGAACGCGGGCCTCGAGGGCTACGTCATCACCTCGAAGGTCTCCGACCTCGACAAGGGCCAGGGCTTCAACGCCGCGACCGGCGAGTACGGCGACCTGGTCAAGGCCGGCGTCATCGACCCGGTCAAGGTCACCCGCTCCGCCCTGGAGAACGCCGCGTCCATCGCGTCGCTGCTGCTCACGACCGAGACCCTGGTCGTCGAGAAGCCGGCCGAGGAGGAGGCCGACGCCGGTCACGGCGGCCACGGCCACTCCCACTAGTACGGCTCCGTACGCCACCGAGGCCCGGTGCCCCCGTCGCGGGGGCACCGGGCCTCGGTGCGTCGGCGGCCCCGGGGCCGGTCCGGCTACTTCGGGCCGTAGCTGCGGCCCGCGCGGTTGGTGACGCCCCCCAGCACGCTGCGGGGCGTCAGCTTCACCAGACTCATCAGCGCCTTGTACCGGGGGTCCGGGATGGACACCGACCGGCCCCGGGCCAGGTCGGCCAGGGCCGCCGCCACCAGCTTGTCGGCGTCCAGCCACATCCAGCCGGGGATGTCGCCCGTCCCCATCCCCGCGCGCGCGTGGAACTCCGTGCGCACGAAGCCCGGGCACAGCGCCATCAGCCGCACCCCCGTACCCGCCAGGTCCCTGGCCGCGCCCTGGGTGAACTGGACGACCCACGCCTTCGACGCGCCGTACGTCCCGCGCGGCAGGAAGGCCGCGACGGAGGCCACGTTGACGACACCGCCGCGACCGCGCTCCCGCATCGAGCCGGCCGCGGCCGAGGTGAGACGGAGCACCGCCTCGCAGTGCACCTTCAGCATCGTCAGCTCGTCGGCGATCGAGACGTCCAGATAGCGGCCCTTGTTGCCGAAACCGGCGTTGTTCACCAGCAGGTCGACCGGGCTCACCCGGTCCGTCAGCCGCGCTTCGACCGCCTCGATCCCGGAGTCCGTGGAGAGGTCCGCGGTCAGCACCTCGGCCTCGATGCCGTGCCCGTCGTGCAGCTCCGTGGCCTGGGCGCGCAGCCGCTCCGTGTCGCGGGCCACCAGCACCAGGTTGTGCCCGTCAGCCGCGAGCCGCCGCGCGAAGGCGGCCCCGATCCCCGCCGTGGCGCCCGTAATCAGTGCAGTCGTCATAGGCGGCACGTTAGCGTCCGGCCGGAGGCGCGGCGGACCCGCCCGTGCGCTCCTGGACGGCAGGTGGGACGTGTGCGGGACCCGGCGGTCAGGTGACGGGGCTCTGCCTCGCGACGTACTCCCTCGCGGCTCGCAGCGCCTCGGGGTGCAGGGCGTCCCCGGCGTCGAGCAGCCGCGGGAGCAGCTCGCGTTCCGTGGTCGTCGCCCTGAACTCCATCGCGGCGGTGACCTCGTGACGGGGTGTGTGCACCACCTCGACCACGTCGCCGGAGCGGATCGTCCCCGGTTCGATCACCCGCAGGTAGGCGCCGGTGGCCCCCTCGCGGGTGAACCGCTTCACCCAGCCGCGCTCGCCCAGGTGGCCCGCGAACGTACGGCAGGGGATGCGGCCGGACGTCACCTCCAGGACCAGCTGGTCGCCGATGCGCCAGCGCTCCCCGATGAGCGCCTCGCTGACGGTGAGGCCGAGCGTCGTCAGGTTCTCGCCGAACGCCCCGTTGGGCAGCGGGCGGCCGAGCTCCCGCTCCCAGGCGTCGAGCTCCTCGCGGGCGTAGGCGTAGACCGCCTGGTCGGTGCCGCCGTGATGCCGCAGGTCGCACACCGCGTCCCCGGCCAGACCGCTGCCGCCCCTGCCCTTCGGCCCGGGGTCCGCCACCCGCACCGGACCGTCGTGCGGCTGCTTGGCGATCCCGGTGAGCCCGCCGGCGCCGTCGGAGTCGGGCGATGCGGTGGGACGGCCGATGTTCACGGTGAGGACCTTCATGGACGAAGAGCTTACGGGCCGGTCACCCAAAGGCGCCCGCGAATATTCTCCGAAAGCTGCAAGCGCCGCTTATGGTTGAAGGGTGATCGAAGCCCGTCATCTCCGAGTCCTGCGCGCCGTGGCCACCACCGGTTCGTTCTCCGCCGCCGCGCGGGACCTGGGGTGCACCCAGCCCGCGGTCAGCCAGCAGATGAAGGCGCTGGAGAGCTCCGCCGGCACGCCCCTGCTCATCCGCACGGGGCGCGAGATGCGTCTCACCCAGGCCGGTGAGGCGCTGGTGCGTCACGCCTCCGGCATCCTCGCGGGGCTGACCGCCGCGGAGGAGGAGGTCGCCGCGATCGCCGGACTGCGGGCGGGCAGGGTCCGGCTCGTGTCCTTCCCGAGCGGCAGTTCGACGCTCGTACCCGGCGCCCTGGCCGCCCTGCGCGCCGAGCACCCGGGGACCAGGGTCTCCCTCGTCGAGGCGGAGCCGCCGCGCTCGGTGGAGATGCTGCGCGACGGCGACTGCGACATCGCCCTGGCGTTCCGCTACGGCGGCTCCGGCGGCGAATGGGACGACCTGGTCGTCCGCCCGCTGCTCAGTGACCGCCTCATCGGCCTGGTCCCCGAGGGGCACCGGCTGGCCGGAGCGGACTCCGTGGGCATCGAGGACCTCGCCGACGAGCCGTGGATCGCGGGGTGCCCGCGCTGCAGGCGTCAGCTGGTGGAGGTCTGCGAGGCCTCAGGCTTCACCCCCCGGATCGACTTCGCCACGGACGACTACCCGGCGGTCATCGGCCTCGTCGGGGCAGGCCTGGGTGTCGCCGTGCTGCCCGGCCTGGCCCTGGAGTCCGTCCGGCCCAAGGGGGCACTCACCGTGACGGTGGAGCCGGCCGTGGAGCGGGAGGTGGTCGCCCTCACGCTGCCGGACCTGGCGCGCGTCCCGGCGGTGGAGGCGACCCTGGACCAGCTGGCACGGGCCGCCTCGCGCTGACGCACCGGACGCCCGTGCCCGGCGTACGCGTCCGGGGAGTGGGCGCCGGGCGGCCGAAAAAACGTTTCTGCGTTCGATGGGTCAGGGGGCGTCGCCGCCCTCCTGGGCGGAGCCCGAGTGGGCGGTGATCAGGCGGTTGCGGGCGCGTCCCATGAGTTCCTCGCGCTCGTCCTCGGTGAGGCCGCCCCATACGCCGTAGGGCTCGCGTACGGCGAGGGCGTGCGCCGCGCACTCGGCGCGCACCGGGCAGCGCATGCAGACCTCCTTCGCCGAGGTCTCACGGGCGCTCCGGGCTGCTCCGCGTTCCCCCTCGGGGTGGAAGAAGAGCGAACTGTCGACCCCGCGGCATGCGGCCAGCAGCTGCCAGTCCCACAGGTCCGCGTTGGGTCCGGGAAGGCGGGAGAAATCTGCCATTGCGTGTCCCCTCGAAACCTTGCTGGTTCGGAAACGGCGTCCTCGACGGCTGTCGCTCGTCCGTCTCGATGACCGGAGTCCCGACCGTACATCTACGGTGTTAGTAGATGTAAATATGACTGATTGCGAATCTAGCCATAGACGCCAGCAAAAGGGAAGAAAACCCGCTAAATGGGGCATGGCGTCGGTTGGGCGGCCGGTTCGGTCGCGGGCGACCCCGTGTCGTTCTCCTCCGTGCGCGGTCCCTCACTTAGAGTGCCGAACCGGATGCTTCGGCCCGTAACTCTTTCGAGTGACCGTCGTTGATGAGGACGAGGCGGTTGACGGAGATCGAGCTCGGGCAGATGTCCGAGGGGGTCGACCGCACAGGTGACGACTTGTATCAGCCTGGAGGCTCAAGGTGACGCGCATCAGCTGCGGAGGACGGTCATGACATCCGTCCTCGTCTGCGACGACTCCCCGCTTGCCCGAGAGGCGCTCCGCCGCGCGGTTGCGACCGTGCCCGGCGTCGAGCGTGTGACGACGGCGGCCAACGGCGAGGAAGTCCTCCGCCGCTGGGGGGCCGATCGTTCGGATCTGATTCTGATGGACGTACGCATGCCCGGTCTGGGGGGTGTGGAGACGGTCCGGCGGCTGCTCTCCGCCGACCCCGGGGCCCGGATCATCATGCTGACCGTCGCCGAGGACCTGGACGGCGTCGCGCTCGCGGTCGCCGCCGGCGCCCGCGGGTATCTGCACAAGGACGCCTCGCGTGCCGAACTGCGCGCCACCGTGACCCAGGCGCTGGCCGATCCGACGTGGCGGCTCGCCCCGCGCCGGCTGCGGTCCGCCGAGATGGGCGCGGCGCCGACGCTCACCGCGCGGGAGATCCAGGTGCTCGAGGGCATGAGCCACGGCCGCTCCAACGCCGAGATCGGCCGTGAGCTCTTCCTCTCCGAGGACACCGTGAAGACGCACGCGAGGCGTCTCTTCAAGAAGCTCGGCGCCTCGGACCGCGCGCACGCCGTCGCGCTCGGATTCCGCTGGGGCCTGGTCCGCTGACACCCCGGCACGGACGGTAGCCGTGCGATCCCGTCCGCGCGCCGGCGGACGGGGTGACGGTGGCGGGTGGACCTGCGGCCGGGGCCGTCCCCACCAGCGTTGTGTGACGCTTTCCGGCCGATGCCGCATCCTTGGGGTGTGGAGTTCCTCGGGGAACATTCGGTCGAGCGGAAGGGGAGGGCGCAGGACATGACATCCGGCGCACCCGCTCAGAACGCTGGAGCACGCGCGGGCGAGGCGGCAGGCGCGCCCGCTCGCGATGCCGACGGCGCAGGGGCCGAAGCCCGTCGCGACCGGACCGGCACCGGCATGCCCGCTGATAACGCTTCGGTGCACAACTCGGGACGCGGTGCCACGGACCGGTCGAGGCCGGGGCACGATGGTCCGATGCGCGAGGACGGGACGACGGCGATCGGTGCACTGGTGCACCGTGCCGTCGACGGTGACGCGCAGGCCACCCATGACCTGCTGGCCCATGTGCACCCCCTCGCCCTGCGTTACTGCAGGTCCAGGCTGAACCGGCTGCCCGGTGACGCCCGTCACTTCGTGGAGGACCTCGCGCAGGAGGTCTGCGTCGCCGTGCTCATGGCGCTCCCGCGGTACAAGGACACCGGCAGGCCCTTCGAGGCGTTCGTCTTCGCCATCGCGGGGCACAAGGTCGCCGACCTCCAGCGCGCCGCGATGCGGCACCCCGGCTCGACGGCCGTGCCCTCCGACGAGATGCCGGAACGGCCCGACGACTCGCTCGGTCCCGAGGAGCGGGCGCTGCTCAGCAGTGACGCGGCGTGGGCGAAGAAGCTGCTGGCGAACCTCCCGGAGAACCAGCGCGAGCTCCTGGTGCTGAGGGTCGCGGTCGGGCTGACCGCCGAGGAGACCGGGCAGATGCTCGGAATGTCCCCGGGCGCCGTCCGGGTCGCCCAGCACCGCGCCCTGAGCAGGCTGCGGGCCCTCGCGGGCCAGTAGCGGAAGCCGGTTCCGGAGGCTCCCGCGGTGTGGAGGAAGCCACAGAATCCGCGGGTGATCTTGATCGTGGAATGAGACACCCCGCGAGGCCGTTAGCATGGACATCCGCACCGATCAAGGCCATTTGGGGAAGGTGTCATGACTGCATACGTCGACGGAGTGCCCGAGAAATTCGCGACGCTCGGGCTGACATACGACGACGTGCTGCTGCTGCCCGGCGCATCCGAGGTGCTGCCCAACGCGGTCGACACCTCGACGCTCATCTCGCGGAACGTGCGGGTGAACATCCCGCTGCTGTCCGCCGCGATGGACAAGGTGACCGAGGCACGCATGGCCATCGCCATGGCCCGGCAGGGCGGCGTCGGTGTCCTGCACCGCAACCTCTCGGTCGAGGACCAGGTCAACCAGGTCGACCTGGTGAAGCGGTCCGAGTCCGGCATGGTCTCCGACCCCATCACCGTCGCTCCGGACGCCACGCTCGACGAGGCGGACGCCCTCTGCGCGAAGTTCCGCATCAGCGGTGTGCCGGTCACCGACCCGGCGGGGAAGCTGCTCGGCATCGTGACCAACCGCGACATGGCGTTCGAGTCGGACCGCTCGCGCCGGGTGCGTGAGGTCATGACGCCGATGCCGCTGGTCACAGGGCGTGTCGGCATCTCCGGCGTCGACGCCATGGAGCTGCTGCGCCGCCACAAGATCGAGAAGCTTCCGCTGGTCGACGAGGCGGGCGTCCTCAAGGGCCTCATCACCGTCAAGGACTTCGTCAAGGCCGAGAAGTACCCGACCGCGGCCAAGGACTCCGACGGCCGCCTGCTCGTCGGCGCGGCCGTGGGCGCCAGCCCGGAGGCGCTCGACCGCGCCCAGGCGCTGGCCGAGGCCGGGGCGGACTTCCTGATCGTCGACACCTCGCACGGCCACAACAGCAACGCCCTCAACTGGATGGCGAAGATCAAGTCGGCCGTGAACGTGGACGTCATCGGCGGCAACGTCGCGACCCGCGACGGCGCCCAGGCCCTGATCGACGCCGGTGTGGACGGCGTCAAGGTGGGTGTCGGCCCCGGTTCGATCTGCACCACCCGTGTGGTCGCCGGCATCGGCGTCCCGCAGGTCACCGCGATCTACGAGGCCGCGCTGGCCGCCCGCGCCGCCGGCGTCCCGGTCATCGGCGACGGTGGCCTGCAGTACTCCGGCGACATCGGCAAGGCGCTCGCCGCCGGTGCCGACAGCGTCATGCTGGGCTCGCTGCTCGCCGGCTGCGAGGAGTCCCCGGGCGAGCTCCTCTTCATCAACGGCAAGCAGTTCAAGTCGTACCGCGGCATGGGTTCGCTGGGCGCGATGCAGTCCCGCGGACAGGGCCGCTCGTACTCGAAGGACCGCTACTTCCAGGCGGAGGTGGCCTCCGACGACAAGCTCGTCCCCGAGGGCATCGAGGGCCAGGTTCCCTACCGCGGCCCGCTCGCCAACGTGCTGCACCAGCTCGTCGGCGGCCTCCGCCAGACGATGGGCTACGTGGGCGCCGCCTCGGTCGACGAGATGGAGAGCAAGGGCCGCTTCGTCCGGATCACCTCGGCGGGTCTCAAGGAGAGCCACCCGCACGACATCCAGATGACGGTCGAGGCACCGAACTACAGCAGGAAGTAAGAGAACGGCGCTGATGAGGGGCGGACCGGGTTCCCCGGACCGCCCCTCACGCGTGCGTCGGGGATACTGGTCAGCGCAGACGTAGAGGGAAAGGCCACATCATCGTGACTGAGATCGAGATCGGGCGCGGCAAGCGCGGCCGCAGGGCATACGCGTTCGACGACATCGCCGTCGTCCCGAGCCGCCGTACCCGTGACCCGAAGGAGGTCTCGATCGCCTGGCAGATCGACGCCTACCGTTTCGAGCTGCCCTTCCTGGCCGCTCCGATGGACTCGGTGGTCTCCCCGCAGACCGCCATCCGCATCGGTGAGCTGGGCGGGCTCGGTGTCCTCAACCTCGAAGGGCTGTGGACGCGGCACGAGGACCCGCAGGCGCTGCTCGACGAGATCGCCGAGATGCCCGTCGAGGCCGCGACCCCCCGGCTCCAGGAGATCTACTCCGCCCCGATCCAGGAGGAGCTGATCGGCCGGCGCATCAAGGAGGTGCGCGACTCCGGTGTCGTCACCGCCGCCGCCCTGTCGCCGCAGCGCACCGCGCAGTTCTCCAAGGCCGTCGTCGACGCCGGTGTGGACATCTTCGTCATCCGCGGCACGACGGTCTCCGCGGAGCACGTCTCGAGTGCCGCCGAGCCGCTCAACCTCAAGCAGTTCATCTACGAGCTGGACGTCCCGGTGATCGTCGGCGGCTGCGCCACGTACACCGCCGCGCTGCACCTGATGCGGACCGGCGCGGCCGGTGTCCTCGTCGGGTTCGGCGGCGGCGCCGCGCACACCACGCGCAACGTCTTCGGCATCCAGGTCCCGATGGCGACCGCGGTCGCCGACGTGGCCGGGGCGCGCCGCGACTACATGGACGAGTCCGGCGGCCGTTACGTGCACGTCATCGCCGACGGTGGTGTCGGCTGGTCCGGCGACCTGCCGAAGGCCATCGCCTGCGGCGCCGACGCCGTGATGATGGGCTCCCCGCTGGCCCGCGCGACGGACGCGCCGGGCCGCGGCCGCCACTGGGGCATGGAGGCCGTGCACGAGGACGTGCCGCGCGGAAAGCTGGTCGACCTCGGCTCCGTCGGGACGACGGAGGAGGTCCTCACCGGTCCCTCGCACAGCCCCGACGGCTCGATGAACATCTTCGGCGCGCTGCGCCGCGCGATGGCCACCACCGGCTACAGCGACCTCAAGGAGTTCCAGCGCGTCGAGGTGACGGTGGCCGACTCCCAGCACCGCCGCTGACACCGCGCACTCCTGCCACGACGGCCCGGACCACCTCGGTGGTCCGGGCCGTCGGCTGTGTGCGGGCGGGTCAGCCGGCCTTGCGCACGCCCGCGAAGGCTCCGACCGGGCCGAGGACGAAGAAGACGAAGCTCATGAAGTCGAACTCCTTCTTCCAGAAGGTGACGAGGTCACCGAAGTGGTCGAAGAAGACGTCGGAGAAGCCGACGCCCAGGCCGTCCGCCGCGATCATCGAGGCGCCGATGAGCTGGCCGAGGAAGACGGCGCCCAGGGACAGGACGGCGGCGGCGATGCCGAGGGCCGGGAGCGGTCCGCCGACCTTGCTCGCCGCGAAGCCGATCAGGAAGCCCACGCCGATGGCCGCGTAGCCGACCTCGCGCTCGATGGCACCGGCGATGACGCCGTAGAGGATGGCGGCGACAATCGCCGCACCGAGGGCGGCCAGCAGGCCCATGCCGATGTTGTTGCGCGCCGCCGGGGCGGGCGCGAAGGGGGCGCCGCCGCCGAACTGGCCCGGCTGCTGGCCCGCGAACGGGTTGCCGCCCTGCTGTGCGCCCGGGTGCGGGGCGTACGGGGCGCCGGGTGCGGGCTGCTGGCCGGCGTACGGGTTGCCGTCGGCCGGCTGCTGCGGTGGGTTCGGCGGCTGCACGGGCTGGCTCATCTGGAATTCCCCCCTGGGAAGGTACGCGTGCACGAATGTGCGAGAAGTGACGCCGCGGGCTAGCAGCCCGCGGCGACATCGCCCAGGGGAATCCGGACGGCCCGATGAGGGCTACAGCCGGTGCGCCGCTCCCGCCGGGGTGGCTCCCCTTGTGTCCAGGAGGAGTTGGGCCTTCACCGCGAGTCCCTGGAGGTCGTAGGTGCGGTGGTTCTGGAGGAGCACCGTCAGGTCGGCGCCGGCGGCGGCCTCGTAGAGGGAGTCCGCGCGGGGCACGGGCAACCCGCGTGGCCGCCAGTCCAGGACGTGCGGGTCGTGGTAGCCGATCTGCGCGCCCATGTCCGTGAGCCGGGTCGCGATCTCGCGGGCGGGGGAGGACTCCTGGTCGGCCAGGTCGGGCTTGTAGGTGACCCCCAGCAGCAGCACCCGTGCCCCGCGGACGGACTTCCCGTGCTCGTTGAGCAGGGTCGCGCAGCGCTGGATGACGTAGCTCGGCATCCGGTCGTTGATCTCCTTCGCCAGCGAGACCATGCGCAGGGGGTGGCCGGGCGTACGGCTGCTGTACGGGAAGCAGCCGGGGTCCACCGGGGCGCCATGGCCTCCGACGCCGGGGCCGGGGCGGAAGGCCTCGAAGCCGAAGGGCTTGGTCTCGGCGCACCTGATGACGTCCCACAGGTCGACACCGAGGTCGTGGCAGAGCACCGCCATCTCGTTGACCAGGGCGATGTTGACGTGCCGGAAGTTGGTCTCCAGCACCTTGGTCATCTCGGCCTCGCGCGGTCCGCGGGCCCGTACGACCTTGTCGGTGAGCCGTCCGTAGAAGGCGGCCGCCGACTCGGTGCACGCCGGGGTGAGGCCCCCGATGACCTTCGGGGTGTTGGCGTAGGTGTGGATCCGGTTCCCGGGGTCGAGGCGGCCGGGGGAGTGGGCGAGGTGGAAGTCGCGTCCGGCGCGCAGCCCCGAACCCTCCTCCAGCAGGGGGCGCACGACGTTCTCGGTGGTCCCCGGGGGCACGGCGGACTCCACCAGGACGGTGGTGTGCGGGCGCAGCCGGGCCGCGAGCGCGCGGGTCGCGGCGGTCACGGCGCCGAGGTCGATGGTGCGGTCCGGCCCGAGGGGGGTGGGGGCGCAGATCGCGGCCGTGCGGACGCGTCCGAGGGCGGCGGGATCGGCGGTCGGACGGAAACCGCCGGAGATCATGCGGCGGATGTCGGATGCGCTGAGGGATCCCTCGACCGGCGTACGGCCCGCCGAGAGTTCGGCGAAGGTGCGTGGGTCGGTGTCGTAGCCGACGGTGTGGATACCCACGCCGACGGCCGCCTGGGCGAGAGGCAGGCCGAGGTGTCCGAGTCCGATGACGGCGAGGTCTGCGGGCATGTGGGCCGTCCTTCCCTAAGGCCAGGAGACAGAAAGCGCAACCGCTGCGGACCGCGCAATGTCAGAATAGGCGTAAATATGACCTATATGTCGCATTCTGTGGCTCGTGTGGGGCGGGTGTTGTCCACAGGCGGTGGCTGAAGTCGTGGACCGCGGACAGAATCGAGTGGTGGGCACGGGCGCCCGGCCATCCGGTCGGTCCCCGCTCCCGTGCCGTACCACCCCGATGCACCGGGATGACCGGGAGGCAGCAGTGAGGACAGCGACACTGGGACCCGCGGAGCGCGCCGGAGCGCTGACCGCGATGGCCGAGCGCGAACTGGACGTGCTGGTCGTGGGAGCGGGCGTGGTCGGCGCCGGGACGGCGCTGGACGCGGTCACCAGAGGGCTCTCCACCGGGCTGGTCGAGGCGCGCGACTGGGCGTCCGGCACGTCCAGCAGGTCGAGCAAGCTGATCCACGGCGGGCTGCGGTATCTGGAGATGCTGGACTTCGCGCTCGTACGGGAGGCGCTGAAGGAGCGGGGGCTGCTGCTGGAGCGGCTGGCACCGCACCTGGTCAAGCCGGTCCCCTTCCTCTACCCGCTGCAGCACAAGGGCTGGGAGCGACTGTACGCGGGCTCGGGCGTCGCGCTGTACGACGCGATGTCGGTGTCCTCCGGCCACGGCCGGGGGCTCCCCGTGCACCGGCACCTCTCGCGCCGGCGCGCCCTTCGGGTCGCCCCCGCCCTCAGGAAGGACGCCCTGGTCGGGGCGCTGCAGTACTACGACGCCCAGATGGACGACGCCCGCTATGTGGCGACCCTGGTGCGCACCGCCGCGGGGTACGGCGCGCACGTGGCGAACCGGGCCCGGGTGACGGGGTTCCTCCGGGAGGGCGAGCGGGTCGTGGGCGCCCGCGTGCAGGACGTGGAAGGGGGTGGGGAGTACGAGGTCAGGGCCAAGCAGGTGGTCAACGCCACCGGGGTGTGGACGGATGACACCCAGGCGCTGATCGGGGAGCGAGGGCAGTTCCACGTCCGGGCGTCGAAGGGCATCCACCTCGTCGTGCCCAAGGACCGGATCCACTCCTCCACCGGGCTGATCCTCCGGACGGAGAAGTCCGTGCTCTTCGTGATCCCGTGGGGGCGGCACTGGATCATCGGCACCACGGACACCGACTGGGATCTGGACAAGGCGCATCCGGCCGCGTCCAGCGCCGACATCGACTATCTGCTCGAACACGTCAACGCGGTGCTGAACACCCCGCTGGGCAGGGACGACGTCGAGGGGGTCTACGCGGGGCTCCGGCCTCTGCTGGCCGGCGAGTCCGACGCCACCAGCAAGCTCTCCCGCGAGCACACGGTGGCCCACCCGGCGCCCGGACTGGTCGTGGTGGCGGGCGGCAAGTACACGACGTACCGGGTGATGGCGAAGGACGCCGTGGACGAGGCGGTGCACGCCCTGGACCAGCGGGTCGCGGAGTGCGTCACCGAGGACGTCCCGCTGCTGGGCGCCGAGGGGTACCGCGCCCTGTGGAACGCCCGCGCGCGGATCGCCGCCCGCACGGGGCTGCACGTCGCCCGGGTCGAGCACCTGCTGAACCGCTACGGCTCGATGACGGAGGAACTCCTGGACCTGGTGGTCCACGACGCGTCGCTGGGGCAGCCGCTGGCCGGCGCCGACGACTACCTGAGGGCCGAGGTCGTCTACGCGGCCTCGCACGAGGGCGCCCGGCACCTCGACGACGTCCTCACCCGGCGCACCCGGATCTCCATCGAGACCTTCGACCGGGGCACCCGTTGCGCCAGTGAGTGCGCGGATCTGATGGCACCCGTCCTCGGCTGGGACACCGACCAGGTGGAGCGCGAGGTCGAGCACTACCGCAAGCGGGTCGAGGCGGAGCGGGAGTCGCAGCGCCAGCCCGACGACCTGACGGCGGACGCCGCACGGCTGGGGGCGCCCGACATCGTGCCGCTCTGACAACGTGCGGCTGCGACAACGTGTGGCTCCGGCATCGTGCCCCTCCGGCAACGGGCGGCCGCGGCATGGTGCCGCTCCGGCTCCGTGTCGTTCCGCCCGCCGTCGGCCCGGCTCCCTTCCGCTCCGCCCGCCGTCGGCCCCGCTCCGTTCCGTTCCGATCCGGTGGATCGGAACGGGTTCCCCCCGAGGTCCCGGGCGGGTCACGCCCAGGGCCCGCCAGGACCTCGGGCCAGGGCCGGGTGAGATCCCGTCCTCTCCCCGCGGCCGGGGCGCCGCGGCCTTCCGGGGGCGCACCGCTCTCGACGCCGGGCCGACGAGGTAGGACGATGCGGGCGCGGGATGTGGTTCGCTGGGAAGGCCGCCGGTTCACAGGGGCCCGGTTCACAGGGCTCGGTCGCGAGGCCCGGCGCGGTGGTTGCGGCCCCCGCGGCGGGAGGCACCGCGCACACGGGCACGCCAGGGCTCCTTCCCGCGGACGTACGACGGCCGACCTCGGACCCGGCACCATGACCGGTCCCCGGGTGAGGGACAATGAACGCTCTGCCAGGGCGGGTTGATCGCAGAGGGGACGCATGTCGGAGGCGGAGCAGGCGCGGGAGCCCCAACGGGACAAGGAAGGACGTCTCCTCGCGGGGCGTTACCGTCTCGGGGAGGTGCTCGGCCGGGGCGGCATGGGCACGGTCTGGCGTGCTGCCGACGAGACGCTGGGACGGACGGTCGCGGTCAAGGAACTGCGGTTCCCCTCCTCGATCGACGAGGAGGAGAAGCGCCGCCTCATCACGCGGACACTGCGTGAGGCGAAGGCGATCGCGAGGATCCGCAACACCAGTGCGGTGACGGTCTACGACGTGGTCGACGAGGACGACCGGCCGTGGATCGTCATGGAGCTCATCGAGGGGAAGTCCCTCGCCGAGGTGATCCGTGAGGACGGGACGCTCACGCCCAGGCGTGCGGCCGAGGTCGGGCTCGCCATCCTCGACGTACTGCGCTCCGCGCACCGCGAGGGCATCCTGCACCGGGACGTGAAGCCGTCCAACGTGCTGATCTCGGAGGACGGCAGGGTCGTCCTGACCGACTTCGGGATCGCCCAGGTCGAGGGCGACCCGTCGGTGACCTCGACCGGCATGCTCGTCGGGGCACCCTCCTACATCTCGCCGGAGAGGGCCCGCGGCCACAAGCCCGGCCCACCGGCCGACCTCTGGTCGCTCGGCGGGCTGTTGTACGCGAGCGTCGAGGGCCGACCGCCGTACGACAAGGGCTCGGCCATCGCGACCCTGACGGCGGTGATGACGGAGCCGGTGGAGAAGCCGGTCCACGCGGGCCCGTTGGAGGACGTGATCTACGGTCTCCTGGCCCGGGACCCCGACCAGCGTCTCGACGACGCGGGTGCTCGCGTCCTGCTCAACGCGGTGGTCAACGCTCCGGAGGAGCCCGTCGTGCCGCCGGCCGAGCGCACGCAGGTCATGGCGCTGCCCGGCGTCGGTGACACGGGTGGCGGCAAGGCGGGCCGGGGTGGCAAGGCGAGCGGCGGCAAGGCCGCCGCGGCCGCGGCGGCAGCGGGAGGCGACAAGCCGCCTGCCGGCCCGGCGGTTTCAGGAGCAGGCGCTCCGGGAGCCACCGCCTCACCGGGTTCGTCCTCCGCGAAGACGCCGACCGCTCCCACGACTCCGGCAACCCCGGTGGGCGCCCCGGGCATCGCCGAGGGCACGAAGGAACGGCTGCGCGGTGCGCTCAAGTCCGTACGCGACGCCAAGGCCCGCGCCACCACGGCATCGGCCCCGGGGAGTGCCGCCGTACCGCCCGGTCGTCCGGGGGCTGCCCGCGCCTCCATCACCGACGTCGTGCCCCGCCGCACGCTGGTGATCATCGCCGGCATCGTCGTGCTGGCAGTGCTGGGCACGGTCCTGGCGCTCGCGCTCGGCGACGGGGGTTCGGACACCGAAGGCGGCACGGGCAAGGGCGCGACCACGCCTTCGGCCGGCGCGTCCGCCGGTTCCGGCACGGAGGGCGGCTCGGGCAAGGGCGAGGACGATCCGCAGGACGGGGGCAAGGAGACGGGCAAGGACGGTCAGGGCGAAGAAGGGGGCGAGACGCCCGGCGACGCCTCGGGGTCGCCCGCCACCGGCGACCCCACCCCGGACCCGGACGCGCTTCCCAGCGGATTCGAGACCGTCACCAACAAGCAGTTCCACTTCGCCATGGCGATGCCCGGGACGTTCAAGCTGGACGGCATAGCGGGCCGGAACTCCGGTGCCATCTACAACGCCGACGGCGGATTCCCCCGCGTCCAGGTCGACTACAACTCCTCCCCGAAGGACGACGCGGCGGCCGCGTGGGCCGGCGCGGTGGCGGCCACCAGGTCCCTCAGCAACGGCTACGACCACATCGGGATAAGGAAGGTCGAGTACAACGGCTACCCGACCGTGGCCGACTGGGAGTTCACGCGTAATCAGCAGGGCATGCGGGTACGCGTCCTCAACCGGGGCTTCAAGGTGGACTCCACGCACGGCTACTCGATCATGGTCAGCTGCAAGGCCGACGAGTGGGACGGCGACGAGTGCCGGACCCTGCGGGAGACGGCGTTCGCCACGTTCGAACCCACCGACTGACGGGCCGTGCGGCGGGTTCCGCCCGCCGCACGACTCCGCCGGGGCCTCCCGGGTTGCGGCGACCCGGCGCGCCGCCACGCGTTGCCACGTATTGTGAGAGGCCGAGGACCGTACGCAGCCATAATCGTGAGTCAATTGCACAGCAAATGACCGCAATTGATGCATCCATGCGGTCTCGGTGACCGGGGGAACAGCGCGCTCTGGGGAGGCGTCGTGGACGACTACGCGGGTCGGGTACTCGCCGACCGCTACCGCCTTCCGCTGCCTCCGTCCGACGCGTACGAACTGGTCGAGACCCGGGCGTTCGACACGTACAGCGGCCAGGAGGTCCTGGTCCGCCAGGTGCCGCTGCCCGAGGTCGTGGACGCGGAGGTGCTCGACCCCGACGGGATGACCTCGGCCCGGCGCGCCACCGGCCGCGCGGCACGACGGCCCACGGACCCGGCGGTCCGGCGGGCCATCGAGGCGGCGCAGGCGGCGGCCCAGGTGCCCGATCATCCGCGGCTGGACCAGGTCTTCGACGTGTTCGCCGAGGCGGGATCGCTCTGGATAGTGAGTGAGCTGGTGGCCGCCCGGCCGCTCGCGGCGCTCCTCGCGGAGCGGCCCCTCAACCCCTACCGTGCCGCGGAGATCGGCTCCGACGTGCTCACCGCGCTGCGGGTGCTGCACGCCCACGGCTGGACCCACCGCAACATCACGGTCCGTACGGTGCTGGTCTGCGACGACGGCCGTGTGGTGCTGACCGGCCTGGCGGCGGGCGCGGCCGAGGAGGCGCTCTGCGGATACGTTCCGGCGCCGCAGCCGGACGAGGAAGGCGCCTACGGGCCCCCGGCCGTCGAGTCCGGTCCGACCGGCCCGTACGAGCCCCCGGCCCCCGAGCCCGGGAGGTACGAGCTTCCCGCGGCCGGACCGCACGCGCCCGGGGAGGGGTACGCGGGCCCGAACGACGGGCCGGTACCACCCGGGGAGGCGCCCGGACGCACCGCGGCCGGTTCCGTGCCCGGGGGGCCCTACGGGCCGCCCGCTTCGTACGGCCGGGGACTCGCGCTGCCCGGGCCCGCCGAGCCCGACGCGTCGCCCGCCCCGGAAGGCCTTCCCGCGCCCAGGACGTCCGGTGACGGCGTGCCCGCGTCCGGCGCCGGCCTCGAACCCGCCCGCCAGGCGCTTCCCCCGGCGGAGCCGGGGGCGGGGAGCGCGGCCCAGTTGCGCGCCGCCCGAGCGGGCGCCATCGCGGCCTACCGTGCGGGGGCCCGTGCGGCGGCACGAGCCGGCGAGGACCGCAGGCGCGCGGAGGCGGCCGGGCCGGACACCCCCGGCACGGGTGTTCCGGAGCGGACGGAGGGGCCCGGGGATGGTGTTCCGGAGCGGACGGACGGTCCCGGCGCGGCTCAGCAGGGGCGATCGGACGGCTGGGACGGCTCCGGCGGGGACCGCCCGGAACCGCCCGCCGCCGGCGCGGCTCCGCAGGAGCGGACCGGCCGCCCGGGCACGGACACCGCGGAGGGCGGCACCGGGGAGCCGGAGGCCTTCGGCGCGGCGGATCCCGGTACCTTCCCGCCCCCCGGACACCCGCAGCTGACCGGTGCTTGGGGCGGTACGGCGGGGGCCCCGTACCCGTACCCCTACGACGACGAGGACGACGAGGACGACGACGAGGGCCCCGACGGCCCGACCGCCCCCGGCCGGCGGGTGCACCTCGCCGGCACCTGGGGCGACGGTCCCGGCGCCGGCCGTCCGGTGCCCGCCGGTGGCAGCGGAGGCGGGCGCTCGGGAGAGGACGCCCTGCGCGCCGACGCCCGGCGCCTCGGCAGCGGTCCCGCCGGGCGCCCTGACCGGCTCCCGCTGCCGGCCCCCGCCCGGGGGCCCGCCGGAGGGTGGGACGAGGTGGTCGCGGAGAGCGGCGGCGCCCCCGCCTACCGGGGCCCGGCCACCCCGCTCGCGGCCGAACGCGCCCGGCAGGCCCGTATCGCCGTCGTCGGAGCGGTCACCGAGCGGTGGGCGCCCGAGCAGGCGGGACCGGTCCACGACAACTGGCAGCTCGCCCCGCCCATCGGTCCTTCTACCGATCTGTGGGCGCTCGGCGCGCTGCTCTACCGCGCCGTGCAGGGCCACGCCCCGTATCCGGAGGAGAACGCCGCGGAGCTCGTCCAGATGGTCTGCGGCGAGCCGCCCGCCTTCGCGGAGGAGTGCGGTCCCCTGCGGCCCGTCGTCGAGTCCCTGCTGCGCCAGGACCCCACGGAGCGGCCGGACTTCGAGGAGCTCCGGGGCTGGCTGCGCTCCCTGGTGCGGTCGGCGCCCGAGCCCGAGGCCGGGACCGACGTCGTCACCCTGCCCCCGGCCGACGCCACCCGGCTCCCGGTCGTCCGCCGCAGGGGCGAACTGGTGCGCCGCCGGCGGGGCCGCGGCGCGGCCCACGGGCGGCACCGCCAGGGCAGGCAGCAGCGGCGGACCGCCGAACGGCCGCCGGCGTACGAGGAGCCGCAGGCGTACGAGAGGCCGCGCCCGCCCCGCGAGCCCAAGGGCCCCAAGGTGCTGCGCCAGCCGCCGCCCGGGGGCCGGGCGCCGCGCCGGCTCGGCAGGGTGCTGCTCGTACTGATCCTGCTGCTGATGGCCGCCGCCGTCGCCTACGCCATGCTGTTCATGCCCAAGCAGGGCGCGGACTCCGGAGCGGCACCCTCGGACTCGGTCGCACCGGTGGACCCGGGTGCCGGTGGCGATCCGTCGCCCGGGGCGTCGTCGGGGCAGCCGCCGTCCACCGAGCCGGCTTCGCCTGGATCGGAGAAGCCGCAGACCAGCCGCTCGGCCGTCGCCCTCGCGCAGGGATACGAACTGCGCAAGGACACCGAGGGGTTCGAGATCGGGGTGCCCAAGGGGTGGCAGCGCAGCCCGGCCAACGCGAACCGGCAGATCCGCTACGGAAGCGACGGGTTCAGCATCCTCGTCGTACCGGGCCGTGACACGGTGAAGGCCAACGGCTCCGATCCGCTGGACTACCAGCGGACCGCGGAGCCGGAGTTGAAGCCCTTCCGCGATTCGAGCTGGGCGACGTCCACCGGACTGCGCCGCGTCGACGTCGGCAGGCAGGCCATGGCCGAGGGGCAGTTCACCTGGCAGGAGAGCGACGGACGTCAGGTCTACGTCCGCAACCTGGCGTTGATCGTCGAGGGCCGCTACCACATCGTGCAGGTCATCGGCCCGGAGAACGAACGGGACAAGGTGTCGGAGATCTACGCGCAGGCCATCTCCTCGTACCGCGTCGGCTCCTGACGGACCGGCAGCAGAAGGCGACCCGCATCACAGTGCGGTCTCGTGGGGCGGTGCGAGGTTACGTCGCACCGTCTCCTCTCCGTACCCTGGCGTCCGAGGAACGGGGCGAGGACACACGTGGAACACGGGCAGGGAACGGGCGCGGGGATCGTACTGGCAGGTCGTTACCGGCTCGGTGACGTCCTGGGGCGCGGTGGCATGGGCAAGGTGTGGAGAGCCCATGACCAGGTGCTCCACCGGACCGTCGCCGTGAAGGAACTGACCGCGGGACTCTACGTCTCCGAGGCGGACCGGGCCGTGCTGCACGCCCGCACGCAGAAGGAGGCGCGCGCCGCGGCACGGATCACGCACCCCGGGGTCGTCACCGTCCACGATGTCGTCGAGTACGACAGCCGGCCCTGGATCGTCATGCAGTACGTCGACGGTCCCTCGCTCGCGGACGCGGTGAAGGAGTCGGGGGCCACCGAGCCCCGCGAGGCGGCCAGGATCGGGCTCCGGGTGCTGGGCGCCCTCCGCGCCGCCCACGCGGCGGGCGTCCTGCACCGGGACGTGAAGCCGGCCAACGTCCTGCTCGCCCGGGACGGGCAGGTGCTGCTGACCGACTTCGGGATCGCCGCGATAGAGGGCGACTCCACCATCACCCGCACCGGGGAACTGGTCGGGTCCATCGACTACCTGGCGCCGGAGCGGGTCCGCGGCGGTGACCCGGGCCCCGCCTCCGACCTCTGGTCGCTCGGTGTCACGCTCTACACAGCCGTCGAGGGGACCTCGCCCTTCCGCCGTACGTCCCCGATCTCCACCATGCAGGCGGTGGTCACCGAGGAACCGCCCCCGCCGCTGAACGGCGGAGCGCTCGCACCGGTGATCACGGCTCTGCTCCGCAAGGATCCGGCCGGCCGTCCGGGCGCGGAGGAGACGGAGCGGATGCTCCTGGACGCGATGGAGGGGCGAAGGCCGCGCGCCGCGCAGGCGCATGTGCCGACGCAACGGGTCCCGGAGGAGGAGCTGCGTTCCCTCTCCGCCTCCGAGGGGTCCACCGTCAGGCTCCCCGGGCAGCCGCTCCCCGTACCCCCGTACGCCTCGCCGCCCCCGCCGCGGCGCGGTCCGGGCCGGTGGCGCACCGTGCTGCTGGTCGTCGTGGCGGCCGCGCTGATCGGCGGGGCGGCGGCCGGAGTGGTGGCGATGAGGCAGAACGGCGGCGGCGGTACGTCCGGCGGTTCGGAGGGGCGGAGCGGCTCCCCGTCGCCTTCGGTGACCTCCTCGGCCTCCTCCTCCACCGGGGCGGACGAGCGGGGCGCGAAGGGCGTGCCCGAGGGCTGGACCCGGATCGACGCCCCCGAGGGCTTCGGCCTCACCCTTCCCGAAGGCTGGGAGCGTCAGCCGGACGAGGGGCAGATCGACTACAGCCCGGACGGCGGCGCGCACAGGCTCCGCATCAGCATCGATCCGCAGCCCGACTTCGACGACTCCCACGCCCACATGCAGAGCATCGAGAAGGACCTCGCGCGGCGGCTGCCGGACTACGAGCGGCTGACTCTGGAGCCGAACGTCTTCCGCGACCGCCCCGGAGCCCGGTGGGAGTTCGACTGGACCGAGTCGAAGGACCACCCGGGGCCCCGGCACGGAATCGACCAGATGTACTTCGCCGAGCGGGGTGGGCCGGAGTACGCGCTGTACATGACCGGACCCCAGGAGGACCGGGAAGCCACCCGGAAGCTCTTCGAGACGATGTTGCGGAGCTGGCAGCCGCCGGATCGGCCGGGCTGAGGGCGTTCACCCGGAAGGAGCACCCCCGGACGCCGGTGAGGGGTCCGCGCGGGCCGTTCCCGGGGCCGGTGCCCGGCGGATGCGCGAAGATTCACGATTCCTGACCCCTACCTGTGCCGGGAGTGGCGGATCGCACCTGATCAGGGCTTATGTCGCCAGTGATCACTGGCTGTATGGCTGAGGGTGTCGACCGTCCTTGGCGGGCTCTGTGAAAACCTGTTACCCACGGGTACCCAAAGCGGGCGGGTGGACATACTCTCGCCCTCATGACGGACTCGCAGGCTTCCTCGACCAGCACCTCCGCCGCCCCGGGCAGCCGCTCCGGCACCAACCCGGTGGCCGCGGCGCCGGCGGGTGCGCGCACCGCGGCCGACGTGGTCACGCCCGAGCTGATCGCCAGGCTGGGCCGCGGCGTCGTCGGCTCGGGCCGCACGGCCAACCACAGTCCGCTCACCGGTGAGAAGCTGGCCGACCTGCCCGAGTCCGGCCCCGACGACGTGCGGACGGCCTTCGAACGCGCCCGAGCCGCCCAGCCCGCCTGGGCGGCGACGCCCGTCCGGGCCAGGGCCGCTGTGCTGCTGCGCTTCCACGACCTCGTCCTGCGGCGCCAGTCCGAGGTACTCGACCTGATCCAGCTGGAGACCGGCAAGGCCAGGCTGCACGCCCACGAGGAGGTGCAGGCCGTCGCCGTGTCGGCCCGGCACTACGGGCGCAAGGCCGCCGCTTACCTCAGGCCGAAGCGCCACACCGGGGTCGTCCCGACGCTGACCAAGGTCACCGAACTGCGCCAGCCGCGCGGTGTCGTCGGCCAGATCGCCCCCTGGAACTACCCGCTCGAACTCTCCGTCGGCGACGCCCTGCCCGCCTTCGTCTCCGGCAACGCCGTGGTGATGAAGCCCGACACCGAGACGGCCCTGACGGCGCTGTGGGCCCGTGAGCAGCTCATCGAGGCGGGGCTGCCGCCCGAGGTGTTCCAGATCGTCCTCGGTGAGGGGCCGGTCGTCGGTCCCGAGGTCGTCCAGCGAGCCGACTACGTCTCCTTCACCGGATCGACAGCGACCGGCCGCGACGTCGCCCAGCGCGCGGCGGCCCGGCTGGTCGGCGTCTCACTGGAGCTCGGCGGCAAGAACCCCATGCTGGTCCTGGAGGACGCCGACGTCGAGAAGGCCGCCGAAGGCGCCGTGCGCGCCTGCTTCTCCTCCGCGGGACAGCTCTGCATCTCCATCGAGCGGCTGTACGTCCACGCGTCCGTCGCGGACGCCTTCGTCGAACGGTTCGCCGCCCGCACCAGGGCGATGCGGCTCGGCAAGTCCCTCGCCTACGGCGCCGAGATGGGTTCGCTCGTCGGCGCACGGCAGCTGGAGACCGTCACCCGCCACGTCGCCGAGGCGGTGGAGAAGGGCGCGGTCGTCGTCGCCGGAGGGGCCGCCCGCCCCGACATAGGCCCGTTCTTCCACGAGCCGACCATCCTCGACAACGTGCAGGAACCGATGGCCGTCTGCACCCAGGAGACCTTCGGTCCCGTCGTGTCCCTCTACCGCTTCACCGACGAGGACGAGGCGGTGGCCCTGGCCAACGCCACGCCGTACGGCCTGAACGCCAGCGTCTGGACCAAGGACGCCCGACGCGGCCACCGGGTCGCGGCCCGGCTGCGCGCGGGCACCGTCAACATCAACGAGGGTTACGCGCCCGCGTACGGCAGCGTCCAGTCGCCCATGGGCGGTATGAAGGACTCCGGTCTCGGCCGGCGTCACGGCTCCGAGGGCATCCTGAAGTACACCGAGGCCCAGACGGTCGCCCAGCAGCGGCTGATGCCCCTGGCGCCGGCCTTCGGGATGGACGACGAGAAGTACGCGGCCTTCATGAGCCGGAGCCTCAAGGCGATGAAGGCCTTCCGGCTGCGCTGAGCCCCAGCACCTCCGCCCCCCCCGCCCTTTTCGTACCGAGGAGAGCCATGTCCCAGGACAGCCATGCCCAGAACCAGGCCGGCCCGGCCGTCGCGGCGGACGACGACGCGTACGACTACGACGTCCTCGTCGTCGGGTCCGGCTTCGGCGGCGCGGTCTCGGCCCTGCGGCTGAGCGAGAAGGGCTACCGGGTCGGAGTGCTGGAGGCGGGGCGGCGCTTCACGCGCGACACCCTTCCCAGGAACTCCTGGGACATCAAGAACTACCTGTGGGCCCCCGCGCTCGGCCTGTTCGGCATCCAGCGGGTGCATCTGCTGGGCAAGGTGATGGTCCTGGCCGGTGCGGGCGTCGGGGGCGGCTCCCTCAACTACGCCAACACCCTCTACGTGCCGCCCGCGCCCTTCTTCGAGGACGGCCAGTGGTCGGCCATCACCGACTGGAAGGACGAGCTGGCGCCCTACTACGACCAGGCGCAGCGCATGCTCGGGGTGCGGCTCAACCCGACCGTCACCCCGGCGGACGTCCACCTCAAGGCCGTCGCCGAGTCCATGGGGGTGGGCGACACCTTCCACCTCGCCCCGGTCGGTGTCTTCTTCGGCGACGGCGAGGACGCCGACGGTACGGCCCGGGCGAAGCCCGGCGACGAGACCGCCGACCCCTACTTCGGAGGTGCCGGCCCCTCCCGCAAGGCGTGCTCCCAGTGCGGTGAGTGCATGACGGGCTGCCGTCACGGCGCGAAGAACACGCTCAACGAGAACTACCTGTACCTCGCCGAGAAGGCCGGCGCGGTCATCCACCCGATGACCTCCGTGGTCGCCGTCACCGATGACCCGGACGGTGGTCACCGGGTGTCGACCGTGCCGACCCACCGGCGCCGCAAGGCCCGGCCCTCCGTGCTGCGGGCCCGCCAGGTGGTCGTCGCCGCCGGTACGTACGGAACCCAGACCCTGCTGCACACCATGAAGGACGAGGGGCTGCTGCCCCGGCTGTCGGCCCGGCTGGGGGAGCTGACCCGCACCAACTCCGAGGGGCTGGTCGGGGCGCAGACCAGCGACCGCCGGTACCGCAGGAAGCACGGCACCGCCAAGGCGGACTTCACCCGGGGCGTCGCCATCACCTCGTCGATCCACCCCGACGAGAACACCCACATCGAGCCCGTGCGCTACGGCAAGGGTTCCAACGCCATGGGCGCGCTGACCATCCTCCAGGTGCCCTACAGCACCCACCGGGTGCTGAGCTGGTTCGGCAACGTGGCCAGGCACCCCTGGCTCACCATGCGTTCGCTGTCCAACCGGCGCTGGTCGGAACGGACCATCATCGGCCTGGTCATGCAGTCGCTCGACAACTCGCTGACCGCGTACCGCAAGCCCGGCGGAGTCGGCAAGGGCCTGCTCACCGCCCGGCAGGGCCACGGTTCGCCCAACCCGACGCAGATCGCCGAGGCGACCCAGGGCGCCACGCTGCTGGCGCAGGAGATCAACGGTTTCGCCGGTTCCAACATCGGGGAGCTCATGGGCACCCCGCTGACCGCGCACTTCCTGGGCGGCTGCCCGATCGGGGCGAGTGCCGAGGACGGTGTCATCGACCCGTACCACCGGCTCTACGGGCACCCCGGGATCTCCGTGGTCGACGGCTCGGCGGTCTCCGCGAACCTCGGGGTCAACCCGTCACTGACGATCACCGCACAGGCGGAGCGGGCCATGTCGTTCTGGCCCAACAAGGGCGAGGAGGACCCCCGCCCCGCCCAGGGCGCCGCCTACGAACGGCTCGCGGCCGTGGAACCGCGGACTCCCGCCGTGCCGAAGGAGGCGTTCGGCGCGCTGAAGCTGCCGTTCCTGGGCATTCCGGTGGTTCCCCCGAAGAAGGCCGGCTCCGGGGCATGAGCCCCGCCCGGCCGGAGGGCGGGACGCCAGGGGGCTGCACCCCCCTCCGAGTGCAGCCACCTGACGACCTGCCGGGTGACCCGCCTCGCGCGGCGGGCCCACCGTCCCCGGCGCCGCGCGGCGGACCCGCGAGCCCGGGTGTACGGGCCCGCCCCTGACGGGGCGGTGTGTGCGGGCCGGTGCGCGGGCGAACCGGTGTGTTCGTCATGCATGACCCCTGACCCCGGCCAACGGTTGTCCCTGAGTTCACAGAATCTCCATGTGTCACTCGTCACACAGACGTGTGTGGCCGATTCGTGATCACGCGCGGGACAACCGTCGGCGCGCCCGCCCGGTCCAACCTCTGTCGAGTCACAGCAGTCACACAGCTCCGCCGATCCTCAGAGGTTCGCGAATGTCACGCACTTCCCCGAGAGCAGCTCTGCGTCGTACGGCGGGCGGTCTCGTCGCCACCGGGCTGCTCGTCGCCGGTCCACTGGCCCTCGGCGCCCCGGCGCACGCGGCCGACCCCGTCTTCACGCTCGGCGGCCCCGCCGGGACGGCCCTCCACCCCTACCCGGAGTCGGGATCCCCGGAGGGGTCCGAGCTGGAGATCACCGTCCACAACCCCGACACGGACGAGGAGAGCACGGGGTACGAGGGCGAGGTGACGTACACACTCGACCTGAGCGGAATCGCGGGGATCGCCGACGTCACCCCGTCCGAGGACACGGGTGCGGAGTGCGAGGTCACCGGAACCAAGGCCGTGTGCCACGACTGGGGCGTCCACACCGGCCTCAGCGCAGTCGCCGACTTCGACCTCGTCGCCGCCCGGGGCAGCGAGGAAGGCGCCTCCGGCACCATCGAGGTGACCGGATCGGCTGAGGGGGCCACCTTCACCCCGTTCTCCACGCAGGTGACCGTCGGAGGACCCGACCTGGTCATGAAGCGGCTCCCCTTCGAGCAGGAGCTGAAGCCGGGCGACACACAGCCCGCCCCGATCACCTTCACCAACAAGGGCACCCGGGCGGCCGACGGGGTCCTGCTGACCCTCAGGTACTCGCGCGGCCTTGAGATCCCCGAGCGGTACGCCAACTGCGAGTACGACGGCGAGGCCGGCGACGACCCGTTCGACAGCTACGCCTGGGCCACCACCCTCTGCTACGTCGAGGGCTCCTACGAGCCGGGCGCCACGTACACACTCGGCGTGCCGCTGTCCGTCAGGGCGACCGAGCGCGCGTTCTACGACACCTTCGTCTACCGCATAGGCGAGGACGGCGGAGCCCAGCGCTCCGCCCAGCGCGCGGGCGCGCCCCTCACCCGCGGGACCGGCCCCGAACTGACCCTGCGGAAGGTCACCTCCTCCGCCCGGAGCGCGGACCTCGACCCCTGGGACAACCAGCAGGAGGTGGACTTCCGCACCGAGAACACCGCGGACTTCGTCGCGGTCGGCGGCAAGGCCGGCGGCGCCGTCGGCGACACCGTCACGGCCGGGATCGGCTTCCGTAACGACGGACCGGCCTGGATCGGCTACATCCGCTCCGGTGAACCCGTCGCCACCCTCGACTTCACCGTCCCCGAGGGCGCCGAGGTCACCGGCAAGCCGGACGCCTGCCGGGGTGTCACGGCCGACGGCAGGTTCCGCGAGGACCAGACCGCCGCCCCGCGCTACGTCTGCGACACCCGGATGACCGTGCGCGACGGTTCGGAGCGCACCTGGCCGTTCGACCTGAAGATCACCAAGGTGGTCCCGAACGCCACCGGTGAGGTCCGGATCCGCAACACCTGGCTGGTGGACCCGGAACTGCCCTTCGACACGACGCCGGCGAACAACATCGCGAAGCTCGTGCTCAACGGCGACGGCGCCGGCTCCGAGGACACGGGTGGCCCGTCCGGCGGAACCGCGGGGACGGGCGGTGGCACCGGAGGTGACACCGAGGGCTCCGGGACGACCGGTACTCCGGACGCCACCCCCGGTCCGGGCTCCACCGCAAGCACCGGCACCTCCGGTTCCGCGACGTCGGGCACCGGCGGGGACCTCGCCTCCACCGGCTCCACCGTGCTGATGACGTCCGCGATCGCGGCGGTTGCCCTGGCCGCGGGCGGCGTGCTGTACGCGACGACGCGGCGCCGGGCCCGCCGGGCCTGACGCCGTCGGCGTGGGGACCGCCTCAGGGCGGTCCGGAGGCGGCCGGCCCGGGCGTCCCCGGGGGCCGGCCGCACTGGGTGACCGGTCCGCTGTCCCCTGCCGACCGGTCACACGCGCCGGGTCGTGGTCCCACGGCGTACCGAGGTACGCCACACGATCCGGCGGAGTCACACGTGGGTTCCCGCCTGTGCCGCCCCTGGCCGACGCGGACAACCGGATCAACGAGGCCGTCCCCGGCCCGGTCACGCGCCGTACGGGTGAGACCGGGCCCGAACGCGGGTGCGGCCGTACAGCCTTCCCGGGCACGGCATCGCGGAGGGGCGGTCACACACGGCCGCGGCACAGCTCCAGCAGCGTCATCGCGAGAGCCGTGCCCGGCTTGCCGACGGCGTCGCTGTAGTGGCTGAGGACCTCCATCTCGCGGGCCAGGTTCACCCGGCGGCCACCGGACGTGATCCGGGCCTCCTGGATGACCGCGGAGACCGCCATCCGTTCCTGGACGAGACCGATGATCCGGTCGTCCAGCGCGTCGATGCGCGCCCGGGCGTCCCCGATCAGGGAGGCGGCCTCGTCGGTGTGCGCGCCCGTCCACTCGGTGGCCGACTTCGAGGGCGCGGTGCTGGTGCTGTTCATCCGTGAACTCCCGGTGGGTGAAGGCCCCCGGAACCCACCGGCCCGGAACGCCAGAACGCCCCGGACCTGTCGGTCCGGGGCGCCTGGAGAAGTGCTTGTCAGTTGCTCAAGCAGCACGACCATGGCAGCCGGCGGACCGGGTGCCATAGGTAAAGACGAAGATCGTGTGCTGACGCATGGCGACAAGTATGGCCCCCTCCCGGCCCCGGGTCCACGCCGGGCCCGGATGGTGAGACGGAAGCCCGGCGGGGAGCCGCTCCACGGCCGGTAGAATTGGCAGGACCGACCCCTCTCCACCGCCGGAAGGCCGCCCCGTGCCAGCAGCACCCCCCGCCGCCCCCGACACCGCGACCGACGTCGTCCTGGTTGTCGACTTCGGCGCCCAGTACGCCCAGCTCATCGCCCGCCGCGTCCGCGAGGCCCGGGTCTACAGCGAGATCGTTCCGTCCACCATGCCGGTGGCCGAGATGCTGGCGAAGAACCCCCGCGCGATCATCCTCTCCGGCGGTCCCTCCTCGGTGTACGCGGAGGGCGCGCCCAGCATCGACCGCTCGCTCTTCGAGGCCGGGGTCCCCGTCTTCGGCATGTGCTACGGCTTCCAGCTGATGGCCACCACCCTCGGCGGCACGGTCGACGACAACGGCGCGCGCGAGTACGGGCGCACCCCGCTCTCCGTCTCCAAGGCGGGCTCCACCCTGTTCGAGGGCACCCCCACCGAGCAGTCGGTCTGGATGTCGCACGGCGACGCCTGCTCCGCCGCCCCCGAGGGCTTCACCGTCACCGCGTCCACCGACGTCGTGCCGGTCGCCGCCTTCGAGAACGACGAGAAGAAGCTCTACGGCGTCCAGTACCACCCGGAGGTCATGCACTCGACCCACGGGCAGCAGGTCCTGGAGCACTTCCTCTACCGGGGCGCCGGCATCGAGCCGACCTGGACGACCACCAACGTCGTCGAGGAGCAGATCGCCCTGATCCGCGAGCAGGTCGGCGACAAGCGCGCCATCTGCGGCCTCTCCGGCGGCGTGGACTCCGCGGTCGCCGCCGCGCTCGTCCAGAAGGCCATCGGCTCCCAGCTGACCTGCGTGTACGTCGACCACGGTCTGATGCGCAAGGGCGAGAGCGAGCAGGTCGAGAAGGACTTCGTCGCCTCGACCGGCGCGAAGCTGAAGGTCGTCGACGCGGAGAAGCGCTTCCTCGACGCCCTGGCCGGGGTCTCCGACCCCGAGCAGAAGCGGAAGATCATCGGCCGCGAGTTCATCCGCGTCTTCGAGCAGGCGCAGCTGGAGATCCTCCAGGAGGAGGGCCCCGAGGTCGCCTTCCTCGTGCAGGGCACCCTCTACCCGGACGTCGTCGAGTCCGGCGGCGGCACCGGCACCGCCAACATCAAGTCCCACCACAACGTGGGCGGGCTCCCCGAGGACATCGAGTTCCAGCTCGTCGAGCCGCTGCGCCAGCTGTTCAAGGACGAGGTCCGGATGGTCGGCCAGGAGCTCGGCCTGCCCGAGGAGATCGTCCAGCGCCAGCCGTTCCCCGGCCCCGGCCTCGGTATCCGCATCGTCGGCGAGGTCACCAAGGACCGCCTGGACCTGCTGCGCGAGGCCGACGCCATCGCCCGCGAGGAGCTGACCGCCGCCGGCCTGGACCGCGACATCTGGCAGTGCCCCGTGGTCCTGCTCGCGGACGTCCGCAGCGTCGGCGTCCAGGGCGACGGCCGCACCTACGGTCACCCGATCGTGCTGCGCCCGGTCTCCTCCGAGGACGCCATGACGGCCGACTGGTCGCGGCTGCCCTACGAGACGCTGGCGAAGATCTCCACCCGCATCACCAACGAGGTCGCCGAGGTCAACCGCGTGGTGCTCGACGTGACAAGCAAGCCGCCGGGGACCATCGAGTGGGAGTGATCCCCTCGCCCTGAGGTCAACGCCGATGCCGTCGCTCATTCGTCCGGGCGGCGGCATCGTCGTATCCGCTGGGTGCTCTGGCCGTGGAGACGAGACTCAGCCCCATGGGAGCACTCATGAGCGCCGCATCCGAGGAACGGCGGTACCGCTGGCCCATCCCCCTGAGGGCGGATGGACGTCGGACGACCTCGACCGGATCCCGGGCCTCCCGCCCCACACGGAGTTGATCGACGCGAGTCTCGTTTTCATGAGTCCGCAGCGCAAGTTCCACACGGGGATCCACCACAACAAGATCAAGGTGGACTCGCCGTTCCGGTCGAGGCGGACCTCACGGAGATCTGCAGCCGGGGCCGGTAGAAAGCCCCTGGCCTCCGCGTGCGGTTCCGTGCCAGGCTCACGGTCATGTCCACCGCAGAGATCAGAGCCCTCATGGCCGCCCCCGGAAACGACCGCCTGACCTGGAACACCCCGCTGTCGGAGGAGCACGCGGCCACGCTGGTCGCCGCCTGCGCCCCCGCACCGGGCGCCCGCATCGCCGACTTCGGCAGCGGCTGGGGCGAACTGCTGATGCGCCTGGTCGAGGCGGCGCCGGGCGCCACCGGAGACGGCATCGAGACCGACCCGGACGCCGTGACGCGGGGCATGCTGCTCGCCCGGGAGCGAGGTCTCGCCGACCGGGTGCGATTCCACGAGGTGTCCGCGGCCGCGTACGCCGAGGCCGGGTACGACCTCGCCGTGTGCATCGGGTCCTCGCACGCCTGGCCGGGAGGGACCTCCGAGGCGCTGAAAGCCCTGCGGGCGGCGGTGCGTCCCGGAGGGCGGGTGCTGTTCGGGGACGGCTTCTGGGAGCGCGAGCCCTCGCCCGCCGCGCTGGAGGGGCTGGGCGCCGAACCCGGTGACTTCGGCTCGCTCCTGGAACTGATCAGGCAGGCGGAGGCCGCCGGCCTCAGGCCGCTCCAGGTGACCGTGGCGGACCAGCGGGAGTGGGATCTCTTCGAGTCGGCCGCCAACATCGGGCGGGGCGAACGCTGGACGCTGGAGAACCCCGGCCACCGGCTGCACGCCGGGGTGAGGGAGGCGGTCGACGCCCGCCGGACGGGGTACTACGGGGGATACCGGGGCACCCTGGGCCTCGCCTACCTCGTGCTCGGCACCTGAGAATCGCACATTTCCGCGACACGCGCCCCCGGGCCGCCCCGATGCGGGGCGGGCCCGCCGCGTACGGCACAATTCGCAGAAATCACAGGCGAGTTGGTTGCACCCGGGTGAGAAGGGGCGGATTCCTCCGTGGCGTTGGACGAGGCGAGGGCGAAGAGCGCGCACGGCGGCGGCTGCACGTGCGGCGACTGCCCGCACGGGGCACGCGAAGGACACCGTCGCGCGGTGGCTGCCTTCCTCGCCAAACGGGACGAACTCGCCTCGGGGAAGGGCCTGCCCGCCGGCGTCGCGCAGTCCGTCTCGGCGTCACGGCAGTGGGTGTCGGACGAGCTGACCGAATCGGCCCGCGCGGTCGCGGAACGCGGCCGGGAGGCCGGCGACGCCTGGCTCCACACGCTCTGGCGCCGCACCCTGACCGTCGTCTGGGGCGGTGTCGCCCTGCTGGTCGTCGTCGAGGCCGTCACCGCCATCGGCGCGGGCTGGTCCACGGCGCGCACCGCCGGCCTGATCGCCGCGCTCGTCACCGCCGGCCTGCTGACCGGCGCCGCCCGCCTCCACCGGGCCAGGGGCGGTCTGCTCGCCCCGCTGATCGGTGAGGACAACCGGCTCTCCACCTCGCGTACCGTCGCCGCGTCCTGGGTGCTGCTCGCCGCGTTCTCCGTGCTCGTCCTCGCGCTGCAACTGGCCGGAGCCTCCGACCACGCCGACCGCGACGCCCTCATCGAAGGGCTCGACCTGGTCCGTTCGGCGGGCGTGCTGACCGTCCTCGCCCTGGTGTGCGCGGTCGCCGTCGTCGTACGCCGTGTCGTGACGGTGCGGGTGCTCGCCCAGCGGCTGCAGAAGCTCCGTGCCGACCGGCCCCGCGCCGCCGATCTGCTGACCGACGACTCAGGGCGCGGCAGCTTCACCGATGTGCAGTACGTGCTGGTCAGCGCCGTCGCCGTGCTGTTCGCCGCGGTCCGCCTGGCCCGCCGCCCGGAGCAGTTGCCCGACCTGCCGTGGGGCCTGGCGGTCCTGGTGGCCGTGTCGGCCGCCACCTACTTCGCCGGGAAGTACGCGGAGGGCGGCCGCCCCGTCGTCCTGTCCGTCGTCCGGGCCAGGGAGGCCGGCGACCTGGACGCCCCGATCCGCACCGGCGACGACATCGAGATCCGCGGCGCGGGCTTCGTCCCGCCCGGCGCGGGCAGCCCCGACCGGCTCGCGAGGGTGGTCGTCAGGATCGGGCGGGTGCATGTGCACGTCCCCCTCGTCCCGGTCACCGGCGGCTTCGCCAACCCGGCGGACACCGTGCTGACCGTGCCGGTGCCCGTCGAGGTCGAACCGGGCACCGTCGAGGTGCAGGTCGTCACGGCGGCGGGCGTCGAGACGAACGCCTGCCGCATCGACGTCACGGACTGAGCCGCACACCTGGTGAGCACCGCCGAACCGGCGTACGTATGGTCTTCGGAGGGCCAACGGAAGGCGGAGCGGTGATGCGCGGGTACAGGGGCGGTTCCTACGGACTGGACGAGCCGAGGAGCCTGAGGGACAGGGCTGGGCGGTACGCGCTGCTGCCCCTGCGGATCTTCCTCGGCGTCACCTTCGTCTACGCGGGGATCGACAAGCTGGCCGACAGCTCGTTCCTGGCGGCGAGCGGGCCCGGCTCCATCGGCGAGATGATGCACGGCGTACGGGACAGCGCGGCGATCCCCGGCTTGGTCGACCTCGCGCTGAAGAGCCCGGAGGGCTTCGGCTACGCCATCGCGATCGGCGAGCTGCTCGTCGGCCTCGGCACCCTCGCCGGGCTCTGGGCCCGCGTCGCGGCCCTCGGGGGCGCCCTGATCTCGCTGAGCCTGTGGCTGACCGTCAGCTGGCAGAGCACGCCCTACTACTACGGGAACGATCTCGTCTACCTCATGGCCTGGCTGCCGCTGCTCCTCGCGGGTGCGCCGTACATGTCGGTGGACGCACTGAGGCGGCCCCGGGGTGCCGCCGACACGCTGAGCGGGCCGCGGATCCGGTAGCAGGAGCACCGGGGCGGGGCGGTCAGGACACCCTGGTCGCCCCGCCCCGCGCCGTCGGGGCACCGTTGGCCTCCGCTGAGGCCCGCCGTGCCCGGCGACGGCGCAGCCGGTAGTTCACCCAGGTCATGGTCGCGGCGAGCCAGAGACCGCCGACCAGCACGGGGACGAAGAACGTCCACGGGGCGTCCCACACACCCCGGGCGTCCGCCGCGTAGCCGCCCGCCAGGGTCAGCATGGCGAGGCCGGCCACCGCGCGGCCCGGGCGGATCTCATGAAGTGGCACGGGTGACCTCCAGTTGTCCGACGCCGGCCTTCAGGGCGAGCTCGATCGTTCCCGTGGGCCTGCCGCCTCCCGGGGGGTCGACCGTCCGCCGGGTGTGGTGGTCGGCGGCGATGTTCACGTCGTCGCGTGCGTCGGACGGGAACCGGATGTCACCCAGGCCCACCTCGGCGTCCACCCGCACCCGCACCCCCTCGGGGACCACGACGACCACCCGGCCCGCCCCGATCTCGACGCCGGTGCGCAGGGTGCCGTCCTTCGGGAGGGCGACCCCGGAGAGGTCGAGCCGCGCGTCGCCCAGGTCCAGTTCGTAGCGGGGCTGGACGGCGGCGACCGAGGCCGGGCGCCACTCCTCGCGCACCCAGTCGGTGCCGATGTCCCGGGGGATCAGTGTGGACCCCGCCAGCAGCCCCGCCGTGAGCACAGCCAGCACGATCGTGCCGAAGCCCGTCCTGCCGACGACGGACGCGACCAGCAGGCCGAGGCCGAACACCCCGAGCGCGGCGGCCAGCCCCAGCTGCACGCTGGTACCCAGCGGATGGGTGTCCCAGCTCAGCCCGGCGCCCAGACCACCGGCGACCACGGCCAGCAGGAAGACGGAGCCGCCGATCGAACGCGGGCCGCGGGTCCCGCGGGAACGGCCGTGCGGGCGGATCGAGGAGCGTGGCGCCGCCCCGCCCCGGCCGGACTTCCCGTCCGGGGAGAGCGCGCTCTCCGGGCCCCACAGATAGCCCGTGCCCGCGGGACCGGTCGTGCCGTCCTTGACGATCGGATCCCGCCACCAGGACGGTCCACCCGTCGTCGGAGGAGCCTTCACCTCGGGCGGGGCCCCGTGCCCGGCGGAGTGCGCGGTCGTCCCCGGGGAGTGTGCCGATGCGCCCGACGGCTCCTCGGGCGGAGCCGTCCGGCGGTGCTGCGTCCACACGAAGAAGCCGACGACCGTCAGCGACAGCATCGCGGCGAAGGCGAGCATCCCGCCGTTGTGCAGCATCGACAGCAGCAGCCCGCAGCCGACCAGGGCCAGCAGAAGGGCGATCAGCGCGGGACCCTCGACCCGGCCGGACAGCAGCCGGCGCGCCTCGTTCTCCTCCTCGCCGTCCACGGGGAGCAGCAGCCAGGCGAAGCCGTAGAAGATGAGGCCGATGCCGCCCGTCACCGCGAGGACACCGAACACGATCCGGAAGATCACCGGATCCACGTCGCAGTAGCGGCCGAGTCCGCCGCACACCCCGGCCACCACCTTCTGCCGCTTGCTGCGCTGCAGCCGTGGTGCCGGCTCGGGGGGCGGAGCGACGCCGGGGGAGGCGCCCTGGGGAACGGTCATGGATCCATGGTGACGGGCGGTACGCCCTCACGGGACCCGGGACGACCCTGGACCGACCCTGATATCGCGTCCCTGACTCCCGGGGGAGGGGCTTCACGGCGCGGCCCTCAGGGTCGGCTCCGGGCAGACCCTGATGCCACCGCCCCCCGGGACGTGTGACGATCGGTCCATGCCAGCAGCGACGAGCCGAGCCCAGAGCTCCCACGCCCCGGACCCGGAGGAGCCGGCACCGCGCAAGCTGTACCGCAGCGACGACGGGCGGATGCTCGGCGGAGTCGCGCGCGGGCTCGCCGGACATCTGGGGCTGCCGGTCGCCTGGGTGCGGTTCGTCTTCCTCGGGCTGTTCTTCGCGGACGGTCTGGGGGCCGTGCTCTACGCCGTGTTCTGGATCGTCGTACCGCTCGGGGTCGGCGGGGGTGCCGGGGCGGAGGCGCGGTCCCTCTTCGAGACCGCCCCCGACGGCAGGCGAAGACTCCGCAAGCCCGACAGGGGTCAGGTCTTCGCGCTGGTCGCGCTGCTCGTCGGGGCCCTGATCTTCGTCGGCAACGTCGACATGGGCAGCAAGGCGGACCGGTACGTCTGGCCGGCCCTGCTGATAGGCGCGGGCTCCGTCCTGGTCTGGCGGCAGGCCGACAACGCCCGCAGGGCCCAGTGGATCGAGGTCGGCCGGCGTCGCCGGGTGCTGCAGCTGGCCCGCGGGCTGGCAGGTGTGGCGCTCGTCGGACTCGGGCTCGCCGCCTTCATGGTGGTGCGGGGCTCGGCCGCCCAGCTGGGGACCGCTCTGACCGCGGCCGTCGCCGTACTGACCGGCATCGCGCTTCTCGCCGGCCCCTACCTCGTGCGGATGACCCAGGACCTCTCCGAGGAGCGCCTGATGCGCATCCGGGCCCAGGAGCGCGCCGAGGTCGCCGCCCATGTCCACGACTCCGTCCTGCACACGCTCACACTGATCCAGCGCAACGCGGACGACGGCGCGGAGGTCCGCAGGCTCGCCCGTGCCCAGGAGCGGGAGCTGCGCAACTGGCTGTACGACCCGCAGGGCACCGGCAAGGACGAGGCGGAGGGGCCGTCGACCCTCGCCGAGGCCGTCAAGCGCGCCGCTGCCGAGGTCGAGGACAAGCACGGCGTCCCGCTGGAGGTCGTCGTCGTCGGTGACTGCCCGCTCGACGAGAAGCTCACGGCGCAGATGCAGGCCGCACGCGAGGCGATGGTCAACGCCGCGAAGTACGGTGGCGAGGGCGGCGCCGTACAGGTATTCGCGGAGGTCGAGGGCCGCACGGTCTTCGTCTCCGTACGGGACCGGGGGCCGGGATTCGACCTGGACGCCGTACCGGCCGACAGGATGGGCGTACGAGAATCAATCATCGGCCGGATGCAGCGCAACGGCGGTACGGCGCGGCTGCGTTCGGTGCCCGGCGGGGGCACAGAGGTCGAGCTGGAGATGGAGAGGTCGGGCGAATGACCGAGAACACCGAAGCGACCGGGGGCCCGGAGCGCCGGGTACGGGTCGTGCTCGTCGACGACCACCGGATGTTCCGCACCGGGGTCCAGGCCGAGATCGGCCGCACCGAGGAGACCGGGGTCGAGGTCGTCGGAGAGGCCGCCGACGTCGACCAGGCGGTGACCGTGATCACCGCGACCCGCCCCGAGGTCGTCCTGCTGGACGTCCACCTCCCGGGAGGCGGCGGGGTGGAGGTGCTGAGGCGCTGCGCCCCGATGATGGGCGCGGTCGAGAACCCGGTGCGTTTCCTGGCGCTGTCCGTGTCGGACGCCGCCGAGGACGTCATCGGAGTCATCCGGGGCGGCGCCCGGGGCTACGTCACCAAGACCATCACAGGGTCCGACCTGGTCGACTCGGTCTTCCGGGTGCAGGACGGCGACGCGGTGTTCTCGCCGAGGCTGGCCGGGTTCGTCCTCGACGCCTTCGCCTCGACCGACGCCCCGCCGGTCGACGAGGACCTGGACCGGCTGACGCAGCGCGAGCGTGAGGTGCTGCGGCTGATCGCCCGGGGATACGCGTACAAGGAGATCGCCAAGCAGCTGTTCATCTCGGTGAAGACGGTCGAGTCACATGTCTCGGCGGTGCTGCGCAAGCTCCAGCTGTCCAACCGGCACGAGCTGACCCGGTGGGCGACGGCGCGACGGCTGGTCTGAGCCCGGGGCTCCGCGGGCGGGATCCGGATACGGCCGTCGCCCTGGCGCGGCCTGGTCCCGGCTGTTCGGGCCGGGTCCCGTGTCCCGGCCGGGTCCCGTGTCCCGGCCGGTCCCGTGTCCGGGCCGGGGTCCTTCCCGTGTGTCCCGGCCGGTTCCGTGGCCCGTAGGCGTTCGCCGGGCGCGGACTCGGAGGGGCACCTCTCGGCCGGTTCCGCGCCGGAGTGCCCGGGGTGCTGCCCTCAGCGGGGAACCAGCGAGATGTTGAGCTTCTCGCCGGCCCTGCGGTACCCGATGCGCGCGTAGACCCGTTCGACGTCCGGTCCGCCCGGTTCCAGCCACACGCTGCGGAAGCCGCGGTCGAAGGCGGTACGGGTCAGCCAGGCGGACAGCGCGGCGCCGACACCGCGGTTGCGGTAGGACTCGGCGACGGCGAGACCGGCCAGTTCGCCGATGCCGCCGACCGGGGCCGAGCAGCCGCCCGCGCCTGCGGGGAGGTCGTCCACCGTGGCCAGTGCCGCGACCCCGCCGCTCGCGGCCGCCGCACGCAGCCACGCGATCTCGCCGTCGTCGGGGCCGCCTTCGCCGCCGAAGCCGGTGTGCTGGACGGCGGCCGCCGAGGCGAACTCGTCGGCACCGGCCGGCTCGGAGATGCGCAGGCCGTCCACCGGCTTCGGTGCGAGGAGTGTCCCCGGGGTGCAGACCATGACCGGAGCACGGCTCTCCTCGGTGAAGCCCGCGGCCAGCAGGGCCGGTTCGACCGCGGGCGCCCAGGAGGGCAGGTACTCCAGCCTGGGCAGCCGGTCACGCTCCCGGAAGGAACCGACCAGGTCGGCGACGTCCCGCGCGCTGGGTTCGGCTCCCTCGTCGGGGATCGCGTAGTTGGCGAACTTCAGCTCCCACTGCGGGTTGTGGCGGACCGTGAAGGGACCCACCCGGTAGTGGCCCGGGGAGCGGCGGGTGAGCGCCAGAGCGTAGTCCTGGATGGCTGTGTCCATGAGGACCGGAGCCTACGCGACCCGGGTGGCTCCCACGAAGGGCATGTCGTCGAGCGACGCGAACCGGACCGGGGCCCCGGGGCGTGGGGCGTGGATCATCTGGCCGTTGCCCACGTAGAGCCCCACATGCGTGACACCCGGATAGAAGAACACCAGGTCCCCGGGAGCCAGTTCGGACCGTGAGACGCGACGGCCCGCGTTGATCTGGGTGTAGGTGGTACGGGGGAGTGACACCCCGGCGGCGCGCCAGGCGGCCTGGGTGAGACCGGAGCAGTCGAACGAGGAGGGCCCGGTCGCGCCCCAGACGTACGGCTTGCCGAGCGCGCCGTGGGCGAAGGCGATCGCCTCGGCCGCACGGGCGTTGGGGGCCGCGACGGAGCCGCGCGGGCCGCCCCGGTCGGCGCGGGCGGCTCCGCCGTGCGCCGCGTCGGCCGAGCGCTCGTAGTCGGCGCGCTGCTCGGCGGTCAGGGTGGCCAGCAGCCGCTGCGCGTCGGCGAGCCGGGTACGGACGTCGTCCTTGTGCTTGCGCAGCGCGGTGCGCTGCGATGCGAGCAGGTCGAGCTGGTCCTGGGCGCGGGCGCGCAGCTGGGCGATCTCGTTGATCTGCCGCCGTACGCCGTTGATCGCGCCGGCCTGGCGGTCGCCCGCCCGGTCCTCGTAGGAGGCCCGCTCCAGGTATTCGTCCGGGTCCGAGGAGAGGGCCAGCCGGACGGCGGGGTCGATGCCCGCACTGCGGTACTGGGCGGTGGCATACGCCCCGAGGGCGTCGCGCGCGGTGTTGAGGCGCTCCGTCCTGCGAGCTGCCTCGTCCCGCAGGGCGTCGAGGGACTTCTCGGAGGCCTCCGCGGCCTCCTTGGCGCCGTTGTACTTCTCGGTGGCGGCCTCGGCGTCGTGGTAGAGCCGGTCGACCTTCGCCTTGACCTGCGCCGCGGAGAGCTGGGGGTCCGCCTGGGCGGAGCCCTCGAGGGCTGTCGCGGTGGCGGCACCGGCGAGGGCGAGGGTCGCCGCGGTGCGGGCAGCAGGCCCGGTGAAGAGGCGCTGCTTCGGTTTGCGGTGAGCGGCTTCTCGATGGGCGGGCACGGGGGTGGTGCGTCCTTCCGTTCGGCTGCCCGGCGGGGGGTGCCGGCGGGCCCGCCGGGGTCCGGCGGCGGGCCACCACAGGGGGGAGTGGCCCGCCGCCGGATTCCTGGCGGGGCGACCGGGGGTGCCGCCCGGTACGGGGGCGGCGGTGCAGATCCGGTCACCTGGGAGGGACGCTAAACCCGGCACACGCGGAAGAGGCGTAATGACAGCTATTGCCCGCATGTGCTGTTTCGTTTCCCTCGGATGACCGCGAAGAGTATGCGGAGTCCGGCATTTCGCGCAGATCCGGGATGCGCTCATCGGGAAGTCGTACCTGGCCGAAGAGTGCTGATATGGGCACGGTTAGGCTGCGGCCATGGACGTACTCATCAATGTCTTCGTGGCCCTGCACATCATCGGTATCGCCTCCCTGCTGGGCGGTTTCCTCACCCAGATGAAGGCCATGGGGGCCGGTACGGCCAGGTTCGTCCCGGCCATGCTGCACGGTGCGCTCACCATGCTCGTCACCGGTGTCGCGCTGGTCGGCCTCAACCAGGCGGACGACCAGACCGTGAACAACGTCAAGATCGGCGTCAAGCTGCTGGTCCTGATCGTGATCCTCGCGCTCGTGTACGTGAAGCGCGACGAGGAGAAGGTGAGCAAGGGCGCTTTCGCCGCGGTCGGCGGGCTGACCGTCGCCAACATCTTCATCGCCACCCTCTGGACCTGAGCCCGGCGGCCCGGGAGTCCGGACTCCCGGCAGCCCGGCGGCCCGGCAGCCCGGAATCCCGGGCCCCCGGGGGCCTGTCACTCCGAGCCGTGGTGCCCGTGCCGAAATTTAGTAGCCATGGACATAGTGGCTATGTACCCTATATTCATGAGCATGGGTTCACCGGGTCCCACTCCCGGCTTCCTGGTGTGGCGGCTCGCCAACAAGTGGCGTGTCGCCGTCGATCGCGCGCTGGCTCCACTGGGGCTCACGCACGCCCAGTACTCGCTGGTCGCGTCGCTGTACGGCATGCAGCGCGCGGGCGAGCGGCCCAGTCAGCGCAGGCTCGCCGACCACACCGGCCTGGAGGCGCTGTACGTCTCGAAGCTGGCGCGCGCGCTGGAGTCGGCGGGCATGGTGGAGCGCACCCGTGATCCCCGCGACCCCCGCGCCGTGCAGCTCGGGCTCACCGATCAGGGTGAGGCGGTCACGCGGCGGGCGGTCGAGGTGGTCAGGGAACTGCTCCAGCAGTTGCTGGAGCCGCTCGGCGGCCTCGACTCCCCGCGCACGAGGGCGTTCACCGACGAGCTGACGACCCTGCTCGACGTGAGTCTCGCTCCATCCGTACCGATCGACGAGAGCAATCGAGGGGCCACACCATGACTTCCGCGTCGACCACCGCACCCGCCGCGAACGCGCGCGACCTCGCCCTGGCCCATTACGCCGCCCGCGGCGTCCTGGAACACGTCCTGGCCGGGCACGGCGTCACCTTCCAGCAGCAGATCACCCTCCGTGCGGCCGCCACCGGCGAAACCCCGCTGACGGAGGACGGACTCCTCGCCCAGGTCCAGGGGTTCCTCAAGGCCGACCAGGCCGGGATACGGGCGACGATCGACGAACTGCTCCAGCGACGGCTGCTGGCCGCCGAGGGCGGACACCTCGTCCCCTCGGACGCGGGGCGCGAACTGCTCGCCGCGACCGGCGCCGAGGTCGCCCCCCTCAGCGCCCGCATCTGGGGCGGGATTCCGGCGGAGGACCTGGCCGCCGCCGGCCGTGTCCTCGCCCTGGTCACCGAGCGGGCCGAGGCGGAACTCGCGGCGCTGAACGCCTGACGGGCCGGCCGCCGCGCGCCTGGGGCGGCCGGAGCCCTCGAGGGTACGGGCTCTCCGGGAGGCCGAAGGGGCGGTACCCGCCGCGGTCCGGCGTCGGACGTACCGCCCCGCGAGGCCGTCCGGCGGAGTCCCGCGAGGCCGGCCGGGTGCCTCAGGCCGGGCGCACGCTGCCGTAGATCGGCATGTAGTAGATCGACTCCTCGCGCACGTTCGCGCCGGGCTTCGGGGCGTGGATCATCATCCCGTCGCCCTTGTAGATGCCGACGTGACTGATGTCGTCGTAGAAGAACACCAGGTCACCGGGCTGGAGATCCGCCGTGGCCACCCGGGTGCCGACCTCCACCTGGTCCCACGTGGTGCGCGGCAGGTCGACGCCGGCCGCCTTCCACGCGGCCTGGGTGAGCCCCGAGCAGTCGTACGAGGACGGGCCCGTCGCCCCCCAGACGTACGGCTTGCCGATCTGGGCGCGGGCGAAGGCGAGCACCTTCTCCGCCTTCGTGGCATAGCCGCTGTCGGAGGCCGTGCCACCCGTTTCGGTGCCGGTCCCCTCCTGTGAGGCCTCTTCCTTCGCGGCCTGCTCGGCCTTCTCCTTCTCCGCCTGCTGCCTGGCGAGCTCCTCGGCCTTCCGCTTGGCCTCGGCCTCCTTCTTGCGCTCCAGCTCCGCGAGCCGCGCCTTTTCCTCCGCGGTCAGCTTCGACAGCAGGGTGCGGGCCTCGGTGAGCTTGGTCTGCACCTGCTGCTTGCTGGTGCGCAGGGAGGCCTGCGACTCGGTCAGCTCCTCCAGGCTCTTCGTCGCCTCGACGCGCTTGGCCGCCGCTTCCTTCTGCTGCGTCCGGAAGTCGGACACCGCCTTCTGCTGCCGGCTGGTCATGCGCGCCATCAGCTGGTCCTGGTCGAAGTACGACTGGGGGTCGTCGGCCAGGAAGAAGGTCGCGGTGGGGGCGATCGCCCCGCTGCGGTACTGCGCGGCCGCGTAGCTGCCCAGCTCGCGACGGGTCTCGTTGAGCTTGTCCGCCCGCTTGGCCGCCGCCTCGAGCAGGGCGTCGACCTCGGCCCGCTGCCCGGCCGAGGCGGACTTCGCCTCGTTGTACTTCTGCGTAGCCGTGCCGGCCTGCCGGTAGAGGTCGTCGACCTTCTTCTGCACTGCCTCGATGCTGGGCCTCGGCTCGGCGGGAGCCGCCGTCGCGCTCTGGGTGGAGAGCAGGGTGACGGAGGCGAGCGCCGCGGTCGTGAGACCGACGGCGGGAGTGGTGGTGCGCACGCGGGTGCGCGGCTTGCGATGCGATGCCAAGGCCGGCATCTCCTTCCCTGGACCGCCTACCGGGTCAGCGACGGGGGTTCCCCTCAGACCGTTCGGGTCCTGGGGGAGGGTTCGGGCGGAATGGGAGGCTGCCCTACGGTCCGGTGGACGCGGACCGATTCACCCCGGTGCTTCGTGTGGGTCCCCGGTTCCGGACTCCCGTCGGGGAAGTACGGATTCGGCGGGGGCACCCGTGCGGCGCGGTTCGCCTCAAGGGGGTACGGGGCACCCGTCGGAGCACGCTAGCCAAACCGTGGTGTCCCTGTGAAGGTTGATGTTCGATATGCCCGATACATTTCCGTGACCTTTTCCGTGTGACGGCCGGCGTGGCCGGTTCCGCCCCCGGAATCTCACGCTCCGTGGGCGCTCCGTCCTGTTACGCGTACGGGTGCGCGGCCCTTGTCGCCGATGCGGCCCGGGCTGTCGGTGCGGCCGCCTAGACTCGTGAGGCGATGAGCAGCCTCTTTGACGACAGTTTCCTGACCGGCCTCCAGCAGGGCGAGGACGGCCCCCCGCCGCCGCCCGAGGAGCACGCGCCCGAGGCGGTGCCCGAGGGTCTCTTCGAGGACGTCTTCGACGCGCCTCCGCCGCCGCGTGACGCCTACTACCGCGACGGCGCACCGCGCCCCGTGATCGACCCGGCGGCGCTGCTCGAAGGGCTGAACACCGAGCAGCGCGCCGCCGTGGTGCACGCCGGCTCCCCGCTGCTCATCGTCGCCGGGGCCGGATCGGGCAAGACCAGGGTGCTGACCCACCGGATCGCCCATCTGCTGGCCGAGCGGGGCGTCCACCCCGGGCAGATCCTCGCGATCACGTTCACCAACAAGGCCGCCGGTGAGATGAAGGAGCGCGTGGAGGACCTCGTCGGTCCGCGCGCCAACGCGATGTGGGTCATGACCTTCCACAGTGCCTGTGTGCGGATCCTGCGTCGGGAGTCGAAGCGGCTCGGCTTCACCTCGTCGTTCTCGATCTACGACGCCGCCGACTCCAAGCGCCTGATGGCGCTGGTCTGCCGCGATCTGGACCTGGACCCCAAGCGCTACCCGCCGAAGTCGTTCACGGCGAAGGTCTCCAACCTCAAGAACGAGCTCATCGACGAGGAGACCTTCGCGGGCCAGGCTGCCGACGGCTTCGAGAAGACGCTGGCCCAGGCGTACGCGCTCTACCAGGCGCGGCTGCGCGAGGCCAACGCCCTCGACTTCGACGACATCATCATGACCGCGGTCCACCTGCTGCAGGCCTTCCCCGATGTCGCCGAGCACTACCGGCGCCGCTTCCGGCACGTCCTGGTCGACGAGTACCAGGACACCAACCACGCCCAGTACACGCTGGTGCGCGAGCTGGTCGGCCCCGCCGGCGAGGGCGACGCCCCCGGAGAGCTGTGCGTCGTCGGTGACGCGGACCAGTCGATCTACGCCTTCCGCGGCGCGACCATCCGCAACATCCTCCAGTTCGAGGAGGACTATCCGGACGCGACCACGATCATGCTGGAGCAGAACTACCGCTCCACCCAGACGATCCTCTCCGCGGCCAACGCCGTGATCGAGCGCAACGAGAGCCGCCGCCCCAAGAACCTCTGGACGAACGCCGGAGCCGGCACCCGGATCGCGGGCTACGTCGCCGACACCGAGCACGACGAGGCGCAGTTCGTCGCCGACGAGATCGACCGGCTGACGGACGCGGGGGAGGCGAAGGCGGGAGACGTCGCCGTCTTCTACCGCACCAACGCGCAGTCCCGTGTCTTCGAGGAGATCTTCATCCGCGTGGGGCTCCCGTACAAGGTTGTCGGCGGGGTGCGCTTCTACGAGCGCAAGGAGGTCCGGGACGTACTCGCGTACCTCCGGGTCCTGGCCAACCCCGAGGACACCGTGCCGCTGCGCCGCATCCTCAACGTGCCCAAGCGCGGGATCGGCGACCGGGCCGAGGCGATGATCGACGCGCTGTCGATGCGCGAGAAGATCTCCTTCCCGCAGGCGCTGCGCCGCGTCGACGAGGCGTACGGGATGGCGGCCCGCTCGGCCAACGCCGTGAAGCGCTTCAACACGCTCATGGAGGAGCTCCGCACGATCGTCGAGTCCGGCGCCGGACCGGCCGTGGTGCTGGAGGCGGTCATGGAGCGCACCGGTTACCTCGCCGAGCTGCAGGCCTCCACCGACCCGCAGGACGAGACCCGGATCGAGAACCTCCAGGAGCTCGCCGCCGTCGCCCTCGAGTTCGAGCAGGACCGGGCCGATGACGAGGGCGCGGGGACTCTCGCCGAGTTCCTGGAGAAGGTGGCGCTCGTCGCGGACTCCGACCAGATCCCGGACGAGGACGAGGACGGCTCCGGTGTCATCACCCTGATGACCCTGCACACGGCCAAGGGCCTCGAATTCCCCGTGGTCTTCCTGACGGGGATGGAGGACGGCGTCTTCCCGCACATGCGGGCACTGGGGCAGGTCAAGGAGCTGGAGGAGGAGCGCCGGCTCGCCTATGTGGGAATCACCAGGGCCCGCGAGCGGCTGTACCTGACCCGGGCGGCGATGCGCAGTGCGTGGGGGCAGCCCTCGTACAACCCGCCGTCACGGTTCCTCGAGGAGATCCCGGACGAGCACCTGGAGTGGAAGCGGAAGGGCCCGATGGCCGCTCCGGCGGGGCCGACGTCCGGCATCACCTCGTCGCTGTCCGCGTCGCGTGCGAAGTCGGGACCGTCGGGATTCGCGACCCGGCGTACCTCGGAGAAGCCGGTCGTCACCCTCGTGGTCGGCGACCGCGTCACGCACGACCAGTTCGGGCTGGGCACGGTGACGGCGGTCGACGGCTTCGGTGACCAGGCCAAGGCCACGGTCGACTTCGGGGACGAGCGGCCCAAGAAGCTGCTGCTGCGGTACGCGCCGGTCGAGAAGCTGTGAGCGCGGGCGGCGCGCCCCGTGGGGGGTGCGGCCGCCACGCGGAGGGCTCCGGCCCCGCCCTCCCTCTAGGGAGGTGCGGGGCCGGAGCCCTCCGTGCGTGCTGTGGTTGTCCGTCCCTCTGGCCGGGGCGGTGTCAGTTCGGGTTGAGTCCGTGGCTGCGGAGCCAGGGCATCGGGTCGATCGCGGAGCCCCCGCCCGGCCGGACCTCGAAGTGGAGGTGCGGGCCGGTGGAGTTGCCGGAGCTCCCCGAGTAGGCGATGACGTCGCCCGCCTTCACCGAGCCCGAACGGATCCTGGTGGAGCTGAGGTGGCAGTACCAGGTCTCGGTGCCGTCGGGCGAGGTGACGATCGCCATGTTCCCGTAGGCGCTGTTCCACTGGGTGCGCACGGTGCCGTCGGTCGCCGCCATCACGGGAGTCCCGTAGGAGACGGGGAAGTCGATGCCGGTGTGCACGGACATCCAGTTCACGCCGGCCTGACCGTACATGGCGCTCAGACCGTGCTGCTTCACGGGCAGGACGAACTTGGGCCGCAGGGCCTCCCGGCGGGCGGCCTCCTCCTCGCGCTTCTTCTTCTCCGCCGCCTGGCGCTCCTTCAGGTCGATGCGCTCCTGGGTGCGGCTCGCACGGTCGGCGAAGTTCTCGGCGTCGGCACTGAGGTTGGCGAGCTGGGCGTCCAGCTTGTTGTTGGCCACGGCAGGCTTGACGACGTCGGCCGCGGCCATGGACGTCGTCTCGTCCTTCGTCTCCTCGGCGTCACCGACCCCGCCGACGGAAGCGGCTGCGATGCCCGCGACGCTCATCACGCATGCGGAGGGCACGGCGACGGTGAGCAGAGCGGAACGCTTCGCCGGGGTGCGGCGCCTGCCCCGGCCGCCACCACGCGGGCCGACCGGCCGGCCCGCCGTGCGTGCGGAGACCGACGGGTGGGCGGCGTCGTGGGTGGTGTCGAGTGCGTCCGGGAGGGGGGCGGTCCCGTCGTCCTCGCCTGCCTCGCTCCGTGTCTCGGCGTACCCGTCGGGCTCCAGGCCCGGGCCGTCGGGGCCGTCGGTGGCGTCCGCGGCGGACGTACCGATGGGGCCGGCGTGGTCGAACGGGCTGCCGTGGTCGTACGCGTCGGTGTGCTCGTACGGGCCGACGTCCGACGGGTCCAGGAGGCCGTGGGCGCCGGTGTCGCCGGGCGGGGCGAAGTCCGCCGCCCCGTATGCCTGGTAGGAGGCCGTGTCCTGGTCGTGCAAGGGGTACGAAGTCTGTTCGGGGGGGTACGCGGCACTCTCGGGCGCGGCGCCGGTGTTCCAGGCGGTGGCGTCGAACGTCCCTGTGTCGGGTGCGTAGTTCTCGTGCTCGGAGGTCCCGAAGGCGGGAGCGGCATAGGAGCCGGTCGCATAGGCCGTGGTGTCGAACGTGGTGGTGGGGAAGGCGCCGGTGTCCCCCGCCGCCCACTCGCCGTCGGTGCCGGAGTGCCGGCCGGCCACGTCCCACTCACCCGCGGCGCCGTCCGCGGTGGCCGCCGGACCGGGCATCCAGGTGCCGGTCGTGTCGTAGGTCTGGGACATCTGCGGGTGGGCCTGCGCGCCGTAGGCGTCGTAGGAGGCCTGCCGATGTGCGCCGGTGTCCCACTGGCCGGTGTCGTAGCCGTCGCCGTAACCGGCCTCGTACGCAGGGGCGTAGCCGCCGCCGTACGTCGTCTCGTGGCTGCCGTCGTACTGGCCCGGCAAGGACCCGAAGAGCGGGTCGGTGTCGAAGCTGCCGGTGGAAGGACTGTCGTATCCGGCATACCCGGCGTGGGGGTGCTGGTCGTTCACCAACTTCTCTCTCGCCTCGGCAGCAGGACCTGTTCCGGGGGCCGGATCGGGGGACCCCGGGTGAGCAGTGGCCGCGACTGTACCCGGCGGTAGGAGGGGACGACAATCTTCGAGGGCTCCCGGCGGCTCGGGAAAGGGGCAATCGGCCGTCTTTCGGCGGACTGTCCACAGAGCCTTGGCCCTATGTTCGAGGGTTGTTCTATTCGGTGGGTGATTCGTGGCCGATCCGCGCCGGATGCCGGGCCACGGAGACGGTGTCGGATGCCCGGACACGGCGGTCGCGCGCGCCGGCGGAAGCCGGGGGCACGGAGGCCGGGCGGCTGCGGAAGCCGGGTCATGGAGACCGGGCGTAGGCGGAAGCCGGGTCATGGGGGCCGGGCGTGGGCGGAAGCCGGTCTTGGCGGTTGCGCGTCGGATGGCGGGCCGGGGCGGTCGCGCGTCGGCGGAAGCCCGGTCGCGGCGGTTGTGCGTCGGATGTCAGGCCACGGAGGCCGCGTCGGCGATGCCGGTGACCGTCCCGCCCGACTCGAGCGCCTGACGGATCGCGGACGCCACCGCAGGATGCACCGGCAGGGCCAGATGGCCGATACCGGTGACGCGCACGTTCACCGCGTCGAGGTCCGGATGGTCCACACAGGCCGTCTCGACCGGAAGCATCACCCGGTCCAGTTCGCTCCAGAAGCTGACGAAGCGGGTCCGGCACCCGGGGGCGGGACGGCGAAGCTCTCCGATCAGGTCGGAGCCGCCGCGCATCTGTCGGACGATGGGATGTGCGCCCGCGAGGGGGGCGGCTGCCGTGCCGCCGTGCGGCGTACCGAGGGTGACGAGCGTGCGCACCCGGCGGTCCCCACCGAGGCGCTGCACGTAGTAGCGGGCGATGAGCCCACCGAGGCTGTGGCCGACGATGTCGATCTCTCTGCTGCCCGTGCGGGCGCAGATCTCCTCGACATGGCGGTCCAGCAACTCGGCCGCCGTGCGGATGTCGCAGGTCAGCGGGGAGTAGTTGAGCGACTCCACGTGGCGCCAGCCGTGCCGTGCCAGGGAGCGCCGGAGCAGGACGAACACCGAACGGTTGTCGATGAACCCGTGGAGCAGGACTACGGGTGGCCGGTCGTCGGCCGAGGTGGGCAGGGGGGTGGCACGGGTGGCGTCCGCCGGACGGGTGATCCCGCCGGAGCCGGTGACCGCGGTCGGACCGTCCTCCTTGTCCGCTCCGGCCCTCCTCCTGCGGCCGGCCGGGTCCTCGTCGCCGTGGCCGCCGTCGCGTACGTGCGGACGAGGGCCCGGGCCGCCGGGCAGTGGCGCGGGCGTGGGCCGGCGGCGCTCCGGGGCGAGGCCGGACGGGTAGATGAGCACGTGACCGGCGAGTACGACCAGTTCGAGAGCGGTCGCCCTGAGCAGCGTCGACGACAGCCACGCGGGGCGCAGGCACTGCCTGCGCAGCAGTGGGGGTAGGAAGGACAGGACCTGCATGGGCCGACCTCCTGCACTGGCACGCGGGGAGGCGGCTCCCTGTCCCGCACGCCCTCACGGGGTCGCTTCGGAGGAGGACCGGCGCCCTGACGCCGGAGGCCGTACCACCGTGCCGTGCGGCTGACGGCACGGTGGTACGGCGACCTCGTTGCGGCTCCCTCGACGCCGCTTCCCGCGCGGCCCGTGAGCCGCTCGGTGCGGGAATCGACGCCGGCGAACATGTCCCTCTGTGTGATTTCCCCCTCCCGGTCCACCGCGAAACAGCACCGTGCGGGATGCTGTGGATAACGTTCGTTCACATCACCGGCCCTCGGGGCGCGGGAAACGCATGTGGAGGCATTGATGGGTGTGACCGGTCCGATTCGTGTGGTGGTGGCCAAGCCGGGCCTCGACGGCCATGACCGTGGGGCGAAGGTGATCGCGCGGGCGCTGCGGGACGCGGGCATGGAGGTCATCTACACGGGGCTTCACCAGACCCCGGAGCAGATCGTGGACACGGCGATCCAGGAGGATGCCGACGCCATCGGGCTCTCGATCCTCTCCGGCGCCCACAACACGCTCTTCGCCAAGGTCATCGAGCTGTTGAAGGAGCGCGAGGCGGAGGACATCAAGGTGTTCGGTGGCGGCATCATCCCGGAGGGGGACATCTCCCCGCTGAAGGAGCTCGGTGTCGCGGAGATCTTCACCCCGGGTGCCACGACCGCCTCGATCGTCGACTGGGTAAACGCCCACGTCCGGCAGCCGGCGGGGGCCTGAGCCCTCCCGGAGGGGCCGACGGGGCGGGGAGCCGGCCCGGAACGGCGCTCCGGTGCCATGGCCTGGGGCCGGGTCCGGGTGCTGTGCGCTCGGTGTCCGGTGCCCGGTGTTCCGCCCGGGGGCCTCGGCTCAGGACGAACCGGCCCGGGGCCGCTCGCCCGCGACTGTGGACAGGTGGTGCCGGTCCAGCGGTCCGGGCCCGTGTCCGTCGGCACGGCATGCTGCCGCGGAGTGCTGGTCCGTGGCCGTCGTTGCGGGGTACGGGACGCCGGTCACTCCGGGTGTTGTGTCCCGCGCCGGCAGGCGCAGTCCACTCGGCTGCGGCGTGGCTGCGGCCGCGTCGGGACGTTCCTCTGCCACGACGGGGCACATCCGGGGGCGCGCGGCCGGCGCTGACGCGCTGCGGCGGGTGCGATCGGGCAGGTGGAACCGGCCAGATGCGTCAGGCGGCCTCATCGAGCCGCGCCCTCCCCAGCCGGCTCCGCCTGCGTCCCAGCCAGCTCCGCCTCCATCTCGGCGCGCAGGCGCAGCGTGGACACCAGGCGCTGGAAGGCCTCCGACCAGTAACCGCCCGCGCCGGGGGAGGCGTCCGCCGGTTCGTCGGGGGTGGTGGTGAGGACCGCGAGCCGGTCCGCCTCGGCCGGATTCAGACATCGTTCGGCGAGTCCCATGACTCCGCTGAAGCTCCAGGGATAGCTTCCCGCGTCCCGGGCGATGTCCAGCGCGTCGACCACCGCACGGCCGAGAGCTCCGTCCCAGGGGACGGAGCAGACCCCGAGGAGCTGGAACGCCTCGGACAGGCCGTGGGCCGATATGAAATCGGCTACCCACAAGGCCCGTTCGGCCGGAGGCAGGATGGCGAGGAGCTGAGACCGCTCCGCCAGCGACGCGGTTCCCGGACCGTTCGCCGGAGGTGTCGAGGGTGTGCCGAGCAGTGCCCGCGCCCACTCGCCGTCGCTCTGTCGTACGGCCGCGCGGCACCAGGCCGCGTGCAGTTCGCCTTCCCAGCCGTCGGCGACAGGCAGGGATACGAGCTCGTGCGCCGTCCGCCCGTCGAACCTCCCGCGCCAGATCCCCAGGGGGGCCGATTCCACCAACTGGCTGAGCCACCAGGAGCGTTCGCCGCGCCCTTGAGGGGGTGCCGGAACCACGCCGTCGCGTTGCATCGCGGGGTCGCACTCGTGCGGTGCTTCGACGGCGATGGACACCGCCCCCTCCGTACGGTCGGGGTTCACGCAGGACATGGCACGAGCCGCCATGCGCCTGGCGAGCCGGGAGCCGGGAAGCGCGGAGAGCAACTCGGCAGCGGTGGCGCGGACGTTGCGACTCCGGTCCGCCAGTGCCTGTTCCAGGAAGTCCTCGTCGGCGTGCGAGAGCCCGGAGCGCAGCGAATCCAGGAACATCAGCCGGTCCTCGGCGCGCTCGGTGGTCCAGGTGCTGGTGAGCAGGCTTCGGGCTTCGCCGGGATCCCGCTCCCGCAGGGCTCCGAGCAGGGCGACCCGTTCGGCGAAGAGCCCTTCCTCCCAGAGCACACGCACCACCTCGGGATCGGATATGTCCGGGCGCTGGGCGCCACGGGAGGACGGGCGCAGCGCGAATCGCCACTCCGGATTGAGAGCGGCCAGCCAGAGCCCGCGCGGTCCGGCGAACGGCAGGACGTAGGGACGGAGGTCCGTGCGGGCTCGCGCCGCGTCCAGCAGGGGTGGCAGCAGTTCGGCGGGCGCGCGGTACCCGTGCGCGCTCGCGGACGCCAGCCACTGGGGGATGAGTTCGGTGAGGTCGGGAGCCGTTCCTCTGCGGCCGTTCGGCGGGGACGAACGGTCGGCGAGCAGTCGCGCGAGTCTGCGCCGGGCGGCCGCGGGCAGGGACGGCCGCGGGTCTGCGGGCGCGGGTGCGAGCGGCTCCGCGGCCGCCGCCCCCGGCCGCAGCGCCGCCCTGCGCCGCACGGTGTGCACGGCCGCGGTGGCCAGGAGTTCGGCCGGTGTGGGGGCGGAGCCGTCCGCCCGGGGGAGCGGGCGCCGGTCGGTGCCGAGCAGCGCGGAGGTGACCAGCTCGTCCCACGTGGCGTTCACGGGGGCACCGGTTGGGGCGGTCGTGGACATCGGGACCCTTCCTGTGGGCTGGAGCCGTGGGCCTTGGCGTGGGCCGTGAGCTCTGGGCTTCGGGCGTGGAGCGATCGACGGGTGGGAGGGGCTACGGCCTCTCCCCGGCCTCGTCCGGAGAGGGGCTGCCTCTCCCCGGCCTCCTCCGGCCCGTCGGCCTGTGATCCGTCAGGTACGTGCGGTATGCGCCGTGCGGCGGGTGGCGTGCGATGAGTGGCGGGCAGGAGGGTGTGCGATGTGGTGCGTACGTCTGTCGTGGGTAGGGCGTACCGAGTGCGGAGCGCGGTGTCCACGGCGTTCGCCTGCCGGCAGGAACAGGGGTGGTTTCAGGCGAGCACCACAGGCGTGTTCGCGGCGCCGTCGTCCGGGCACCAGGCCGCGCGAGGGTCGAACCCGCGGTGCCCGCACTCGCCGAAGACCGTCAGAGGTCCGCCGCCGGAGAGGGCCACGAGTGTCCACAGGCCCGGGCGGCTCAAGGCTGCGGGCGTCACCGGCAGCGAGGACCCGTCGGCCGCGCCGGTGAGCTGCCAGCCGTCCCCCGACGGCACGGGTATGACATCCCGCAGGACGGCGGGCCAGGCGTCCAGCCAGGGATCGTCCCGCAGGGCGTGTCCGTAGGCGGTCAGAGCCTCGGCCGCCGTGACCCCCGCTGGTGGCTCGTCGGCGGCGACGGGCTCGGTGAACCGTGTTCCCAGCTCGGCGCGGAGTCCTGCCCCGCTCGGATAGGGCGTCATCTCGGCGTCGATCACCGCGCCCACCGGCAGGGCCTGAGCGGGGGCGCGCCCCGGCGCCACGTACGACAGCAGCAGCACGATCCGTCGTGACCGGCGACCCTGCAGCCATGTACGGCGGGTGACGATCCGTCCGTCCGGGGTGTCGTACCGTGCGAGGACCAGCCAGCGGTCCCTGAGGGCGGGGTCGTCGGCTGAGGCCGTCAGGCCCACGCGTGCGCGGACCGTCGCCGCCAGCGGGCGGGGGAGTCCTCCGACCCCGAACCACGCCGAGTCCAGCAGATGCAGGAGAGCGCACTCCTCGAGGAGCCGCCCGGGCCAGCCGGGCCCCGACGCCGCTACCGTGCCCAAATCACGTACCCGTGAAGCGAGTCCCGGCGCCTGGGCGTCGACCATGCGGGCCGCGGTCTCCTCCCACAGCCCGAAATCCGGCCGTTCGGCCGCCGCGAGGCCTCCGCGCAGCAGGTCGGCCAGCCGCCGTTCCAGCTCCTGTGCGCCCGCAGTGATGCGCTCGGCCCTGCGCCCGGCGCGGCGAGCGGCCGCGCGTGAGGCCGCGTCAGGATCGCTTCCCGGCGCGTGCTCCGACGGGACCTGGGACACCGGTTCGGTGGCCCGCCCGCGTTCTCCCCCGTGAGATAGCACCATGGGAACGACGGTAGACGGGACCACTGACATCGATGCTGATCCTCAGGTCCCGGTGGTCGCGGCTCCCCGGCGGCCGGGCCGCGAGTCCGTGCAGGGGCACGGCGCCCGGCCCGCGGCCGAGCGCGCATGTGTTCCTCGCCGGGGCGGGCACCGGCCCGGGGCGGCAGGGGTGTCGGGAGGGGCGCCGGACAGGTCGCGTTCCGCCCGGCCGGAGCCGTGAGCAGAGCGCCCGGGACCGTACGTGACGAGGGGGAGGGCGACCCGGCGGGGCGTCGGGCACGGCCTGGTGCCGCCGCCCTCGGGCCGGGATGCCGGCAGCGATGTCGGTGCCACCGCGCTCGGACACCGACGGCGATGTCAGTGCCGTGGTGCACGGTGGGGACAGCATCGGATCGACCGATCCGGAGGGGGATGAATGACCGTGCCCGTACAGACCAAGGAATCCGTCGGCGAGGCGCTGAGGCCGCATGCGGAGCATGCCTTCGCCGATGAACTGAAGGCGCTCGCCGCCGCCGACGACCGTCCACGGCCCGCGCGTTGGAAGCTCTCGCCGTGGGCCGTCGCCACGTATCTGCTGGGCGGGACCCTCCCGGACGGCACGGTGATCACACCGAAGTACGTGGGCCCGAGACGCCTTGTCGAGGTCGCCGTCACCACGCTCGCGACGGACCGGGCACTGCTGCTCCTCGGTGTCCCGGGGACGGCCAAGACATGGGTGTCCGAGCATCTGGCCGCAGCAGTCAGCGGCGACTCGACCCTCCTCGTGCAGGGAACCGCGGGCACACCCGAGGAGGCCGTGCGCTACGGATGGAACTACGCGCAGCTGCTGGCGCACGGCCCCAGCCGTGAGGCACTCGTGCCGAGCCCCGTCATGCGTGCGATGGCCGAGGGCATGACCGCCCGGGTGGAGGAGCTCACCCGTATCCCGGCCGACGTGCAGGACGCCCTCATCACGATCCTCTCGGAGAAGACCCTTCCCGTCCCCGAGCTCGGCCAGGAGGTTCAGGCGGTCAGGGGGTTCAACCTGGTGGCCACGGCGAACGACCGGGACCGCGGGGTCAACGAGCTGTCCGGTGCGCTGCGCCGGAGGTTCAACACCGTGGTGCTCCCGCTGCCGGCCACTCCCGAGGCCGAGGTCGACATCGTGTCCCGCCGGGTGGCCGGGATGGGACGCGCGCTCGACCTCCCCTCGGTGCCCGACGGCCTCGCCGAGATCCGGCGCGTCGTCACGGTCTTCCGTGAACTGCGCGACGGCGTCACCACGGACGGCCGCACCACACTCAAGTCCCCCTCCGGGACACTGTCCACGGCCGAGGCCATCTCCGTCGTGACCGGAGGGCTCGCCCTGGCAGCCCATTTCGGGGACGGCGTGCTCCGGCCGGGGGACCTCGCCGCAGGTGTCATCGGCGCGGTCCTCCGCGACCCCGTCGCGGACCGGGTCGTCTGGCAGGAGTACCTGGAGACCGTCGTCCGCGAGCGCGCGGACTGGAAGGACTTCTACCGTGCCTGCCGGGAGGAGGCCGGATGACCCGCTCCGGCACCCCGTCCACCGGGGACCCGTCCACCGGTGTCCCGTCCACCGGCACCCCGTCCACCGGCACCCCGTCCACCGGGGACCCGTCCACCGGTGTCCCGTCCACCGGCACCCCGTCCACCGGGGACCCGTCCATGGCGGTCCGGGCCTCCGAGGGGCCGCTGCTGCTGGGCGTACGTCACCACGGCCCCGGTTCCGCCCGGGCGGTCCTGGCCGCGCTGGAATCCGTGCGGCCTGCCGCGGTACTCGTCGAAGGCCCGCCCGAGGGCGACGCGTTGCTGCCGCTCGCGGGACACCTCCGGATGCGCCCGCCGGTCGCGCTGCTCGCCCACGCCGTGGACGACCCGGGCCGCTCGGCGTTCTGGCCCTTCGCGGACTTCTCTCCCGAGTGGGTGGCGATCCGCTGGTCACTGGCCCGCGGAGTCCCCGTCAGATTCATGGACCTGCCGGCCGCCCACTCCCTCGCGCTGACCGACCGGCGGGAGGAAGGGGCCGGGGAGGACCGGGCCATCGACCCGATCCGGATACTCGCCCGGACCGCGGGGCACGACGACCCGGAGGGCTGGTGGGAGGACGTCGTCGAGCACCGGGGCGCGGACGGCCGGCCGCCGGCGGACCCGTGCGCCCCATTCGCCGCTCTTGCCGAGGCGATGACGGCACTGCGGGAGGCTCACGGGGACGGCGGCCACCCGCAGGAAGCGGTGCGGGAGGCCTGCATGCGCCTGCGTTTGCGCGCGGCCCGCAAGGAGTTCGGGGACCGTGTGGCGGTGGTCTGCGGAGCGTGGCACGTGCCCGCGCTCGCCTCCGGGGCCAAGGTCGCCGCCGACCGCGCCCTGCTCAGGGGAATGCCCAAGGTCAGGGTGGAGCTGACCTGGGTGCCCTGGACCCATCGCCGGCTCTCCCGGTACAGCGGATACGGCGCGGGGATCGATTCCCCCGGCTGGTACGCGCACCTGTTCGCCTCCCCCGACCGTCCGGTCGAACGCTGGATGACGCGGACCGCCGGTCTCCTGCGTGACGCCGACCGGCCCGTGTCCGGGGCCGATGTCATCGAGGCGGTCAGGCTCGCGGATGCCCTTGCGGTCGTGCGCGGCCGTCCTGCCGTGGGCCTGGCCGAGGCCACCGACGCGGTCAGGGCCGTCATGTGCGAGGGGTCCGACGTACCGCTGGCCCTCGTGCGCGACGAGCTCGTCGTCGGCACGACGCTGGGCGAGGTGCCGGACACCGCTCCGGCCGTCCCCCTCCAGCGCGATCTCGACAAGCAGCAGCGCAGGCTGAGACTGCGGCCCGAAGCGGCGCGGCGGGAGCTGGAGCTCGACCTGCGCAAGGACACCGACGCCGCCCGCAGCCGTCTCCTGCACCGGCTGCGGATCCTGGGGGTGGACTGGGGCGCACCCGCGGCGGGCCGGGGGAGCACCGGGACGTTCCGGGAGAGCTGGCGGCTGCGCTGGGAGCCGGAGCTCTTCGTCCGGATCGCAGAAGCGGGGGTCTGGGGCACCACCGTGCTGGACGCGGCGACCGCCAAGGCCGAATCGGACGCCGTGTCGGCCAGGGTCCTCGCGGAGGTCACCGGGCTCGCCGAGCGCTGTCTCCTGGCAGGTCTGACCCGTGCGCTGCCCGTCGTGATGCGAGCCCTCGCGGACCGGGCCGCCCTCGACACGGACGTCCGGCACCTCGCCGACGCCCTGCCCTCCCTGGCCCGCTCCCTGCGCTACGGGGACGTCCGGTCCACCGGCACCGCGGCACTGGGGGCGGTGGCCGTCGGCCTCGCCGAACGCGTATGCGTGGGCCTGCCTCCCGCCTGCACCGGGCTCGCCCCCGACGCGGCGGCGGAGGCGTTGCGCAGGCTGGACGGCACGCACACGGCGATGGGCATGCTCGCCGGCGCCGACGGGGCCGAGGGGCTCCCCGAGCGGTGGGTGGAGGTGCTGCGCGGACTCGCCGTCAGGGAGGCCGTCGCCGGGATGGTCCGGGGCCGCGCCACGCGTCTCCTCCTGGACGACGGACGGCTCACCGAGTCCGGGACGGAGAGGCTGATGAGCCAGGCGCTCTCCCCGGGCACCCCGTCCGCCGAGGCCGCCGACTGGATCGAAGGCTTCCTCGGCGGAGCGGCCGGCGGCGGTCTGCTGCTGGTCCACGACGAGCGGTTGCGGAGGCTCGTGGACTCCTGGCTGACCGGCCTGCCTGCCGACGCGTTCACGGGCGTACTGCCCCTGCTGCGCCGCACATTCGCGGCCTTCCCACCCGGCGCCAGACGCACCCTGGGCGACCTCGTCCGCCGCGGCGGGGCGGCGGAGCACGCAAGCGGGAAGGACACGCCCGCCGCGCCCGGCTTCGGCGCGGCACTCGACGAGGAGCGGGCCGACGCGGTCGTCCCGGTGCTCCGGCTGCTCCTCGGTCTCGACCCGCCCGACCCGCCGTGCCGCGCGGAGACAGACCGCACGGAACCCGGCGGCGCGGATCCTGACCGCCCGGCGTCGGACCCGACGGACGCGTGCCCCACGGAGCTCGGGCCCGGAGTGCAAGGCCGTACGCAACCGGGCCGTCCGGGCCTCCCCGGGCAGCGGGCGGCGACCGGATGAACACGTCGGACACGGGAGGGGAGGGCGCAGGGGTGGACACGAGCGGGAGGGAGGGCCCGGTGGGCGAGCACGGCACGACCGCCGAAGGGGAGCGGCTGCGGCGCTGGCGCCTGGTGCTCGGCGGGGACGCGGCCGAGGCCACGGGCCAGGCACTCTCCGGGCGCGACGCGCAGATCGATCACGCGCTGGACTCGCTGTACGGCGAGAACCGTCCCCAGGGCCGGGGCGGGACGGGACGGACAGCCGGGCTCGGGGCCTCGGCGCCGTCCGTGGCGCGCTGGCTGGGCGACATCCGTACGTACTTCCCGAGCACGGTCGTCCAGGTCATGCAGCGCGACGCGATCGACCGGCTCGGGCTCGGGGCCCTGCTGCTGGAGCCGGAGCTGCTGGAGGCCGTCGAGCCCGACGTACACCTCGTCGGCACACTGCTCTCCCTCGGCAAGGCGATGCCGGAGACGACGAAGGAGACGGCCCGGAAGGTCGTACGCAAAGTCGTCGAGGACCTGGAGCGCAGACTTGCCCCGCGCACGAGGACCACGCTCACCGGTGCCCTGGACCGCTCGGCGAGAGCGCGCAGACCGCGCCCGCGGGACATCGACTGGGGCCGGACGATCCGCGCCAACCTCGGCAGACCCCTGGCTCTCCCGGACGGCGGAAGCACGGTGGTCCCCGAGCGGCTCGTCGGCTACGGGCGGGCGGACCGGTTCCTGAAGAAGGACGTCATCCTCTGCGTCGACCAGTCCGGTTCGATGGCCGCCTCCGTCGTCCACGCCGCCGTCTTCGGGGCGGTGCTCGCCTCCGTGCGGGCCCTGTCGACGCGGCTCGTCGTGTTCGACACGTCGGTCGTCGATCTCACCGACCAGCTCGACGACCCGGTCGACGTCCTGTTCGGTACACGGCTCGGCGGCGGCACGGACATCAACCGCGCGCTCGCCTACTGCCAGTCGAGGATCACCCGTCCGGCGGACACCGTCGTCGTCCTCGTCAGCGACCTGCACGAGGGAGGGATCCGGGACGAGATGGCCGCCCGCGCGGCGGCGATGACGGCGTCCGGGGTGCGGCTCGTGGCCCTGCTGGCGCTGTCCGACGAGGGCACGCCCTCCTACGACCGGGAGCACGCCGCGACGCTGGCGGCGCTCGGCGCGCCCGCCTTCGCCTGCACCCCCGATCTCTTCCCCGAGGTCATGGCGGCCGCGATCGAGAGCCGCCCGCTGCCGGTGCCGGACACCGCCGGGTGACCCGGGCCGCGCCGGCCGGGGCCGTCTCCGGGGGAGCGCCGACCGGTTTCGGCGGACGCCGTTTTGTCCTTGACATCCGGGCCGTCTGCGGGATCTGTGACCGTTATCACCGCTCAGGTGTGATCCGCAATTTAGGGTCCGGTGCGGCACGGGGGATAACCTGCCGGATGGACATGCCGCGTACCGGGTCACCCTGTGCGCCTCCCCTGTGACCGCGCAGTCACGTTGCCCTCGCGGCACGCCCACGCAGAAAACGAACCGCGAGACCACTAAAAGGGACGGACGCGCGTGGACCTGTTCGAGTACCAGGCGAGGGACCTCTTCGCCAAGCACGGTGTACCGGTGCTGGCCGGTGAAGTCATCGACACGCCTGAGGCAGCCCGCGAGGCGACCGAGCGGCTGGGCGGCAAGTCCGTCGTCAAGGCGCAGGTGAAGGTCGGCGGCCGCGGCAAGGCCGGCGGCGTCAAGCTGGCGGCCGACGCGGACGAGGCGGTCGCGCGCGCGACCGACATCCTCGGCATGGACATCAAGGGCCACACGGTCCACAAGGTGATGATCGCCGAGCTGTCCCCGGAGATCGAGGCGGAGTACTACGTCTCGTACCTCCTTGACCGCACCAACCGCACCTTCCTCGCCATGGCGTCGGTGCAGGGCGGCATGGACATCGAGGAGGTCGCGGAGAAGACCCCCGAGGCCCTCGCGAAGGTCCCGGTCAACGCCGTCGACGGCGTCGACATCGCCAAGGCGCGCGAGATCGTCGCCCAGGCGAAGTTCCCCGCCGATGTGGCCGAGGGCGTCGCCGAGGCCATGGTGACCCTGTGGGACACCTTCGTCGCCGAGGACGCGCTCCTCGTCGAGGTCAACCCGCTGGTGAAGACCAAGGACGGCCGCATCCTGGCCCTGGACGGCAAGGTGTCTCTCGACGAGAACGCCGACTTCCGTCAGCCCGGTCACGAGGAGCTCGAGGACAAGGCCGCGGCCAACCCCCTCGAGGCTGCCGCCAAGGCCAAGAACCTCAACTACGTCAAGCTCGAGGGCGAGGTCGGCATCATCGGTAACGGTGCCGGTCTGGTCATGTCGACCCTGGACGTCGTCGCGTACGCCGGTGAGAAGCACGGCAACGTGAAGCCCGCCAACTTCCTCGACATCGGTGGCGGCGCCTCCGCCGAGGTCATGGCGAACGGCCTCGAGATCATCCTCGGCGACTCGGACGTCAAGTCCGTCTTCGTCAACGTCTTCGGCGGCATCACCGCCTGCGACGAGGTCGCCAACGGCATCGTCCAGGCCCTGGAGCTCCTCAAGTCCAAGGGCGAGGACGTCACCAAGCCGCTGGTCGTGCGCCTCGACGGCAACAACGCGGAGCTGGGTCGCAAGATCCTCTCCGACGCCAACCACCCGCTCGTTCAGCGTGTGGACACCATGGACGGCGCGGCCGACAAGGCCGCCGAGCTCGCCGCGGCTGCGAAGTAAGGGACGAGGGACTCCAACACCATGGCAATCTTCCTCACCAAGGACAGCAAGGTCATCGTCCAGGGGATGACCGGCGCCACGGGCATGAAGCACACCAAGCTCATGCTGGCCGACGGCACCAACATCGTCGGTGGCGTGAACCCGCGCAAGGCGGGCACCTCCGTCGACTTCGACGGCACCGAGGTACCCGTATTCGGCTCCGTCGCCGAGGCGATGGAGAAGACCGGCGCCGACGTGTCCGTCCTCTTCGTGCCGCCGGCCTTCGCGAAGGCCGCCGTCGTCGAGGCGATCGACGCCGAGATCCCGCTGGCCGTCGTGATCACCGAGGGCATCGCGGTCCACGACTCGGCCGCCTTCTGGGCGTACGCCGGCTCGAAGGGCAACAAGACCCGGATCATCGGTCCGAACTGCCCCGGCCTCATCACCCCCGGCCAGTCCAACGCCGGCATCATCCCGGGCGACATCACCAAGCCCGGCCGCATCGGTCTGGTGTCCAAGTCGGGCACGCTGACCTACCAGATGATGTACGAGCTCCGTGACATCGGCTTCTCGTCCGCCGTCGGCATCGGTGGCGACCCGGTCATCGGCACCACGCACATCGACGCCCTCGCGGCGTTCGAGGCGGACCCCGAGACCGACCTCATCGTGATGATCGGTGAGATCGGTGGCGACGCCGAGGAGCGTGCCGCCGACTACATCGCGAAGAACGTCACGAAGCCGGTCGTCGGCTACGTCGCGGGCTTCACCGCCCCGGAGGGCAAGACCATGGGCCACGCCGGCGCCATCGTCTCCGGCTCGTCCGGCACCGCCGCCGCCAAGAAGGAGGCCCTCGAGGCCGCCGGCGTGAAGGTCGGCAAGACGCCGACCGAGACCGCCAAGCTGGCGCGCGAGATCCTCGGCGGCTGACACCGCAGGGCGTCGCCGCCTCATCGCGGAAACGGCGCGGGCCTTCATCCTGTCCTCGTGGCGGGGTGAAGGCCCGCGCCGTTTCCGTGTCCACGCGGGCGGCGCATCCGTCAGGGGATCCGAGGGACCAGCCGTTCCGGACCGTGGGTGAGCTCCTCCCGCAGGGACTTCTGCAGTTTCAGATCCTGGGAGGTCAGCTTCCCCGGTCCGCTCAGCGGCGGAACTCCGCCCACCCGGTGGGGAGGTGAGAGCGGCTGCTCGTAGTGGGTGGGTGCCGTGTGCAGGGTGTAGCCCGTCGCCCCGATCAGCAGGACCCCGAAGCAGATCGCGGCCCGTGTCCAGAGTTCCGCGACGCGCTCGCCCCCCTTGCGTACCGCGGGAGCTGACGAGGGCTCGGCCACCTGCTCGGCCAGTGCGAGCGCCCCGAGCCGCTCCTGGAGCAGCGCGGTACGCGCCCCGGAATCCTTCGGGCGGCCCAGCTCCGGGAGCACCTCGGAGACGGCGGCCCGTGCGTTCAGCAGCCGGCTCGCCGCGGCGAGCGTGCTGGCCTCGGTCTCGGCGGCCGTCTCCGGCAGGCCGAGTCCCACCCCGTCGTGGAGCAGCAGCGTGCGGCGGTTGGCCGGGGGCAGGGCGAGCAGGGCGCCGAGCAGCGCGCGCCGTCCGGGGTCCTCGGGGAGGGCGTCGGGCCTGCGGTGGGTACGCCGCCACCGGTGCCAGGGAGACATCGCGTACTCGTACGAGACGGCCCGGACCCAGCCCGCGGGGTCCCGGTCCGTGGCCACCTCCGGCCAGCGCTGCCAGGCGACCCGGAAGGCGTGCTCGACCGCTTCCCCCGCCAGCTTCCGGCGCCCGGTCAGCAGATACATCTGACGTGTCAGCCCGGGGGCCGTGCGGGCGTACAGGGTGTCGAAGGCGTCCTCGGCGGTGAGCGCGTGCCTGGACCGGGGCAGAGCGGGCGGAGGCTCGTCGGGTGGTGGGCCGTCCTCGGCGCCGGTGTCCTCGGCCGCGGTGCGTCCGGCCCAGGTGGTGTCGGCACAGGTGGTGTCGGCACAGGTGTCCTCGGCCGCGTCCGGTGCGTCCGTGTCCGGTGCGGCCGCCACGTCCGCCTCATCGGCCGTGCCCGGGGCCGGGGCCGGGGCCGGGGTGGCGGCGGGGGCCGCGGTCGCGCCGGCGGCGGGGCAGGGCGGGCCCGGAGGCGTCTGCCCGGTCGTGGCGGATCCGGCCGGCGGGTCGGGCATCGCATCCCCGTCGGCACAGCCGATCAGCCTGGCGTACGCGTCGCGCCGCCGTCCGCGTGGATCGGTGCGGCCCGCCTCCCAGGCGCGGACGGTTCCGGGGGTGACCCCCACGGCCTCGGCGACCTGTTCCTCACTCAGCGCTCGGGCCTCGCGCAGCCTGCGGCGCTCCTCGGGGGAGGGCAGCGGGGTGGCGGGGGCCGGGCCGGTGGTGCTCCGCGTCATCTCCTGCCTCCGTTCCCGGGGACACTGCAACGGGTGAAAAAGTACATAAACATATATTGAGCGACACAGCGGCTGTTGGCCCGTTACACGAAATAGGTGCGTGTCGTTGGCAGCATGGCGGGGTGACCCAAGTGACCGAGCGCAGCCCGATGTTGCCGGCCGAGCGGAGCAGGACCGCCGTCCTGGCCTCCGCCTTCGTGCGCGGGGTGCTCGCGGCGGGGCTCGGGCTCGGGGCGCTGGCCGTCCTGGTCATGCTGCTGTGGGTCACCTCCCCCTACCCCGACAGCGGGCCCGGCGGGGCGCTCCATGTGGCGACCGGGCTCTGGCTCCTGGCCCATGGCGCCGAACTGGTCAGGGCGGACACGGTGGGCGGACACCCCGTACCCGTGGCGACCGTCCCGTTGTTGCTCGTCGCGCTCCCCGTGTGGCTGCTGTACCGGGCCGGCCGGGACTCCGCCGAGTTCGACGGTGACGGTGAGACCGCGGCCGATCATTCGGCGTTCGGGGCGTTCTGCGCGGTGAGTGCCGGGTACCTGCTGGTGGCGCTGGCATCGGTGGCGTACGCGCAGGGCGGTGCGCTGCCCGTCGACCGTGCCACCGTCGGTTTCCCCCTCTCCTTCGTGGTGGCGGGCGCCGCCGCCGCGGGCGTGTGGGCCGCGCGCGGGCACACCCTCGGTCCGCTGCTGGTCTGGGCGCCGCTGACACTGCAGGAGGCAGCCGCCCGTCCGCGGTTCAGGGCGGGTACGGCGGTGACCCTGCGGTCGGCGGCCGCGGGTGTGCTGACACTGCTCGGCGGCGGGGCGCTGCTCGTCGCCGTGGCGCTGGCATGGCATTCGGGGGCGGCTCGGGAGTCCTTCCTCGGTCTGGCGGGCGACTGGTCCGGCCGGGTGTCCGTGCTGCTCCTGGCTGCGGCCCTTGTGCCGAACGCGGCGGTGTGGGGCGCGGCCTACGGCCTGGGTCCGGGGTTCTCCCTCGGTACGGCGTCGACGGCGGCCCCGCTCGCGTTCACCGGGCCACCCGCCCTTCCCGACTTCCCGCTGCTCGCCGCTGTGCCCTCCCACGGTCCGGGCACCGCGGCGAACTGGGCAGCCGTCGCGGTGCCGTTCGTGGCGGGTCTGACGGTCGCCCGGTTCGTGGCCAGGGGCGCGGCTCCTGCGCCCGACGCGCGCGAGGAGTCCTGGGGCCAGGGCCGGACCGCGCTCGTCGCGGGGCTGGCGGCCCTCGGCACCGGAGCGGGGGCGTCCGCGCTCGCCGCGGCCTCGGGCGGTCCGCTGGGCAACGGCGCGTTGGCGGAATTCGGCCCGGTGTGGTGGCTGGTCGGTCCGGCCGCCTTCGTGTGGACGGCCGTCATCGGTGTGCCGACCGCGCTGCTCTTCAGGGCGTGGCGACTGCGGGAGCACCGGTGGGGCTGGCGGTGGGAGACCGCCTCGGCCGACCCGGCGCCGGCGGGATCGCGACCCGACCGAAAGGGCGGCCGCGGCCGGGCGACGGTGCGGCCCGCTGAGGCTGAGAGCGGAGCGGCGGACGAGCAGATCGAGGCGTACGACTTCCTGTCGGCGGACCCCTGGCACGGCGAGCAGGCCAGGGAGGCACGCTGGGCGGCGCTCAGGAAGAACTCGGGCGGGCTGATGGCCGCCTTCCCCGCGCGCGAGGGGTTCCCGTCCCCCGCAGCGGCTGCCGAACCGGGTGGGTCTGCCGAGTCGGGAGGGCCCGTGCAGGCCGGCGGGTCGGTGCGGGCGTCCGAGCCCGTGAGGCCGGACCGTTCGGTGAAGAGCTCCGGGGCCGCGGAGCCCGTACAGCCGTCCGAGCCCGTACAGCCGTCCGATCCCGTGAAGCCGGCCCGGTACGCGACGATCGAGGAGCAGTCCCCGGAGCCCCCGAAGCCCGCTGAGCCCGTTGAGCCCGCGGAGCCCGTGAGGCCGGAGGGACCCGTGGAGCCCGCCGGGCCCGTGTCCGTCGGCGCTCCTGGCGGTACGGCCGGTCCCGCGCCGGTGCTTGGCCCTTCGCGCGCGGCTGACCAGGGTGCCGGGCCCTCGGCGGCTCCCGAGGGCCCGCCGTCGGCGGACCCGGGTGAAGCCGAGGGGCCGGATACGAGGTCCGGCCGGGTTCCGGACGCCGAGGAGCGTCCGGAACCCGGCCGGGAGGCCGCTCCGTAGCGGAGCGAGTGGCGCGGAGGTTACTTCCTGACGCCGAAGAAGGGCTCCAGCGGGTCGGGCAGTCTGTCGTTGCAGGAAAGGGCTCCGGACTTGGTCAGCGCGTCGTTCACGCACGTGTAGTAGTCGCGGTAGACCAGCTGGACCGTGTAGCCGGTGGCCACGATCGCCAGTGCGAGCAGCGCCGTCACCAGGCCGCTCACGGCGGCGGTCGTCTGCTGGCGCTTGCTGATCTGAGGGGCGCCGGAAGCCTGGCCGGGCACCGGGGGAGCGGCGGGGCGATCCGGAGTGCCGGTGGCGGTGGCCGTCGCGGTGCCGGGGGCCGGCGGCTTCTGCGGGGCGCCGCGGAGGGAACTGATCGCCCAGTACACGGAGAGGGCGCCGAGGAGCATCGCGATCTCGGGGAGATCGAAGAGGGCGAAGAAGAACGCCCACATCCCACCGAGCACCGCGTAGCGGGCGCGACGCTGGACGGGGTCGGTCGGATCCCAGCGCAGACCGCCGGGGTTGCCCTCCGGCCCGCCGCCCTGGCCGCCCTGCCCGGGGCCGCCCGGACGGCCGCCGAAGCCTCCGCTCTGGCGGCCGGGCTGCTGGTCGCTCCACCGGCCGCCCCAGACAGGGCGGTCGTCGCTTCCGTCACCACTGCCGCCGTCGCCGTGGTTCCCGGGGGTGTGGGAGGGGTGCCGAGGCTGCCACGGCTGGTCGGGCCGGTCCTCGGGCGGTGCGGCGAAGGGGTTGTCGTCGGACGGACCGGGCGAGGAGCCGCGTCGGCCGGGTGACCCGGAGGACGCCCCGGACCCCCGGGAGGAGCCCGAACCCGACGAGGAGTCCGAACCCGACGAGGAGCCGGAGCCCGTGCCCGACGAGGAGTCCGGTGATGAGGACTGGCGTTCCCGCATCAGCGTGGATGCCCGCTCGGGCAGCGGATGGCCAAGGGCGGTGCGGAGGCGGTCCGGCATGTGGTGAACGTCTTCCCCATCTCGTCATTTCCGCCCGGGGGCGGTTCCCTGTCCCCAGACGCTACCTCCCGGTCGCGCCCCCGTCCCGTGGGGGCCGCCGGGTGTGCCGGTATCGTTGCTGACGGTCGGACCGTTCGTAGAGTCCCCCGTATCGGGGGACCGGCTTCTTTCGTACGACCACACAAGCGCACCTCCTGTACATCGCGTACCCGCTCCATCACGCGAGAAAGGGCCCTGCCGTGGCCTCCCCGCCCCCCTCCGCCGCTCCTGCCCGTGTGGTCGTACTGGTCTCCGGATCAGGAACGAATCTCCAGGCACTCCTGGACGCGATCGGTGACGATCCAGAGGGCTACGGAGCCCGGATCGTCGCGGTCGGCGCCGACCGCCACGGCACCCTCGGTGCCGAGCGGGCCGAGCGGGCGGGGCTCCCCACCTTCGTGTGCAAGGTCGGCGAGTACGAGAACCGCGAGGCGTGGGACGAGGCGCTGACCGCCGCAGTGGCCGGGCACCGCCCGGACCTCGTCGTGTCCGCGGGTTTCATGAAGATCGTGGGCAAGCACTTCCTCGCCCGTTTCGGGGGCCGGGTCGTCAACACCCACCCCGCCCTGCTCCCCAGTTTTCCCGGCGCCCACGGGGTCCGCGACGCGCTCGCGTACGGCGTGAAGGTCACCGGGTGCACCGTCCACTTCGTCGACGACGGCGTCGACACCGGTCCGATCATCGCGCAGGGCGTGGTCGAGGTGACCGAAGAGGGAACGGAGGAGGGCGAAGCCGCCCTCCATGAACGCATCAAGGAAGTCGAGCGCAAGCTGCTCGTCGAGGCCGTGGGGCGGCTCGCCCGTGACGGCTATCGCATTGAGGGACGAAAGGTTCATCTCGGTCATGTCGGTGAATAAGCCCATCCGTCGCGCCCTGGTCAGCGTCTACGACAAGACGGGGCTCGAAGACCTCGCCCGCGGTCTGCACGAGGCGGGTGTCGAGCTGGTGTCCACCGGCTCCACCGCCGGGAAGATCGCGGCCGCCGGCGTGCCGGTCACCAAGGTCGAGGAGCTCACCGGCTTCCCCGAGTGCCTGGACGGCCGGGTCAAGACCCTGCACCCCCGCGTCCACGCCGGCATCCTCGCCGACCTCCGCCTGGACGCCCACCGTGAGCAGCTCGCCGAGCTGGGTGTGGAGCCCTTCGACCTCGTGGTCGTCAACCTCTACCCCTTCAAGGCGACCGTCGCCTCCGGCGCCTCCGACGACGAGTGCGTCGAGCAGATCGACATCGGCGGCCCGTCGATGGTCCGCGCCGCCGCCAAGAACCACCCGTCCGTGGCGGTCGTGACCAGCCCGGAGCGTTACGCCGACGTGCTCGCCGCGGTCAAGGCGGGCGGATTCGACCTGACCGCCCGCAAGCGGCTCGCGGCCGAGGCCTTCCAGCACACCGCCGCGTACGACGTCGCGGTCGCCGCCTGGTTCGCGGACGGCTACGCGGCCGCGGACGACTCGGGCCTGCCCGAGTTCCTCGGCGACACCTTCGCGCGCACGAACGTGCTGCGCTACGGCGAGAACCCGCACCAGCCCGCCGCGCTGTACACCTCCGGCGAGGGCGGCCTCGCCGGTGCCGAGCAGCTGCACGGCAAGGAGATGTCCTACAACAACTACACGGACACCGACGCCGCACGCCGCGCCGCGTACGACCACGACGAGCCGTGTGTCGCGATCATCAAGCACGCGAACCCGTGCGGCATCGCCATCGCCGACGACGTCGCCACCGCGCACCGCAACGCCCACGCCTGCGACCCGCTCTCCGCGTACGGCGGTGTCATCGCGGTCAACCGTCCGGTGACCGTCGAGATGGCCGAGCAGGTCGCGGAGATCTTCACCGAGGTCATCGTCGCCCCGGCGTACGAGGACGGCGCGGTCGAGATCCTCGCCCGGAAGAAGAACATCCGGGTGCTGCGCTGCCCCGAGGCGCCGGCCGCCGCGCTCGAGGTGAAGCCGATCGACGGCGGCGCACTGCTCCAGGTCGCCGACCGCCTCCAGGCCGAGGGCGACGACCCGGCCAACTGGACCCTCGCCGCCGGTGAGGCCCTGTCCGCCGAGGAGCTCAGGGAGCTCGCCTTCGCCTGGAAGGCGAGCCGTGCGGTCAAGTCCAACGCCATCCTGCTCGCCAAGGACGGCGCGTCGGTGGGTGTCGGCATGGGCCAGGTCAACCGCGTCGACTCCGCCAAGCTGGCCGTCGAGCGGGCCGGCGAGGAGCGGGCCAAGGGCTCGTACGCCGCGTCCGACGCCTTCTTCCCCTTCCCCGACGGCCTGGAGATCCTGACCGCCGCCGGCATCAAGGCCGTCGCCCAGCCGGGCGGGTCCGTCCGTGACGAGCTGGTCGTCGAGGCCGCGAAGAAGGCCGGCGTGACCATGTACTTCACCGGCACGCGCCACTTCTTCCACTGACACCTGCACCCAGGTCGGATCCAGCACCGCAGGCCGTACCCGCCCGGGTACGGCCTGCGGTGCGTTCCGGAACGGACGTGCGGTGAGAGCCTTCGGCGCGTCCCGGCCTACGGAAATCGCTCGGCCCTCTGTTCTAATGAATGGCCTTGCCGGGCCGTAGCGGGCGGGACCGGTGTGACCGGCAGTGACCACCGAGGGATTCCGTTGCGGGGGCATCGTGCTTGACGTGAAGCAGAGCGAGACCGACGTGCCCGGGGAGCAGGCTCCCGAGCCGGCCGGGGGCGTGACGCACCCTGCGCCCCTGCGCCCGTACCTGATCGCGGCGGCCGTACTGTGCGCGCTCTACTTCCTCTACGAATACCTGCGGTTCAGCCACTTCGAGTCCCCCTCCTGGGACCTGGGGATCTTCGAGCAGGAGGTGCGGGCCTACGCCGGTTTCGACGCCCCCGTCGTCGACATCAAGGGCCCCGGCTTCCTGATACTCGGCGACCACTTCAGCCCGCTGGTCGCCCTGCTCGTCCCGCTCTACTGGATCTGGCCGTCCGCGGTCGCGCTGCTGTTCGCCCAGGCCGCGCTGTTCGCCGCCTCCGCAGCCGTCGTCGGGCGCACCGTCCAGCAGATGCTGGGCGGCCGTTCCGGCCTCTGCGTCACCGTCGCCTACGGGCTCTCCTGGGGCCTCCAGGAGGCGGTCAAGGCCGACTTCCACGAGATAGCCCTCGCCGTCCCGCTGCTGGCCCTGGTCTGCCGGGCGCTGCTCATGGAGCGGTGGCGGGCCGCCGTCCTCTGGTCGCTGCCGCTGGTCCTGGTCAAGGAGGACCTCGGGGTCACCGTGGCGCTGGTGGGCGTGCTGCTCGCACTGTACGGGCGCCGGGTCCAGGGCTTCCTGCTGGCGGCGTTCGGGGTGCTCGCCTTCGCGCTGACCGTGCTGGTGCTCATACCGGCGGCCAGCAGCGCGGGGCAGTACGACTACTGGAAGAAGATCGAGGAGAACGGGGGGCAGCAGGTCTCCCTGCTCGACTCCGTCCTCGGCGTGTTCAACTCCCAGGTCAAGCTGGAGATGCTGGTCTTCCTCGTCGGGATCACGGCCTTCATGGCGCTGCGCTCCCCCCTGATCCTGCTCGTGCTGCCCACCCTCGGATGGCGCCTCCTCTCCCAGGACTCCAACCACTGGGGGATGGTCTGGCACTACAGCGCGATCCTGATGCCGGTGGTCTTCCTGGCCATGGCCGACGGCATCCGCCGCAGCAAGGGATCGAAGCGCGGCTGGCTGGTCTCCTACGCGAACGTCGCGGTCCCGATGGCCGCCGCCGTCGCGATCGCCCTCACCCAGCACCTGCCCTTCCGCGACCTGCTGCGCCCGGAGACCTACCGCTCCGACGCCCGCACCCAGGCCGCCGAGGAGGCCCTGGACGCGATCCCCGTGGGCGCCCGGGTGGAGACGGACATCACGCTCATGGCGCACCTGACCGCCGACCGCACGGTCTACTGGGTGGGCGGGGCTCCCGGCACCGCCCCCGACGTCGTCGCCATCAACCTGGACTTCGGCTGGTCGCGCCCGATCGACGACCCGGTCGCGTACGCCCACCAGCTCCACCCGGAGGCGACGTACCGGGTCACCCGCCGGGCCGGCTCCTTCGTCGTGATGGAGCGGACCTCGCCCGTGCCCGGAAAGGGCTGAAGGCCGCACACCCGCGGATCAGCGGGTGCCGCGGCCTTCACGCGCGGGTGTTGCGGAGCAGGTCAGTGCTGCCGCTGACGGGTGAACCAGGCCCCGCCGTCGGACTTCGCCACGAAGACGACGACCAGGATGGCGAGGACCGTGTGGGCCAGGCCGATCACGATGAACGGGTAGATACCGAGGATCGCGGTGATCACACCGAACACGATCGTGGTGATGCGCACCCCGTTTCCGCCCTTGCCGAACTTGGCGGCCAGGACGACGGCGAGGACGCCCCACACCAGGGCGAAGACGGTGATGCCCCAGAGCGCGTTGCCCGAGTAGTCGGCGAGCTGCTGGAACTGCACGTCCTCCTGCAGCGTCGCGTCGTTCTTGGCCGCGTTCACGGCAGCGGCGGCGAGCGCGACGAAGATCGCGCCGATGACCTGGAGGCCCGCGATCACGTAGAGCATGACCCGGGCGGCCTTCACGCCACCGGGCATCTCGGTCGGCCCGCCCGGGTAGCCGTAGCCGCCCGGGACCGGAGGAGCCTGCGGGTAGCCGTAGCCCTGCTGGGGAACGCCCTGGGGCGCCTGCTGGGGGTAGCCGTAGCCCGGCTGCCCGCCCTGCTGCTGCTGGCCGTAGGGGTTGTTGGGGTCGCCGAAGCTCATGGCGAGGTTCCTCCGTTGCGAAGTGCGGGGACGACGCGGCCCGGACGGAGGAATCGTGTGCAAGCAATCAGAACGGTGGTCCCCCCGACACTGTCCGCGGTGATGCGGGCCCAATCGTCATCTTGGCGTCCGCTTCTTGTCCAGCGGATTGTCCAAGGTGTTGTGCAAGTGCAATCTCGAGTCCACCTGGCAAGCAGGAATTGGTATGCGGGCGGGGTCATCCGCGAGGATGGGTGCCATGACTGCCCAGATTCTCGATGGCAAGGCCACCGCAGCTGCGATCAAGTCCGACCTGACCGTCCGCGTGGCGGCCCTCAAGGCACAGGGCATCACCCCGGGCCTGGGAACCCTGCTCGTCGGGGACGACCCCGGCAGCCGCTGGTACGTGAACGGCAAGCACCGTGACTGCGCCCAGGTCGGCATGGGCTCCATCCAGCGCGAACTCCCCGACACCGCCTCCCAGGAGGACATCGAGGAGGTCGTACGGGAGCTCAACGCCAACCCGGAGTGCACCGGTTACATCGTGCAGCTGCCGCTGCCCAAGGGCATCGACACCAACCGCATCCTGGAGCTGATGGACCCGGCGAAGGACGCGGACGGGCTGCACCCGATGAACCTCGGCAGGCTCGTGCTGAACGAGGCGGGCCCGCTGCCGTGCACCCCGCAGGGCGTCGTCACCCTGCTGCGCCGCCACGGCGTCGAGATCAACGGCGCCCACGTGGTGGTCGTCGGCCGCGGTGTCACCATCGGCCGCCCCCTGCCGCTGCTGCTGACCCGCCGCTCGGAGAACGCCACCGTGACGCAGTGCCACACCGGCACCCGTGACCTCTCGGCCCACCTCAGGCAGGCCGACATCATCGTCGCCGCCGCGGGTGTGCCCCACCTGATCAAGCCCGAGGACGTGAAGCCGGGGGCGGCCGTGCTGGACGTCGGCGTCAGCCGCGACGAGAACGGCAAGATCGTCGGAGACGTCCACCCCGGTGTCTCCGAGGTGGCCGCCTGGGTGGCACCGAACCCGGGCGGTGTCGGCCCCATGACCCGTGCGCAGCTGCTGGTCAACGTGGTGGAGGCGGCCGAGCGCGCTGCCGCCGAGGCCTCCGCCGTCTCCGCCGGCTGACCTGGACCGGAGGACGTCATGGGCGCTGGTACGAGTCCCACGGGCGGCACGAACGCGGACGGTACGAACGCGGACGCTACGGAGTTGGGCGGTACGGGGGTGGACGCCGCGCACCCGGACGCCATGCATCCGGACGCCGCGCATCCGGACGCCGCGCATCCGGACGCCGCGCATCCGGACGGGCCCGCGGATGAGGCCACGCCGTCCGGGGCCGAGGCGGCCGGAGAGGTCGCGGAGCCCGTCGCGGCCGTTGCCGGTGCGGAGCCCGGGGGCAGTGGTTCCACCTGGGCACCGTCACGCCGCTTCTCGTTGACGCGTGACACCGCGCGCCCCGAGGGCGGCGGCCGAGCGGCGCCCGGGGACGCTCCCGCTCCCGCGCGGCAGTGGCCGCTGCTCACGGTGCTCTGCACCGCCGGGCTGGGGCTGCTGATCGTGGGGACCAACGCCTTCGAGGAGGCGTTCAGGATCGGCGCGATACTCATCGGCGTCGCCCTGCTCGGCGGGGCGGTGCTGCGCTGGGTGGTCCCGTCCGTCGGCATGCTCGCCGTGCGGTCCCGGTTCACCGATCTGGTCACGTACGGCCTGATGGGCGCGCTGATCGTGCTGCTGGCGCTGATGGCGCAGCCCAAGCCCTGGCTCACCGTCCCGTTCCTGCAGGACGCGGTCCACTTCACGATCCGCTAGAGCCCGTTCGGCGAGGCTCGGGCCGGGCTCCGTGGACGAGTGGTGTCCGTCCCCTCCCCCGAGAAGGGACGGACACCGGACAGGTGCCGGTGCAAGAAGCACCGGAATGCGGTGACTTGAGCGGCCTTGCCCTGTCCTGAGACAAGCGTCATGGACATGAGGGGTCGGGTTCAAGGTCCGCCCGGTCCCTGTGGCACGGAGGTGACCATTCCGCCACGGTGTGATCGTCACGCAACGGATGCGCCATCCCGTCCGGGGCGCACGGGGCGACCCGCGTGCGGCCGCGACCGGCACCTCGTGTCGGCCGCGACCGGCACCTTGCTCCCCCGCGCGAAACGGAAGCCGGATGTCCGTGCGGGCGCGCGTCTTTCTGGGTAGTGCGGTTGGCGGGGGCCGACGGTGGCACGACCGGGGGGACGCGATGGCTCGGTGGAAGGCGTTACCGGACGAACTCGATCCGCAGATGCGGGAGTTCGTGCTGCGATTACGTGTGCTGGTGGACCATGCGGGTCTGAGCATCGCCGCCGTCGCCGACCGCACCGGTTACAGCAGGGCGTCGTGGGGGCGCTACCTCGGCGGCACCCTGCTGGCACCCAAGGGCGCGGTCGTGGCTCTCGCCGAGGTGACGGGCACGCCGCCCCAGCACCTCGCAGCCCTGTGGGAGCCCGCGGAGAGGGCTTGGAGCCGATCCGAGGCGCGCCATCGGATGACGATGGAGGTCATCGGTGCCGCCAGGGCGCGTACGGCCCACGAGAACGCCGGTGAGCCCCCGAGGGCCCCGGTCGCCGGGGCCGCGCCCGGCGGCACGGCGGTCCCCTTCGCCGCCGACCAGGTGAACGGCGGGCGCGGCACGGTCCGTTCCTCGCCTCCACCCGCCTCGGGCGCAGCCCCACGGGCCACCCGTGCGGTCCCGGGACAGCGCGCTCCGGCCGCCGGGCCGGCACCGGATGCCGGGAGCGGAGGTGATGCCGCCGGACCGCGGAGGGCTCGCGGCCAGCCCCGCCGCCGCCCGGTGCTTCCTGCGGCGATGCTGGCCGGTGTGCTCCTCCTCGCGGTGGGCGTGACGCTGGCGTACGACCGGGGCGGGGACACCGGCGCCCGACCCTCCACCGGGGCACCGCCGCCCGGACCCGCCACCTCCGGCCCCCGGGCCGCTTCCGGCGCCGGCTGCGCGGGGGCCGGTTGCACCGGGCTGGATCCCGAGGCCATGGGCTGCGGCCGGTCCGCGAGCACGGTCGCCAGTGCCGCGGTCGGCAGCGGTCTCGTCGAGGTCCGGTACAGCAGGGCCTGCGGAGCCGCCTGGGCCCGGATCACGCGGGCGTCCGCGGGCGACACCGTACGGATCGCGGCGGGCCGTATAAGGCAGGACGGCGCGGTGGGGGCCGAAGCCGCGGCCCGCACCCCGATGGTGGCCGTGGAGAAGGCCTCGGAGGCCGAGGCGTGCGCCACCCTCGTCTCCGGGGTCACCGGCTGCACCGCACCCGAGTGATGACCGGGGGCGGCTGCGCTGCGTAACCGGGTGTGTGCGGTCCCACAGGGGGGTGGGCGGCCCGGGCGGCGAGGGTCGGATAGCCTGACCGCTGGATATCTCTTCACGTCAAGATTCAGAGGTGTCCCGCACCAGGGGCAGGAAACCCCCACCGCCAGCTGTCTAACGGAGATCGCCATGACCCGCACTCCCGTGAATGTCACCGTGACCGGCGCAGCCGGCCAGATCGGCTACGCGCTGCTCTTCCGCATCGCCTCCGGCCACCTGCTCGGCCCGGATGTGCCGGTCAACCTGCGACTCCTCGAGATCCCGCAGGGCCTCAAGGCCGCCGAGGGCACCGCCATGGAGCTCGACGACTGCGCCTTCCCGCTGCTGCGCGGCATCGAGATCACGGACGACCCGAACGTCGGCTTCGCCGGCGCCAACGTCGCCCTCCTGGTCGGCGCCCGCCCGCGTACGAAGGGCATGGAGCGCGGTGACCTGCTCTCCGCCAACGGCGGCATCTTCAAGCCGCAGGGCAAGGCCATCAACGACAACGCCGCGGACGACATCAAGGTCCTCGTCGTCGGCAACCCGGCCAACACCAACGCGCTGATCGCCCAGGCCGCGGCCCCGGACGTACCGGCGGAGCGCTTCACCGCGATGACCCGCCTGGACCACAACCGCGCGATCTCGCAGCTGGCCGCCAAGACCGGCGCCGCCGTCTCCGACATCAAGCGGCTGACGATCTGGGGCAACCACTCGGCGACCCAGTACCCGGACATCTTCCACGCGGAGATCGCCGGCAAGAACGCCGCCGAGGTCGTCAACGACGAGGCGTGGCTGGCCGACACCTTCATCCCGACCGTCGCCAAGCGTGGCGCGGCGATCATCGAGGCCCGTGGCGCCTCCTCCGCCGCCTCGGCCGCCAACGCCGCTATCGACCACGTGCACACCTGGGTCAACGGCACCGCCGAGGGCGACTGGACCTCGATGGGTATCCCGTCGGACGGCTCCTACGGAGTCCCCGAGGGCATCATCTCGTCCTTCCCGGTGACCACGAAGAACGGCAAGTACGAGATCGTCCAGGGCCTGGACATCAACGAGTTCTCCCGCGCGCGCATCGACGCCTCGGTCAAGGAGCTCACCGAGGAGCGCGACGCCGTTCGCGAGCTCGGCCTGATCTGACCGGCCTGACGCGACCGGCCTGACGCGGCCGGTCGGACCCGGTGGTCCGACCGCGTCCACTGCGGCCGGTCACCCGGACCGCGGCCTCGGCAGAGGCGGGCCGGGTCTCGGCTGATGTGTGAGAGCGCCCCCGCGGCTGTGTGGGCGGATTCTCGGGGTCCTCGCAACACCTGACGGTCTATGCGGTCGTCAGTAGATCACGCAGGCGCTCGGCTGGGGTTTTCCAGCCGAGCGTTTTGCGTGGTCGGCCGTTGAGTTGCTGGGCGACGTGTTCGAGATCCTCGGGACCGTGCACGGACAGATCGGTGCCCTTGGGGAAGTACTGTCGCAGCAGACCGTTGGTGTTTTCGTTCGATCCTCGCTGCCAGGGCGAGTGCGCGTCGCAGAAGTAGACCGGCACCCCGGTGGCGACGGTGAACTGCTTGTGCGCGGCCATCTCGCAGCCCTGGTCCCAGGTCAGCGAGCCGCTCAGGTGTCCGGGCAGGGATTGGATCAACGGCACGAGCACGTCGCGGACCTCCTCTGCGGTGTGCCCGCCGGGAAGGTGTCCGAGCAGGACGTAGCGGGTGGAGCGCTCGACGAGGGTGACGATCGCGCTCTCGCTGCGGGGACCGACGATCAGGTCGCCCTCCCAGTGGCCGGGCACCGGCGTTCAGGGGCCGGAGCAGTCGGCGTGCCTGGGCGTTCAGGGGCCGAGCAGCCGGCCGGCGAGTTCGCGTACCGCGTCCGTTGCCTGCCGCTGGAGCTTGGGGCCGAAGGTGATCCGTGAGGCGCCCAGGGAGCCGAGACGGCGTGCGGTGGCCGGGCCGTCGGGCGTGCCGAGGGCATTGACCGGTACGGGGACGGACTCCGCCAGCCGGGGGAGCGCGGCCTCGGGGGCCATGATCGGGTAGACGCAGTCCGCGCCCGCCTCCACGTAGAGGCGCGCCCGGTCCACCGTGTCCGTGAGCACGTCCTTGGCTCCCCGCTCACCGTGGATGTACGTGTCCACGCGGGCGTTGAGGAAGAGCCGGTCGCCTGCCGCGGCGCGCACCGCGGCGAGCCGCTCGGCATGGATCAGCGGGTCGACGAGCACGCCGCCGGTGGAGTCTTCGAGGTTGCATCCGACCACCCCTGCTTCGAGGAGGCGCTCGACGAGTTCCTCCGGGGCGAGCCCGTACCCGTCCTCGACATCGGCCGACACCGGGACGGACACGGCCCGGGTGATGCGTCCGACCGCCGCGAACATCTCCGCGGCGGGTGTCCTGCCGTCGGCGTGGCCGAGGGCTGCCGCGACGCCCGCGCTGGGCGTGGCCAGAGCGGGGAAACCGGCCTCCTCGAACGCCCGGGCGCTCGCGGCGTCCCACGGTCCCGGCAGGACGAGGGGATCCCCCGGCCCGCAGCCGTGGTGCAGGGCTCGGAAGACGGGCGCGGGGTCGTACATCGGGCCTCCGGGGCGCTTCGATTCGTCGGCGGGTCGTGGGCGGGCCGCCGGGGAGTCCCGCCCGGCTGCCCGCCCACGCCGGGCGATGGTCCTGGTGTCCGGCGGCGACGGTGCCGGTGTCCGGCACAGGGGAGTGTCCGACGGCCAGGGCGGTACAGCCCTCAGTGCTTGATGTCGCCGGGCGTGTAGTGCCCCGGAGCCAGCCGCGCGGTCACACCGAACCGGTTCCAGGCGTTGATGACCGTGATCGCGGCGATCAGCTGCGCGAGTTCGGCCTCCTCGAAGTGCTTGGCGGCCTTCGCGTAGACCTCGTCCGGCACGAAGCCGTCGGTGAGGACGGTGACGGCCTCCGTGAGCTCGATCGCCGCGAGCTCCTTCTCCGTGTAGAAGTGCTGGGACTCCTCCCAGGCGCTGAGCTGGATGATCCGTTCGACGGACTCCCCGGCCGCGAGGGCGTCCTTCGAGTGCATGTCCAGGCAGAGGGCGCAGTGGTTGAGCTGCGAGGCGCGGATCTTCACCAGTTCGAGCAGCGTCGGGTCGAGCCCCTTACGGGCCGCTGCGTCGAGCCGGACCATCGCCTTGTAGACCTCGGGGGCGAGTGCGGCCCACTGTAGACGGGCGGGGTGCTCGGGGGCGTTGACGCTGGGCGTGTGATGTGTGTGCGTGGTCATGAGAACGACGCTAGCGCTCAGGTGGCGCACCGGTATGGTCCATTTCCATGACTGATTCATGGGCCGCTTTCGGTGCCGACCTCCACATCGAACCGGTCGGTGCGGGGCTTCGCAGCGGGCTGATGCACGCGCTGCGGGAGGCGGTCCGCACCGGGCGGCTGACGCCGGGCACCCGGCTGCCCTCCTCCCGGACCCTTGCCGCGGATCTCGGGATCGCGCGCAACACCGTTGCCGACGCCTACGCCGAACTCGTGGCGGAGGGCTGGCTCACCGCGCGGCAGGGTTCCGGCACGAGGGTGGCGGAGCGGGCCGCGGCTCCCGGAGCCGTCAGCCGGGGCCCGAGGCCCAGGCCGGTACGGCGTCGGCCGGCCCACAACTTGATGCCGGGCTCCCCCGACCTCTCGGCGTTCCCCCGCGCGGAGTGGCTCAAGGCCGCCAGGCGGGCCCTCGCGGCCGCGCCCGACGCGGCCTTCGGGTACGACGACCCGCGGGGCCGTGTCGAGCTGCGGACGGCGCTCGCGGACTACCTGGCGCGGGCGCGCGGGGTCTACACCGATCCGGAACGCATCGTGGTCTGCTCCGGGTTCGTCCACGGGCTCACGCTCATGGGGAAGGTCCTGCGGCGGCACGCGGTGCTCGGGACGGCCGTCGAGTCCTACGGGCTGGACATCCACTGGAACCTCCTGGCCGAAGAAGGTCTCGGCACGCCGTGCATCCCGGTGGACCGGCTCGGGGCAAGGACGGGCGCCCTGGAGGGCACACCGGGCGTGGGGGCGGTGCTGCTGACCCCGGCACACCAGTTCCCCACCGGGGTTCCGCTCCACCCCGACCGGCGGGCGGCCGCGGTGGACTGGGCGCGTTCCTCGGGCGGTCTGATCCTGGAGGACGACTACGACGGCGAGTTCCGCTACGACCGCCAGCCGGTGGGCGCCCTCCAGGGGCTCGACCCGGAACGGGTCGTCTACATGGGGACGGCCAGCAAGTCGCTGGCGCCCGGGCTCCGGCTCGCCTGGATGGTGCTGCCGGAAGAGCTCGTGGCGGAGGTCTGCGACGCGAAGGGCGGATTCGACTGGATGTCGGCGGTGCCGGACCAGCTGACCCTGGCCGAGTTCATGGCATCTGGGGCGTACGACCGGCATGTGCGCGCGATGCGACTGCGTTACCGGCGTCGTCGGGACCAGCTCGTCGCGGAGCTCGCCGAGCGGGCGCCCGACGTCAGGGTGAGCGGGATCGCCGCGGGTCTGCACGCCGTGGTCGAACTGCCCGAGGGCACCGAGCAGTCCGTCGTCCAGGCGGCCACCTGGCAGGGCTTGGCGCTGGAGAGGCTCAGCCGCTTCCGCCACCCCGGTGCGGAGCGGGTTCCCGACGGACTGGTCGTCGGCTACGGAACTCCTTCGGAGAGCGGCTGGGCGGGCGCGCTGGAAGCCCTCTGCCGCGTGCTTCCGTAAGCCCGCTCCCGTACCCGCTGCCTGAGCCCGTCGCCTGAGCCCGCTGCGTGAGCCCGCCGCCTCCCGGGACCGGCTGTTCCCAGCGCCGACCGCCATCGAGGGCCGGGCCCCGGCGTGGAGGTCCGGCCGTCGGACGGTTCCCGAATCGGGGAGTCCCGGCCAGGCGATCGGAGGCCCGCGGAGCAGGGCATGCCGGTATGTGTGCTGCGGATCGTGGACACCGGCTTTCAGCCGACGGTGCCGTGCATCTAATCTGACGTGCGGTTCGCGACTGGGCGGACACGGGTTCAAGAGCACGACGGGGGAGAAGAGAACATGGACAGGCGCAGGCTGAGGTCGAGCACGGTCGTGCTCGGCGGCATGGGAGTGCTCGCGGCGACGCTCACCGCGTGCAGCTCGGAGCCGGACCGGAGGTGTGTGGATCCGGTGACCCACGAGATCCTGCCGAGCTACGAGTGCGAGGACAGCAACGGCACCGGCCGCTACTACTACGGCGGAAGCAGTCACAAGAACCGCGTCTCGGGCGGAAGTTACGACAAGTCCGCCGTCGAGCGCCATGGATTCGGTTCCTCCGGCTCCAGCGGCGGCTGACGCCCCGTGGAGCGCCGCACCACTCAGCCTCGCCCCGGATGGCAGGAGACGGTCGAGGAGCAGGGGCTGATCTACCCCCTGACCCGCTACCCGGACGGATCTCTGCGTCCGTACTGGGACGAGAGCGCCTACTACGTCTTCTCCCTGCCCGAGGTCGAGGCACTGGAGGAGGTCGTCGAGGAACTCCACACGATGTGCCTGGCGGCTGCCGCCCACATCGTGGAGCACGACCGCTTCGCCGACCTCGGCATCACGGACGCCCGGCTGGCCCGCCTGGTCGCCGAATCCTGGCGCCGCCGCACCGAACTCCCCTCCCTGTACGGCAGGTTCGATCTGCGGTACGACGGGAACGGGCCCGCCAAGATGCTGGAGTACAACGCGGACACCCCCACGTCGCTGGTGGAGGCCGCCAGCCCGCAGTGGTTCTGGATGGAGGACCGCTTCCCCGGGGCCGACCAGTGGAACTCGCTCCACGAACGTCTCGTCGAGGCATGGAGGCGCCAGGCCCCCCTGCTGCCGCCGGGCCCCCTGCACTTCGCCCACTCGGACGGGGACGAGCTGGGCGAGGACCTGATGACGGTGGCCTATCTGCGGGAGACCGCCGCACAGGCGGGGATCGACACGGAGGCGCTCTCCGTCGAGCGGATCGGCTGGGACAGGCTGTCCGGGCGTTTCGTCGACGAGAAGCTCCGCTTCATCCGTAGCTGCTTCAAGCTGTATCCCTGGGAATGGCTGGCCACCGACCGCTTCGGGCCACATGTCCTGGACACGCTCGACAACGGCGGTGGCACGGGCAGCACCTGCTGGATCGAGCCCGCCTGGAAGATGCTCCTCTCCAACAAGGCGCTGCTCGCCATCCTCTGGGAGCTGTACCCCGGGCATCCCAACCTCCTTCCCGCCTACCTCGACGGTCCCCGTGAACTTGCCGGTCCCGGAGGCCCCGGTTACGTCGCCAAGCCGCTGCTCGGCCGTGAGGGCGCCGGAGTCACGGTCCACGAGCCGGGCAGTGACCCGGAGACGCGCGACGAACCCTGCTGCTACCAGGAGCTGGCGCCCCTGCCGGACTTCGACGGCAACCGGGTGGTGCTCGGTGCCTGGGTCGTCGAGGACGAGTCCGCCGGGCTCGGCATCCGGGAATCTGCGGGGCTGATCACGGACGAGTACGCCCGCTTCCTGCCGCACGTCATCCTCTGAGCGTCCGCGTCGCCGTCCAGGCGCAACGGCCGACCCGCCAGGCCGCCGTCCCGGCGGGGCAGCCGGTCCGCGGACCGGCTGCCCGGGGGCCCCGCGGCCACGAACGGCACCCCCGCGGCCACGAACGGCACCCCCGCGGCCACGACCGGCGCCCCCGTGACGGCAGGACCGGCGCCCCCGTGACGGCAGGACGGTCCCCCGGGGGTCGTGGAGGTCCCGCCGTGTCATGCCGTGCCCGGCTTCAGCCGGCCAGGACACCCCGGAGGTGTTCCAGCCCCCAGTCCAGGTCCTCCTTGCTGATCACCAGTGGCGGGGCGATCCGGATGGTGGAGCCGTGGGTGTCCTTGACCAGTACTCCCCGGTCCATCAGCTTCTCGGAGATCTCCCGCCCGGTCCCGAGCGCCGGGGAGATGTCGACCCCGGCCCACAGGCCCCGGCCCCGCACGGCTTCCACGGCACCGCCGCCGACCAGCAGCCCCAGCTCATGGTGGAGGTGGTCTCCCAGCTCCGCCGCCCGCTGCTGGAACTCCCCGGTCCGAAGCATCGCGATCACCTCCAGTGCGACCGCGCAGGCCAGCGGATTGCCGCCGAACGTCGACCCGTGCTCGCCCGGCCTGTGGACGCCGAGCACGGCGGCCGAGGACACGACGGCGGACACGGGCACCACCCCACCGCCCAGCGCCTTGCCCAGCACATACATGTCGGGCACGACCCCCTCGTGCTCGCACGCGAAGGTCCGGCCCGTACGGCCGAGACCGGACTGGACCTCGTCCGCGATGAACAGGACGTTCCGTTCGCGGGTCATCTCCCGCACCCCGGCGAGGTATCCGGGCGGCGGGACCAGGACCCCGGCCTCGCCCTGGATCGGCTCCACGAGCACCGCGACGGTGTTCTCCGTCATCGCCTCCGCGAGGGCGGTGAGGTCCCCGTAGGGCACGATCTCGAAACCCGGCGTGTACGGACCGTGGTCGGCCCGCGCCTCCGGGTCCGTGGAGAAGCTGACGATCGTCGTCGTGCGCCCGTGGAAGTTGTCCGCCGCCACGATGATCTTCGCCATGCCGTCCGGGACGCCCTTGACGCGATAGCCCCACTTACGGGCCGTCTTCACCGCCGTCTCCACCGCCTCGGCGCCGGTGTTCATGGGCAGGACCATCTCCATGCCGCACAGCTCGGCCAGTCGGCCGCAGAACTCGGCGAACCGGTCGTGGTGGAAGGCCCGGGAGGTCAGTGTCACTCGTTCGAGTTGTGCCTTGGCCGCGTCGATCAGGCGCCGGTTGCCGTGTCCGAAGTTGAGCGCCGAGTAGCCGGCGAGCATGTCGAGGTAGCGACGCCCCTCGACGTCGGTCATCCAGGCGCCGTCCGCCGTGGCGACGACGACGGGCAACGGGTGGTAGTTGTGCGCGCTGTGCGCCTCTGCGGAGGCGATGGCGGTTTCCGTGGTCGACACGGGATCTCCGTTCGTCGTGCGGAGCGGGCGGGGGTGTGCCCACTTTGTATCGTCGGTCGGATTCACGGCACGGAAACCTTCGCCGCGCGGCGCGCCCCCGCCCGGCACCGCGGTGCCGGGAACCCGCACCGCGCGGGCGTCCTCCGCCGCCGTGGTTCCCGGCTCCCCGCGCGGCTCCGGCGTCGGCTCCGCGAGGATCTGCGCCAGGACCCGCTCGGCCATCGTCGCTCCGTCGGTACCGGGCACCTCCATGCCGCCGCCCAGCGCCATGAGCTCCGCCCGCAGCCATGACCGCCGCCCGTCCGCCGGCTGCCCGGCCCCCGCAGTGGCGCAGTGGTCCTCGAACTCGCTCATCGCCCGCACTCCCTTCCCCGCCCGGCCGGTTCGTCCTTCCCGGTCCCACCGACCGGGTCCTGCGGATCCTCCCGCCGCTCCGGGGCGTGTCGCCGGTCCTTCCGCTCCGGGGCCAGCTGCCCGTCGAGCCGCCCCTCCAGCTTCCTGAGCGCTCGGTTCAGCCTGGACTTGACCGTCCCCCGCGGCCAGCCGAGTGCCCGGGCCGTCTCCGCCTCGCCCATCTCCAGGAGGTAGCGGCAGGTCACCACCTGGCGCTGCTCCTCGCTCAGCTCGCCCAGCGCGGCGACCAGGAGAGCCCTTCGCTCCTGCGCGAGGGTGGCCTCGGCCGGGTCCACCGCATCCGGTATCACCGGATGCGGGCCCAGGCAGAAGGCCTCCCGCCCGGCGGCGGCACGGGCACGGCCCGCTGAGCGGACCGCGTTCCTCGTCTCGTTCATCACGATGCGCAACAGCCAGGGCCGGAAGGGCTCGCCGTCCCTGAACCCGCCCAGCGCGCGGTAGGCCTTGAAGAAGGCGGCCTGCACCACGTCCTCCGCGTCCGCACCCGCCCCGAAGGCGACCGCCGCCCTCAGGGCGACGCCGGTGTGCGCGCGCACGAGCTGTGCGTACGCCTCCGTGTCTCCGGCTCGCACCCGGGCGATCACCGAGGCCTCGCTGTCGGTACGCCCACCGGCGGGTTGCCCGGCGGGCTCCCGGGCACCGCCCCCGCCCCTGTCGGCGAAGGTGCGGAGCGCCTCCGTGCTCGTCCTGCGAACTGCTTCCCGTGTCCTCACATCTTTCCTACACCGGTTGCCGGAGATCGGTTCCGCACCTGAGACAATGACTTCATGGCCTCTGATCGACCCCGTGTGCTCTCCGGAATCCAGCCCACCGCAGGCTCGTTCCACCTCGGCAACTATCTCGGTGCGGTGCGCCAGTGGGTGGCGCTGCAGGAGTCCCACGACGCCTTCTACATGGTGGTGGACCTGCACGCGATCACCGTGCCGCAGGACCCGAAGGAGCTCCGGGCCAACACCCGGCTCGCCGCGGCCCAGTTGCTGGCGGCCGGGCTCGACCCGGAACGCTGCACCCTCTTCGTCCAGAGTCACGTCCCCGAGCACGCCCAGCTCGGCTGGATCATGAACTGCCTCACCGGGTTCGGTGAGGCCTCCCGCATGACGCAGTTCAAGGACAAGTCCGCCAAGCAGGGCGCCGACAGGGCGACGGTCGGGCTCTTCACCTACCCGGTCCTCCAGGTCGCCGACATCCTGCTGTACCAGGCCAACCAGGTGCCGGTCGGCGAGGACCAGCGCCAGCACATCGAGCTCACCCGCGACCTCGCGGAGCGTTTCAACGGCCGCTTCGGCGAGACGTTCACCATCCCGGCGCCGTACATCCTCAAGGAGACGGCGAAGATCTTCGATCTGCAGGACCCCGCGGTCAAGATGAGCAAGTCGGCCTCCACGCCGAAGGGCCTCATCAACCTCCTCGACGATCCGAAGGCCACGGCCAAGAAGGTCAGGAGCGCGGTGACGGACACGGACACCGTGATCCGCTACGACGCGGAGAAGAAGCCCGGCGTCAGCAACCTGCTGAGCATCTACTCGACCCTCACCGGCACCGCCGTCACAGATCTCGAACAGAAGTACGAGGGCAAGGGGTACGGCGCGCTCAAGACGGACCTCGCCGAGGTCATGGTGGAGTTCGTCACCCCGTTCCGGACCCGGACCCAGGAATATCTGGACGACCCGGAGACGCTGGACGCCCTGCTGGCCAAGGGGGCGGAGAAGGCCAGGACCGTGGCCGCCGAGACACTGGCGCAGACCTACGACCGGATGGGCCTTCTGCCTGCGAAGCACTGAGTCCAAGGACCCTGGCGGGACTACGGGCGGAGGGGCCACACTGGCGTCGGCACGACCGAGGAACGACCTTCGACGATTTGAGGAGACCGATGTGGGGACCGTAACGCTTGGCGTTTCGATCGCGGTCCCGGAGCCGTACGGCAGCCTGCTCCAGGAGCGGCGCGCGAGCTTCGGGGACTCCGCCGCGTACGGCATCCCCACCCACGTCACCCTCGTCCCGCCGACGGAGGCCGAATCGGCGGACGTCCCGGCGATCGAGACCCATCTGTCCCAGATCGCCACGGCCGGGCGCTCCTTCCGGATGCGTCTCTCCGGCACGGGCACCTTCCGTCCGCTCTCGCCGGTGGTCTACGTCCAGGTCGTCGAGGGCGCGTCGGCCTGCTCCTGGCTCCAGAAGCGCATGAGGGAGGCGTCCGGGCCCCTGGTGCGTGAACTGCAGTTCCCGTACCACCCCCACGTCACCGTGGCGCACGGCATCCCGGAGGAGGCCATGGACCGCGCGTACGAGGAGCTCTCCTCGTACGAGGCGGCCTGGACCTGCGGTTCCTTCGCACTGTACGAACAGGGCCCGGACGCCGTCTGGCGCAAGATCAACGAGTTCCCCTTCGGGGGCGGTGGCGGCGCGCCCGCCGTCCCGGCCCAGGGGGGCAGCTCCATGAGCCGGCCCTCCCTGCGCCCCTGACCCGGCCCCCCACGCACCCGCCACGGCCTCGGTGCGGGTGGAGGTGACCCCCGGAGCGAACGGCCACCGCACCCCCGTGAGGGACCCGTCCCTGGCCGCGTCACGACGCCCCGTGTGACCGTGTGGCCGTCCGGAACCGGGCGGAGGTCCCGCCGGAAGCCGCGCCCGCGCAGGCGGGCTCCCTGCCCCATGACGTCACCTGGTCGGCCCGGAAGCCGCGCCAGTGCAGGCCGCCGCTACCGCACCGGCAGCCGCCGGAAGAGCGGGCGCGGGACGTGCCTGAGGGCCGCCATGACCACCCTGAGCGCTCCGGGCACCCATACCGTCTCCGACCGCCGTCGCAGCCCGGTCACGATGGCGTCCGCCACCGCGCCGGGCGTCGTCGCGAACGGCGCCTCCTCACGGCCGGCCGTCATCCGTGACCGTACGAAGCCCGGACGGACGACCATCACATGCACCCCCGTGCCGTGCAGCGCGTCCCCGAGCCCCTGGGCGAAGACGTCCAGGCCCGCCTTGCTCGATCCGTAGATGAAGTCGTCCCGCCGGGCACGTTCCCCCGCGACCGAGGAGAGCACCACCAGCGATCCATGGCCCTGCGCCTGGAGCGCGCCGGCGCACACCAGGCCCGCGGAGACCGCCCCGGTGTAGTTGGTCTGTGCCACCCGGACCGCGGACAGCGGCTCCTCCTCGTCCCGGGCCTGGTCGCCGAGGACGCCGAACGCCAGTAGCACCATGTCGATGTCGCCGTCGGTGAACAGCTTCCCCAGGACCTCCTCGTGGGAGGACGGGTCGAGCGCGTCGAAGGCCACGGTACGGACGCCGGCGCCCAGTTCGCGCAGGCCCTCGGCGGCGCGTTCCAGGGCGGGGGACGGCCGTCCGGCCAGCAGCACGCTTCTGGTGCGGCGGGCGATCAGCCGTCGCGCGGTGGCGAGCCCGATCTCCGAGGTGCCGCCGAGGACGAGCAGGGACTGCGGGGCACCGAAGGCGTCCTTCACGGGATAACTCCTAGCGGGATGGGCGGGGCGTGGGGGTGCGGCGGCATGCCGACAGGGGCCGGCCGGGAGGGCGGGGAGCTGCACACGGGGCTGACCGGGGCGGGCGGTGGGCCGGCCCGCGGGGCGCGGACGACGCCCCACGGACCGGCAGGCGCCAGTGCCGGCCTGCCCGGGGGCACATCCACCGCCACATGGCCGTCGGCTCCCGGGAGGTCACACGCCCGGAGCACGACGAGCCGGGAAGGGGCCGACCCGGACCAGGCCCCACCCGGCGGAAGCGGCCCGCCGGGACGGGGGGCGGGTGCCGTGCGCCGGGCGCGCGCCGGGAGCGGGCCGCAGGGCGGTCGTCGGGGCGGTGCGGCCCCATCCGGTCATGGACACCGTGTCGGCGGACATGATCGTGACGGTATCGCCCACGGAAACCTATATGCGGCATTTGTTACAAGGCTCACCGGAACGGGTGACCGGCGTTCCGAAGCGCGCCGACCCCGGTCCCGTGCCAGGAGGGAGCGTGAGCTGCTGCCGGGCGGCGGTGCGCGGGCCGGGTGCGTAGGGGTGAGCGGACGGTGATCTGCGGCGTGGGCCGGTGACCACCCGTCACTCCGGGCGGATCATCGGGATCGGGCCGCGCGCCCCAGGGGTTGCCGGCCGGGCGCTGGGGGCGACCGCCGCCCGGGCGCACCGGACCGATGCGCAGGGTTGCCGGCCGTCCGGGCCGGGCCCGCACCTCGGGCATCCCGGCCCCCGCACTACCGGACCGCGGACACGGTTCCCGCCGCCGGAGGTGCCGTACGCGGGAGGTCCGGGACATCCAGCACCGTTCGGGGCGCCCGCGGCGACCAGGAATGGGTACAAGACCCACGCCTGCTCACCGAAGAGGAACGGTACGCGTACGTCATGGACTGGCTGAAGAAACTCCCCGTCATCGGGCCGCTCGTCGCACGGCTGATGGAGACGCACGCATGGCGCTCCTTCGAGACGCTGCAACGGGTCCACTGGGCGAGGCTCGCCGCGGCGATCACCTTTCTCAGCTTTCTCGCCCTCTTTCCGCTGATCGCGGTCGGTGCCGCGGTCGGGGCCGCGCTGCTCTCCACCGAGCAGCTCGACAAGATCGAGGACAAGCTCGCCGACCAGGTGCCCGGAATCTCGGACCAGCTGGGCATCGACAACCTCGTGGCCCACGCGGGCACGGTCGGGGTGGTCGCCGGTGCGCTGCTGCTGTTCACCGGCATCGGCTGGATCGGTTCGATGCGGGACTGCCTGCGCGCGGTCTGGGAGAAGGACGACGTGGACGAGGGCAACCCCGTCCTGCGCAAGGTCAAGGACGCGGGGCTGCTGCTCGGCCTGGGCGGCGCGGCGCTGGCGACCCTCGCCGTGTCCACGGTGGCCTCCACGGCCATCGGCTGGACGGTGGACCGGCTGGGCATCCCCGAGAACGGTGCCGGCGGGGTGCTGCTACAGGTGGCCGCCGTGGTCGTGGCGATCTTCGCCGACTTCCTGATCCTGCTCTACCTGCTGACCCTGCTGCCGGGCGTGGAACCGCCGCGCCGCCGCCTGATCGTGGCGGGGATGGTCGGCGCGGTCGGTTTCGAACTGCTCAAGCTGCTTCTCGGCAGCTACATGCGGGACGTCGCCTCGAAGAGCATGTACGGCGCGTTCGGCGTCCCGATCGCCCTCCTCCTGTGGATCAACTTCAGCGCCAAGCTGCTGCTCGTCTGCGCCGCCTGGACGGCGACACCGAGCAAGGACGAGGAGCCGGGCGAGGAGCCGGGCGAGGAGGGCGGTGCGACGGAGAGCGGTGTGGCACGCCGGCGCCGCGAGGTCAGCGACGGGGAAGGCGGCGCGCCAGGTCCGGCAGGGGCCAGCGCCGGTTGACCAGGAACACCCCGCCCGCCAGGACCACCAGCAGTCCGCCCGCGATCGAGAGGGCCGTCCAGACGCCGTTGGTGCCCGCCGGTCCGGCGGCCGCGGCCGCCGCCGCGTGCTTCTTCTCGTCCTTGTCCGCACCGGCGGCCGCAGGCGGGGAGTCCTTGGGCTTCACGGCGGACCTCGGCGGGACCAGTTCACCCACCGGGGTCACCTTCCCCTCGGCCTCGAAGCCCCAGTCGAGCAGGTGGGCCGCTTCCTTGTAGACCGCGTGGCTCTCCTCCGACGTGGGGTGCATGACCGTCACCAGCAGGACCTTGCCGTCGCGTTCGGCGATGCCGGTGAACGTGTTGCCCGCCTGGGTCGTGTAGCCGTTCTTCACCCCGGCGATCCCCGGGTAGGGGTCCACCCCGGTGTCCCCGGTGATCAGCCGGTTGGTGTTCTGGATCTCGAAGCTCTCCCGCTTCTTCCCCTTCTTCTGCTCACCGGGGAACTCCGCCGTGGCCGTCGCCGCGTACTCACGGAAGTCGGCCTTCTGCATCCCGCTCCGGGCGAACAGCGTCAGGTCGTACGCGCTGGAGACCTGGTGCGGGGCGTCGTAGCCGTCGGGCGAGACCACGGTCGTGTCCAGGGCCTGGAGCTCCTCGGCGTGCTGCTGCATCGCGCCGACCGTCTCGGGGACACCGCCGTACATCTCCGACAGCACGTGCACCGCGTCGTTGCCGGAGCGCAGGAACACGCCGAGCCAGAGGTCGTGGACCGTGTAGGTGTGGTCCTCCTTCAGCCCCACCAGGCTGCTGCCCGCGCCGACGCCTGCCAGTTCCTCCTCGGTGACCAGGTGGGTCATCGTCTTCGGCTGCAGGGTGGGCAGGACGGTGTCGGCGAACAGCATCTTGAGGGTGGAGGCGGGCGCCAGCCGCCAGTGGGCGTTGTGGGACGCGAGCACCTGCCCGTCCTCCGCGTCCGCGACGATCCACGAGCGGGCGCTGAGGTCCTTCGGGAGGACCGGGGCCCCGGGGCCCAGCTGTACCTGGGTCCCCACGTTCCCCAGCCGGTCGCCGCCCACGGTCGACATGGGACCGGTCGGCTTCGGTTCGTCGGTCTTGTCCTTGTCTGCCGCCCCTGCGGGACTGATGGCACTTACGGACAGCAATGCGGCAGAGAGGACCGTCAATACGGTCTTTTTCAGAGCAGGCACGGTCGGAAACGTACATGGCCTTGCTGAGGATGGGGACCCGGATGGGCTGACCCGCCGTGCAGACCGCCGGGACAGCCCACCCCGGACGAGGGCGCGCGGACGCGGCGGAGATACTGATGCCATGAAGCTCAGCCGCCCCGTCTCCTGGTTCCTGCTCGTCTTCGGAGCGTGGAGCTGGGTCATCTGGGTCACCTTCGTCAAGAATCTCTGGAAGGACGGCAGCGGGCTCGCGTTCGACGACGCGGGAGACCCGACCGCCTACTTCTGGGTCCATCTCCTGCTCGCCGTCACCTCGTTTCTCCTGGGGACGGCCGTGGGGGTCATCGGGTTCCGCGGGGTCAGGGCCCTGCGTCGCGCGGAGGACTGACCGGGCCGGGGCGCAGGAGCGTACGGGAGGGTTCGTGACGGCGGGGGAGCGTACGTGATCGTGGTCTTCGTGCTCGTGCTGATCGTGGTGCTCGCGCTGCTCGCGGGCGTCCACCGGTACCTCTGGCGACGGCTGATCGGCGACACGACGCGCAAGGGCGGGCTCGCTCGCCGTGCCGGTACCGTCGCCGCCTTCCTGCTGCCGCTGCTGACCCTGGGGGCCTTCGTGTCCTCCCGCGCGGGGGTTCCCTTCCCGGTGCAGCAGGTGCTCGCCTGGCCGGGCTACCTGTGGCTGGCGGCCCTGCTCTACCTGACACTCGCCCTGCTCGCCGGAGAGGCCGTCCGCCCCCTGCTGCTCAGAGCGCTCGCCCGCCGGACCACGGCCGCCCACCCCGGCCCCGGCGAGGACGCCGCACGGACCACGGCCGCCCACCCCGGCCCCGCCGAGGAGGACGCCACTCCCGCGGAGCGCACCCGGGCGGAGGGGGATGCCACACGCACCTCTGCCGCGGCGGACGCCACGTCCGGCGGGCGCGCCGGGCAGGCCACGGGCACCACCGCCGCGGGAACGCCCGCGGCCGGTGCCGCCCTCACCCGTACGGATGATGTGCCGGCCCCCGGTACCCCCGCCCAGTCCCTCACCGAGCGGTCGCGCCGGCTGTTCGTCGCCCGAGCCGTCGGAGGGGCGGCGGCGCTCGCCGGGCTCGGCACCGTCGGCTACGGCACCTACGGGGTCCTCCGCGGCCCGCGCGTCAAGCGGGTAACCGTCCCGCTCGCCGGACTGCCGCGCTCCGCCCACCGCTTCCGGATCGCCGTGGTCAGCGACATCCACCTCGGCCCGATCCTGGGGCGCGCCCACACCCGGCGCATCGTCGACACCATCAACGCGACCGACCCCGATCTGGTGGCCGTGGTCGGGGACCTGGTGGACGGTTCCGTCGCCGACCTCGGTTCCGCGGCCGAGCCGCTCGCGCGGCTGCGGGCCCGGCACGGGAGTTACTTCGTCACCGGGAACCACGAGTACTTCTCGGGCGCGGCGCAGTGGGTCGACCACGTGCGTGAGCTGGGGCTGCACCCACTGGAGAACGCCCGTGTCGAGATCGCGGGCTTCGACCTCGCCGGGGTGAACGACGTGGCGGGCGAGAGCGAGGGGCAGGGGCCCGACTTCGCCCGCGCGCTCGGCGACCGGGACCGCTCCCGCGCCTCGGTCCTCCTCGCCCACCAGCCCGTCGTCATCGACGACGCAGTCGAGTACGGGGTCGGACTCCAGCTCTCCGGGCACACCCACGGAGGGCAGCTCTGGCCGGGGAACCTGGTGGCGGAGCTGGCCAACCCGACCGTCGCAGGGCTGGAACGCTACGGCGACACCCAGCTGTACGTCTCGCGGGGCGCGGGCGCCTGGGGGCCGCCGGTGCGGGTCGGCGCGCCCTCCGACATCACCGTGGTCGAGCTGGCCTCCCCGCAGGCCTGAGCCACCGTCCGGCGGCCCCGCACCGTCAGCTCGCCCCGCCGTCCCGCGCGCGGGGCGGCCGGGCGCCGGAAGGCGGCGCTCCCGGCATGAACTCCACCAGTACGTCGTGGATCTGCCGCACGAGCGGTCGCAGCACCCGGAAGCGGGACAGGGCGATGGCGCGGGCGGCGATCGGGGCGGTGCGCTCGACGAGCCGTCGGCTGCGCTCGGTGTCCTGCGACCGGTCGTAGACCCAGAAGAGCACCAGCCCCATGTGCATCAGCCACATCAGCTGTGGGAGCAGGGCGGCCAGTTCCGGGTCGGCCTTGGCCGAGGAGCCCGACAGGCAGCGTTCGTGCACCGAGACGACCGCCTCGCGGGCCGCCGCCGAGTCCTCGGAGAAGGGGGAGAGCGGACTGTCCGGGTCCGCGGCGTTCTTGAAGAACTGCGCGGCGAAGCGGTGGTACGGCCACGCGACGTCCAGCCAGGTCAGCAGTACCCCCCGCATGCGTACGCCGAGGTCCACGTCCCCGGCGAGCACGGGCTGGACCGCGGCCTCGTGCTCGGCGGCGAGACGGTCGTAGAAGCCCTGGACCAGGTGCTCCTTCGACGAGAAGTAGTAGTAGGCGTTCCCGACGGAGACGCCGGCCTCCTGGGCGATCGCCCGCATCGTCGTCCGGTCGTACCCGCGCTCCTCGAAGAGCCGGAGCGCGGTCTCCAGGATCAGTGCGCGGGTTTGCTCGCTCTTCGGCGCCTTCGCCGTCTTCTCGTCCTTCGGCACGCCGACCAGGTTAACGGGGTGCCGCGTGCGGCCCGGGCGAGCCCATGGCTCCTCGGAGGACCGCCCGCGGCGCGTCGGGGCCGGACCGGCACCGGCGAGTGCCCCGGCCCCCACCTGGCGGCGGCCCCGTCCACGCCGGAGCGGACGCGTACGGAGGACCGGGACGGGGCCGGAGCGCGGGCGTACGGGGTTCCGCCCGCGCACGGTCCGCGGCCGCCACGACGACCGCGGGGCGCGGGGCGCGGGCGTGGCACCCCTCGGGTCAGGCGCTCATCGAACGCGCGGTGTTGACCTGCGCCATGACCCACTGGAAGGTCTCGGGACCCGTGGCCGGGATCATCGTCTGGTGGTGCCGGCCGCCGCTCGTGACGGTGACCTGCACGAAGCCGGTGGTGCGCTTCTCCTTCATCAGGAGGAAGAGCAGACCGATCAGGCAGAACAGCGCGAAGACGATCGCCAGCACGATGCCCACGGTCGGGATCTTCTCCTCGGTCCGCGACATGTCGGTCGCGGTCCACACCGCGCCCTTGAGCGGCAGGGTGCCCGACGGGGTGACGATGCCGTCGTTCATCACGGTGATGTCGCCGAGTGCGAGCATCGGCGTGCCGCCGTGCGGAGCCGGCAGGTTGAAGCCCGGCTGGGTCGGCTGTCCGGCCGGCCCCGGGTAGCCGTAGCCGGGACCGGGCGTGGCCGCGGACTCGGGCAGCGGCTGGGGATAGCCGTAGGCGGGCGTCGCGCCCGGATAGCCGTAGCCCTGTCCGTCCGGCATCGTGGGCGGGTTGCCCTGCGGCTGGGGCGGGCCCCACTTGTACGAGTCGTCCGCGTACGGATTCGGATCGCTCACAGCGCCCCCGTTCATCGAGCCATCTGCTCCCGGGCCGTGTCCGGGCCGGGAGAGCCGAGCCGGTCGATGGCTCCGCACGACCGTACCGTTCCTGCCCCCACGCACGCAGCAGGAGGCCCCGCTTTCCGCAACGGACCGTGCGGAAAGCGGGGCCTCCTGGGCGACGCGTGCGTCAGAAGCGGCGGGTGATCAGGGCCCGCTTCACTTCCTGGATCGCCTTGGTGACCTCGATGCCACGGGGGCAGGCGTCCGTGCAGTTGAACGTCGTGCGGCAACGCCACACACCGTCACGGTCGTTGAGGATCTCCAGGCGCTGCTCACCGGCCTCGTCACGCGAGTCGAAGATGAAGCGGTGCGCGTTGACGATCGCCGCCGGGCCGAAGTACTGGCCGTCGTTCCAGAACACCGGGCACGAGGACGTGCACGCGGCGCACAGGATGCACTTGGTGGTGTCGTCGAAGCGCTCGCGGTCCTCGGGGGACTGCAGGCGCTCGCGGGTCGGCTCGTTCCCCTTAGTGACGAGGAAGGGCATGACATCGCGGTAGGCCTGGAAGAACGGGTCCATGTCGACCACGAGGTCCTTGAGGACCGTGAGGCCCTTGATGGCCTCGACCGTGATCGGCTTCTCCGGGTTGATGTCCTTGATCAGCGTCTTGCAGGCGAGCCTGTTCTTGCCGTTGATCCGCATCGCGTCGGAGCCGCAGATGCCGTGCGCGCAGGAACGGCGGAACGTCAGGGTGCCGTCCAGCTCCCACTTGATCTTGTGAAGGGCGTCGAGCACACGCTCCTTCGGGTCGATCGAGATCTGGAAGTCCTGCCACTGGACCTCGTCGGAGACCTCGGGGTTGAAGCGGCGGATCCGGAACGTCGCCGTGATGTACGGGGTGTCGGCGAAGCCCGCCTCGGCCTCGCCGGTCTTGTCCAGGGTCGGGGTAGCCATCAGTACTTACGCTCCATCGGCTGGTAGCGGGTCGTGACGACCGGCTTGTAGTCGAGCCGGATCGACTCGGTGCCGTCGTCCGCGACCTCGCGGTACGCCATGGTGTGGCGCATGAAGTTGACGTCGTCGCGGTTGGGGTAGTCCTCGCGGTAGTGACCGCCGCGGGACTCCTTGCGGGCCAGCGCGGAGGTCGCCATGACCTCGGCCAGGTCGAGCAGGTTGCCCAGCTCGATGGCCTCCAGCAGGTCGGTGTTGAACCGCTTGCCCTTGTCCTGGATGGACACGTTGAGGTAGCGGCCCCGCAGCTCGGCGATCTTCTCGACCGCCGTCTTGATGGTCTGCTCGGTGCGGAACACCATCACGTTGGCGTCCATGCACTCCTGCAGCTCCAGGCGCAGCGCGGCGACGCGCTCGGTGCCGGTCGAGTTGCGGAGCCGCTCGACCTGGTCCTGGACCAGCTGGGCCGGGTTCTCGGGAAGCTCGACGAAGTCGTGCTTCGCGGCATACTCGGCGGCGGCGATGCCCGAGCGGCGTCCGAAGACGTTGATGTCGAGCAGCGAGTTGGTGCCCAGGCGGTTGGCGCCGTGCACGGAGACACAGGCGACCTCGCCGGCGGCGTACAGGCCCGGGACGACGGTGGTGTTGTCGGCCAGCACCTCGCCCTCGACGTTGGTCGGGATGCCGCCCATGGCGTAGTGCGCGGTCGGCTGGATCGGGATCGGGTCCGTGTAGGGCTCGATGCCGAGGTACGTACGCGCGAACTCCGTGATGTCCGGGAGCTTGGCGTCCAGCTGCTCCGGCGGGAGGTGCGTGAGGTCGAGGTAGACGTGGTCGCCCTCGGGACCGCAGCCGCGGCCCTCACGGATCTCCGTGTAGATGGAGCGGGACACGACGTCACGGGACGCGAGGTCCTTCATGACCGGCGCGTACTTCTCCATGAAGCGCTCGCCGTCCTTGTTGCGGAGGATGCCGCCCTCACCGCGGGCGCCCTCCGTCAGCAGGATGCCCATGCGCCAGATGCCCGTCGGGTGGAACTGGAAGAACTCCATGTCCTCCAGCGGCAGGCCCCGGCGGTAGCAGGCGGCCTGGCCGTCACCGGTCAGGGTGTGCGCGTTCGACGTCACCTTGAAGAACTTGCCGGTGCCGCCCGAGGCGTAGATGACCGACTTCGCCTGGAAGACGTGGATCTCGCCGGTGGCCAGCTCGTAGGCGACGACGCCTGCGGACTTCTTGACGCCGTCCACCTCGACGACCAGCTGGTCCAGGACGTAGAACTCGTTGAAGAACTCCACGCCCTCCTTGACGCAGTTCTGGTACAGCGTCTGGAGGATCATGTGGCCGGTGCGGTCGCCCGAGTAGCAGGCGCGGCGCACGGGGGCCTCACCGTGGTTGCGGGAGTGACCGCCGAAACGGCGCTGGTCGATCTTGCCCTCGGGCGTGCGGCCGAACGGCAGGCCCATCTTCTCGAGGTCGAGGACGGCGTCGATGGCCTCCTTCGCGAGGATCTCGGCGGCGTCCTGGTCGACCAGGTAGTCGCCGCCCTTGATCGTGTCGAAGGTGTGCCACTCCCAGTTGTCCTCCTCCACGTTGGCCAGCGCGGCGGCCATGCCGCCCTGCGCGGCGCCCGTGTGGGAGCGGGTGGGGTAGAGCTTCGTCAGCACGGCGGTGCGGCTGCGCTTGGTCGACTCGATGGCCGCGCGCATGCCGGCGCCGCCGGCGCCGACGATGACGGTGTCGTACTTGTGGATCTGCATGGTTTCCTCTGGTCCCTCTGTCCCGGCGCCTAGCGGATGTTCGGGTCGAAGGTGAAGATCACCAGCGTGCCCAGCAGGACGGTGAACACCGTGGCGGTGTACAGGAGCATCTTCAGCCAGAAGCGGGTGTTGTCCCGTTCGGCGTAGTCGTTGATGACCGTACGGAGGCCGTTGGCGCCGTGGAGCATGGCCAGCCACAGCATCGCCAGGTCCCAGACCTGCCAGAACGGCGAGGCCCAGCGGCCGGCGACGAAGGCGAAGCCGATCTTGGACACGCCGCCGTCGAGCACCAGCTGGATGAGCAGGTGGCCGATGACCAGGACGACCAGCACGATGCCCGACAGGCGCATGAAGAGCCAGGCGTACATCTCGAAGTTGGTGCGCGAGCCCTTGGGGGTCTTGGCCGTGCGCTGACGCGGGGGCTCGATGACGGGCGCCGGGTTGTCGGCGTCGAAGAGGCTCACGGCCTCGACGTCACCGATGGCCGACGACGAAGGAGTCTCGGTGGACATTGGCCTCAGCTCCCGAAGACTTCACGTACGGCGTGGCCGAGGACGGGGTACAGCGCCCCGGCCATCAGCACGATCCAGATGCCGAGGACGGTCCACAGCATCTGCTTCTGATAGCGCGCGCCCTTGGCCCAGAAGTCCACGGCGACGATACGGAGACCGTTCAGCGCGTGGAAGAGGATCGCGGCCACCAGGCCGTACTCGAGCAGAGCGACGATCGGGGTCTTGTAGGTGGCCACGACGTCGTCGTACGCCTCGGGGGAGACACGCACGAGAGCGGTGTCCAGGACGTGTACGAACAGGAAGAAGAAAATGAGGACACCGGTGACTCGATGAGCCACCCAGGACCACATGCCTTCCCGGCCGCGGTACAGCGTTCCAGCCGGCACGGAAGAACCCTCCGGGAGCGGGGATTGGGGTCGGCCGGCTTGACTGTCGGTCTGACCCGGCCGGGTACGGTCCACCGGCCCTGGCCATCGTAGCGACGCTTTGTCGGTTCCATCGCGGCGGGGCCTGCGGTGTGATCAAAGCGGCAGTCAAACAGGCACGGACGGGCTACCGGGGGTCATATGCCGCAGAGCGGCGCTGCCCGGCGACCCGGCCCGCCCGGGCGACCAGGTCGACGATGCGGCCGCGGGCGAGGCGTCGCATCTCCTCCGCGGTCAGTGAACGCTCCTCGTCCGGCTCGTGCGCCAGCCGGGTGCGGATGGCGGCCAGCACCTGGTCCACGTGCTGCGAGGGGCGCAGGCCGTCCAGGCAGATCACGAAGGCGTGACCGAAACGGCTCTCGTACGCGGCGTGCGCGGCGCGAAGCGCGAGGTGGGCGGCGCGGGGCGCGTCGTGGTGAAGGCAGGGCGCACTCTCCGCGGCGAGAGCCTCGGAGAGATCGGCGTGCCCGAGGTCGTACCCCGCCTCGTCGGCGGCCGCGAGCAGGGTCTCCAGGTCGGGAAAGGGGCGGTGTGCCGCCATCCGCTGCGCCCAGCGCACGCTGCCGCAGCACTCCAGGAGGGCGGCCTCCGCCGCCTCCCGCGGCCAGCCGTTGAAGGCGCCGAGGCCGTTCGAGTGGGCACCGGGGCCGGTCCTCACGGAGACTGGTTCCGGAACGGGGCCCTCCGCGAGGGCCTCCCGGAGGGCCGGGGCGGTGCTCCGGTTCTGGACGGGAACGGTCGTCGGGCCGACCTGCTGCGGTTTCGGCAGGCCGGCACGGGATTCGCTGGACCTGGACAGCGGGACTCCTCGGACGAATGACTTCTGTGCCCCTGGAGAGGGGTCTGGGAGCGGCGAGGTTGCCTGTGCGGCTGAGGAGGACGTTTCCTCCGTGCCGCCACGGTAACGAGACCCGGCGTCCAGCAGTCGACGGATGCGAGAAGTTCACCCGGACGAGAGGATTTCGGAACGGTTGCTGGACGAATTCGGCGGGGGAATTGCCCGACTTTCCCATCTTCTCTGAACTGTTTCACCCCCGATCCGGAGGTTTCTGACCGATGTCGTCCTCACGTGCGCCTCTGATGGCAGGCTCGGCCCTGGTGGCCGCGGCGGTCACCCTCACCGTCGCCTGCTCCGGACCCGACACCGGGAACGGCGCGTCGGCCTCCCGCGCGACCGCCGCACCCTCACCCTCCCGGAGCTACCCGCTCTCCTCGGACCCGCGGACCATACCCGCGGTGCGCGAACACACCCCGGCGCGCGGACCGGGCTGGAAGCCGGGCGAGGACAGCGGGGTCGTCGCGGCGGACCCGGAGCTCGCCGACGAGGCGAAGCTGCTCGCGAAGGAACTCGGGATCGACTACCGGGGTGAGACGTCACCGCGGTCCGGCGACGTCCAGCTGGCGATGGCGGACTCGGACAAGGGCGGTCAGGAGTCCTACACCCTGAGGACCACGGGGAACCGGGTCACGATCAGCGGCCCGGGCGAGGCCGGCGTCTTCTACGGGACCCGGACGCTCAAGCAGTCGCTCGCCGCGGACGGCACCATGCCCGAGGGCGTCGTACGCGACACCCCGGACCGGCCGCAGCGCGGGTTCAACCTCGACATCGCCCGCAAGTTCTACAGCGTGGAGTGGATCGAGGACAGGCTCCGTGAGATGGCCGACCTCAAGCTCAACCAGCTGGGTCTGCACTTCTCCGACGACCAGGCCTTCCGGATCGAGTCCGACACCCATCCCGAGGTGGTGTCCGAGCAGCACCTCACCAAGGCGGAGGTCCGCCGGATCCTGAAGCTCGCCCGGAGCCTGCACATCACGGTCGTCGGCGAGATCGACTCCCCGGGACACCTGGGCGCCGTGCTGAAGGCCCATCCCGACCTCCAGCTGCGCGACACGCAGGGCGTGGCGCGGCAGGGCGCGGTCGACATCTCGAAGGCGGAGTCCGCGAAGATCGTCGACGATCTGCTCGGCGAGTACGCCGAACTCTTCCCCGGCAAGTGGTTCCACGTGGGCGCGGACGAGTACCAGGCGCTCACCGTGAGCGACCCGGCGGCCTCGTTTCCGCAGCTGGCCTCCGCAGCCCGCGAGAAGTACGGCGACGACGCCACCATCGAGGACCTGTCGGAGGGCTGGCTGAACGACCGCGCCGCGGTGATCCGGAAGGCGGAGAAGACCCCCAAGGCGTGGAACGACGGCTTCTTCAGCGGCGGCCAGGTCACCGCGCACAAGGGCATCGAGGTCGAGTACTGGACGGGCAAGGAGATCGGCGCCCGGCCGCCCCAGGAGTACCTGGCCGAGGGCCGCAAGGTGATCAACCTCAACGACGAGTTCCTCTACTACGTGCTCGGCGAGCCCAACGACTTCACCTACCCGACCGGGGAGCGGATCTACGAGCAGTGGACCCCGTTCGTGCTGCGTGGCACCGAGCCGGTCCCCGAGCGCTACTCGAAGCAGATCCTCGGCGGGCGCTTCGCCGTCTGGGGCGACCTGCCGAACGCGCAGACCCAGGCACAGGTGGCCGAGGGCATCCGGATGCCGCTCAACGCGGTCTCCCAGAAGCTGTGGGACCCGGGTGAGCCGGAACTGAGCTGGACCGAGTTCAAGTCGCTGGCCGACAAGATCGACTCCTCCGGCTGACCGTTGCCCCGGTGAGCCGGAGCGGGTCCCGGCGACCAGGAGGACGTGCCCGTTGCGGTGACTCCCGATCCGCCGGACCGGGTTGCCGGCGCTGACCCGCGCGTGCCTCGTCCGACGGCGGCACGCCGCGGACCGTGCCGCTCACGAGGTCGCGGACGCGGAAGAGGGATTGGCCCGGTGGGCGACGAGCCCGGCGCGCGGCGGAGGCCGACCGGGCCGGAGTGGCCGTAGTGCTGCGCCGGGCAGCTCAGCGGCCCGGAGCCGCCCGTCGAGAGGCCGGACGCGGCCCGGCCGCCGTATCCGGCGCGGGTGCGGAAGTTCGCGCCCCGCTTCCCGCCGTGTCACGGGCAGAATGGTGGACCGGACCGCGGGGGGAGCAGGGCGTGGGTTTCTGGGGGCTTTACGTGGTGGGCCGCAGCGATGAGCCGCTCAAGGAGCATCCGGCGCTGCGTGACGCGCGGGAGCGGCTGACGCTGCGGGAGCACCGCGCAGGCGGCTGGCAGGTCTGGTCCCACCCCGTCGAGCCACCGCCCGGGAGCATGACCGCGCTCGCCGACGCGGCAGGTTCCCCTTTTCTCCTAGGCTCCGTCATGGACGGCTCCTGCGTCGCGGTCGAGGCGGCCGCGCCCCATGGCGGAACCTGGTACGCCTGCCTCGGCCGGGAGCCGATGTCTGAGCTGCTCGGCAGGGACGGCGCGACGCCGGAGGACCTCTTCCTGCCCCCCGAGGACGCGGCGGCGAGGGCGGTCGGCTGGGCGGCGGAATCCGGCCATGGAGTCCTCGAAGGGCCACTGCTCGAACTGCTCCGGGTCGAGCGGCCCGAGCAGTCCGCGGAGGAGCTTTTCTTCGCTTTCCTGGAACGTCTGGGCATCTAGACCCCGCTCCCCGGATCGCCGGGTGACCTGTCGTGTCCGCTGAGTGACGCTTTTCAGCCATTCGGCGCTGTACGCGGTAACGGGAAGGGGGCCTTCCCGTGGGCTTGCCTGTCCGGGGCCCGGGGACGGATGTGGAGGCGACGATGAGTCTGATGGAACTGCTCGCCCGTGCGGACGCGCGAGGTCTGGCCATGAGCGGGCTCGCCTGCCTGGACCGCTGCCTGCCCTCGCCGGAGCCAGGCGAACCGGAGCCGTTGCGCACGCTCCGGGCCGGATGCGCCGATCCGGCGGAGCGGGCCGACGGGGTGGCGTGGGCCGGCGGCGCGGACTGGGGCGCCCGCCTCGACGGCGCCCATGCCGCGCTGGCGGCTGCCGCGGGCGCCGACGACGCGGCGGCCCGGGTGCGCGCGCTGCTCGCCGACGCGCCCCGGGACCTCGCCGAGGGGCCGCTGCGCGGGTGGGCGGACGCCTGCTCGCTCCTCGCCCTGGACATCCACCGTGAGTACGACGCCCCCGGGGCCGCGGAGGCCTACGAGCGCTGCCGGGCGGAGGACGGCGTGGGGTGCGGCCCGCTCGTCACGGGCGAACTCCGCCGCCAGGCCGAGATCCTGGAGATCCTCGCGGAGTCCGCCGGGACCGCCGGGACGCCGGGCGCGGGGACCGGGGCGCGCCGGGTGGCCGACCTGACGACCGAGGGCCGGAGGGTGCTGCGCGCGGTGATGTCCCGCCGCGCACGTGGCCGTGCGCGGTCCGGTGACCTCTCCCCGGGGTGACGCCACCAGACCCGGCCCGTCGACGGCTCCGCGCGCCGCGCGCGGAGCCGCGTACCGTCAGCTGCCGACGAGGGCCTTCCAGGTGATGGGACCCACCGAGCCGTCCACCTCGAGTCCCTCGGACCTCTGGAAGCCGCGGGTCGCGCTGTCGGTCGCGGTGCCGAAGGAGCCGTCGACCACGAGGCCCGAGCCATGGGCGTTGAGCTGGGTCTGGGCGGCGCGCACCGCGTCGCCGGTGGCCCCCAGGTGGACCGTCCTGATCAGTGCGGACCAAGTGAGGGGGCCGATGACTCCGTCCACCTCCAGGCCGGCCGCGCTCTGGAAGGACCTGACCTTCGCGTAGGTGTCGCTCCCGAACGAGCCGTCCACGTCCAGGCCGTAGCCGCGGCCGCGCAGCAGGTACTGCGCGGTCCTCACGTCCGTGCCCGTCGCGCCCTGCTTCAGCACCGGCCAGGTCCCGGTGGACGGCGGGGGCGTCGGAGTGCTGCCGTCGGCGATGTTCACGGCCCGGTACGGCTTGTACTCGCTGCCCGAGTTCAGCCCGTAGGTGAGCGTGCGGTGGGTGGTGCCGTACGTGCCGCGCTGCTCGTAGGCCCAGTAGGAGCTGTGCGAGGAGTCGGTCCACTTCTCGAAGATCACGACATGACGGGTGGTGTTGCTGCCGGACGCGTCGATGAGCAGATCACCGGGCTTCAGGCCGCCCACGGTGATCGGTGTGGTCAGACTCCGGTTGCCCGCCAGCTCGACGGTGTTGGGGCCGGACTTCCACAGGCCGAGGGTCATCGAGACGTAGCCCGAGCAGTCCTGCCGGTAGCCGTCGCGCCAGACCGAGGTCTGGCTGTACGGCACCGGGCCGCCGTTGTTCGCGGTGAGCCAGGTCGCCGCGCGGCGCAGGACCTCCGCGCGGGAGACCTCCGGGTACGCCGCGGCGCTGAGCTGCTGCGTTGCGACGGCCTGGCCCGGTGCGGCGCTCGCGGGCTGGGTGCCGAGGAGGCCGGCGGCCGCGAAGGCCATGGCCACGCCGACGACGGCCGAGCGTGTGGTGCGGGAACTTCGTGCCACTGGTCCTCCTGCTGGGTGGTGGCCGGTGGCGGGCTCCCGGCCACGGTCATGGTCCGTGCGTGGGCGGTCCGTGCGTGCGGGGCCTGTGCGAGCGGGGCCTGCGCGTGCGCGGTCCGGCGGTGCGCGGTCTGTTCACGGGCGTTCTGTTCATGCGCGGTCGGTTCATGCGCGGTCGGTTCATGCGCGGTCTGTTCATGACATCCAGGCGTTCGGATCGTCCACGACGGTTGCGGGACGCGCTGATCCTTCACGGGTTCCGACCTTGTGGAGGACGGGACTCCGTGAGGGCCGCGCGGCCGCTTCGTCACCCGCCGGGCCAGTGCACCAGCCGCCCCTGGGTGATGAGCGAGGCCGCCTGCTTCAACTGCCGTACGCGGATGCTGACGGTGTAACCGTCGATGCCGGGGGTCGCGGCGAGGCCCGTCGTCAGGAAGCGGTAGAAGTCCTGCACATCGGTGCAGATCACGATGGCCATGAGGTTGTGCTCGCCGGCGAGGGCTCCGGCGAAGGCGACCTCCGGGTGGCGGACCAGGGCGGTGCCGGCCGGGTGGAGGCTCGCGGGCGCGGTACGCATCCACAGCGTGGCCTGGAGGTTCCAGCCGAGCCGCTCGGAGAGCAGGTCCACGTCGAAGTAGAGGGTCCCGGACTCCTCCAGGGTTTCGAGCCGGCGTGCGACCCGGTTGGCCGACCAGCCGGTGAGCTGGGCGAGCCGGGCGAGGCTCGCACGGCCGTCCTCCGCGAGGGCGGCCAGCAGGGGCGCGTCCTCCTCCTTCGGCGGTACCGGCGCCGAAGTGGGCCGGGGACCCATGCCGGAGGGTGTGCGGTGCGAGGTCAGCAGCGCCACCGCCTCCTCGCTCAGCGGTGGGCCGAAGCCGGTCCAGTGGGCCCAGGGCGCGGAGAAGGAGTGCAGCATGAGAGCCATGTCCACGCCGAGGACGCCTGACGAGCGCTGCAGGCGGCGCGGCAGCAGGTCGAGGCCGTGATCCTCGGCGATCGGCGCGTTGATGGTGCAGATGATCTCCGCGCCGCCGGAGGCCAGGTGCGCGTACGACACGTCGGGACGCCGGGTCAGGGCCTCCGCCACCGCGTCGATCCGGTCCGGGCGGCAGGTGATCCGCGCGATCCAGGCCGCCCGCCCGTGCACCTCCGGGTTCACCAGTCCCATGACGCGCACGACGCCGCGGCGCCGCAGCGCCTGGAAACGACGCGCCACCGTCTGCTCGGACACCCCGGCGACCTCGCCGATCAGGCGGAACGGCGCCCTGGGGGCGACCTGAAGGGAATGGAGGATCTGCGAGTCGACGGCGTCAATCATGGAGTGAATATCTCCTGATGCGGTTCCATGTGCCAGTTTCTACCGCCGCGACCGGCTGGAGTGGGCGGATCGCGGCGCCCTGACCGAGACTGTTCGGCGGAATCAGTCGCGGCCGGCCGTCGCGCGGAACGGCCAGGGCGAGGGAGCCCCGGAGCGGGCCCGGGTCGGAGGGTACGGACCCTGCGCCGCACGGCGTCGGAAGTGCCCTGCCGGGCGCTCGCCGTACGCCGTACCCGACTCGCAGCACGCGGCTCCGCCGCGGCAGCCGGGGCGGAGCGCGGCACCCCGCCCGCGCGTCCTGCTGACGGCGGGCCGACGCCGGGCTGATTCCGATCGGACGGACCATCGCACGCGCCCGTGAGGGCCGCGCGCGGTGAGGCCGTCGGGCCCGTGCCCGCGGACTTCCCGCGGGCGGGTGCCCCGGCGGTCCGGCTCGGCGTGCAGAAGTCGCCGGGCGGCCGGCCACGCAGCCTCATGCTCAGAAGGAGCTGTCCCCGTGCCCCACAACAGTCCGGCCACCGTGCCCGGCCAGGCCACCCCGCCCGGCGGCCCGGTGCCCGTGCGGCCGCCGTCCCCCCACCGGCGGGCCACCATCCTCATGGCCTGCATCGGGGTCTTCGTCGCCTATCTGCCGGTGACGACGGTGTCGGTGAGCCTCCCCGCCGTCCAGCAGGCGCTGGGCGCCTCGACCTCCGAACTGTCCTGGGTGTCGGACGCGTTCGTCCTGCCCATGGCCGCGTTCATCCTGACCGCGGGCGTGTTCGGTGACGTCCACGGACGCAAGAAGGTCTTCCTCGCGGGGCTGCTGCTGACGGCGGCCGGCGCGGCCACCTCGCTCGGCGCGGGCACCGTGCAGGCCGTGTGGATCGGGCAGGCGCTCTCCGGCCTCGGAGCCGCCGCCCTGCTGCCCACCACGCTCGCCCTCATCAGCCACGCCGTCCCGGACTTCAGGGAACGCGGCAAGTACATCGGCATCTGGGCGATGTGCCTGCTCGGAGCTCTCGCCTGCGGCGGACTCCTGGCCGGAACCGTGCTCTCCCACACCGAGTGGCGCTGGATCTTCGTCGCCCCCATCCCGGTGGCGCTGATCGCGTTCGCGATCGCCGTACGCCTCCTGGAGGACTCCCGGGCCCCGCACGGGCGGCGCCTCGACTGGCCGGGCCAGATCACCGCCGCACTCGCCATCACCGCGCTCGTCTACGGAGTCATCGAGGGCGGGGCCGGCTCCTTCGGTGAGACCGAGGTCCTGCTGGCGCTCGGCGTGGCCGTGATCAGCGGTCTCCTCTTCGCGCTCGTCGAACGACGCTCCGCGAGCCCCATGCTGGACCTGTCGCTCTTCCGCAGCCCGGGCTTCGCCGCGACCACGCTCGTCGCGATGGTGACGTTCATGGCGCTGATCGGCTTCTTCTTCGTCCTCAGCCTGTACTTCGGGATGGTCCAGCACCTCGACACGCTCGACGCCGCCTGGCGGATGCTGCTGGTGACCGGGGCGTCCCTCGTCGTCAGCGGCCCGGCCGGCCGGCTCATGCACCGGATCCCGGCACGGTTCATGATCACCACGGGGCTGCTGATGGTGACGGCGTCACTGCTGTTCCTGCTGGGCGCGGAGGCCGACACCTCCTTCGGGGCGCTGTCCTGGCGGCTGGTCCTGCTCGGTATCGGCATGGGCCTGGTCACCGCGCCGATGACCGCGACCGCCGTCAGTTCCGTCCCGCACCGGCTCGCCGGTATGGCGGCCGCGGGCAACAACGCGTTCCGGCAGGTGGGCGGAGCCCTCGGCCCCGCCGTCCTCGGCGCGCTGCTCACGAGCCGCGCCGTGAGCGCGCTGCCCGGTCACCTCGTCGAGGCCGGGGTGTCCGACGCCACCGGCGCCCGGGTCGAGGCGGCCGTGGAGGCCGGCGGAATCGGGGGCGCGGGCAGCGTCCCCATGGGTGCCGAGGCCGGACGGGTGTGGGCCGCCGTCGGGGATTCCTTCCTCGACGGCATGCACCTCTGCCTGGTCGTCGCCGCGGCGCTGACCTTCCTGGCCGCCGTGCTGGCCTTCTTCCTGCTGCGGGCCCCGCGCGGGGCCGCGGCCTCCGGCACGGTCGTGCGGGAGGGCGGAGCCGCCGAGGCCCAGTCCGGCCAGGTGACGCCCGCCGTCGGCTGACGCCGTTCCGGGGGCTCAGCCGCCGTCAGGGAGGCCGCTCCTCCTCGCGCACTCGCGAGGGGTGGCGGCCTCCGGCATGTCCGCGCCCGCGTACGGCGGTTCGGGCCGAGCCGGTGAGAGAGGGGAACGACGACCGGGGCCGCCACCCCCCACAGGAGAGGCCCCGGCCGTCTTCCACAGGGTCGCGAGCGACCCCGTACTCATCTCAGCGTCATGACCGCGCTTTCTGTCACACCGCACAGGGCCGAGTGGAAGTTGCAGGTTGGACAAGTCATGGACGAGGTACCACCCGAGCACGTAGCGTGCTGAGTCGCGCAGGGTGGCGCAGTAGCGGTGACCAGCTACGATTCGGATCAGCAGGGCGGGTTGAGGGAGTGCTGGGGGACGACGCGGAGCTGACCGCCGCGGTGCTCGCGGCGCAGGCGGGGGACGAGGACGCCTTCCGCACTGTGTACCGCGCCGTGCACCCACGGCTGCTGGGTTACATACGGACGCTGGTCGGTGACGCGGACGCCGAGGACGTGGCGTCCGAGTCCTGGCTGCAGATCGCGCGCGACCTCGGCCGGTTCAGCGGGGACGCCGACCGGTTCCGCGGGTGGGCGGCCCGGATAGCGCGCAACCGCTCGCTCGACCACATACGGATGAGGGGCAGGCGTCCGGCGATCGGCGGCGACGAGAGCGAGCTGGCGGGCGAGCCCGCCGAGTCCGACACGGCGGGCGAGGCCCTGGAGTCGCTTGCCACGGGGCGCGCCATGTCCCTGATCGCTCAACTGCCCCAGGACCAGGCCGAGGCGGTCGTACTGCGCGTGGTGGTCGGCCTCGACGCGAAGAGCGCGGCCAGGACCCTCGGGAAGCGTCCGGGCGCCGTCCGGACAGCGGCTCACCGAGGGCTGAAGCGGCTCGCCGAGATGGTCGGCGCCGATCATGGTACGGAGGAGGGGACTCCGGCGGCCCCGGAGCTGGGGGCGGTTCCCCAGCAACGCCCCGGCCGACAGGGCGCGGTGGCGCCCGCCGGTGTGACGCATTCGCGTCCGTGGACGCAGAAGGACATGTGATGGCCGACGAGCAACAGGCGTGGCTCGACGCGGAATTGGCGGAAAGGCTGCTCCGTGGCGAGTCCGTGGAGGCTGTCGACGACCACGCCGGCCAGGAGATCCGGCGCCTGGAGGCGGCGCTGCGGGTGCTGCGCACCCCCGGACCCGCAGGTGGTGAACTGCCGGGTGAGGCAGCGGTCATGGCCGCGTTCCGGGAGGCCCCCCGAGGCGCCCGGCGGCCGGATGCGGCGGTCTCGGAGACCGGTACCGGGCAGCCGGAAGCCCTGCACACCGTGCGGATCGGGGTGGCGCCCACGGCCCCGGTCAGGCGGCGGTCCCGATGGACCCGTCCGGTGCGGTACGGGCTCGCCGTGTCGATCGCGGGGTGCGCGCTCGGCGGGGTGGCGGTCGCCGCCGGTACGGGCATGCTCCCCGCGCCCTTCGGCGGTCACGGCTCGCCCGCTCCCGCCACGTCGGTGTCGGCGGCGGCGTCCCCCGAGGAACTCGGCGTCGAGGTCCCGGACCCCGTGGCCCCGTCGCCGCCGCCCTCCGCCCCCTCCGGAGCGCCCGACTCCTCCAGGGCCCCCGGGCGCGGGGCCGACGGGGCCGGGGGCGGCGCGCCGACAGGGCCGGGGCCGGGCGACGACACGGCGACCGGCCGCCAGGACCCCGGCCGTGGCGCGGCCCCTGAGGGCGCGCCGGACACCGGCACGAAGCCGGGGGGCGCCGCCGAGGCGTACCGGAGGTCACTGGCCGCCTGCCGCGCCTATCGTGCGGACACCCTGAGCCGGGAGGAGGAGCGCCGGCTCCTCGTGTTGGCCGGGGGCAGGCGGAACCTGGACCGCTTCTGCGACCGCATGCTGGGGCCCGGCGACGGGGACGGCGAGGGCGGCCGGGACGACGGGAAGGGCAACGGCGGCGACGACGGGGAGAACGGCGGGAAGGACGGCGGGGAGGGCGGGGGCGCACTGCCCTCGATCACCTTCAGCACGCCGTCCCCCGGGAGTCCGCAGGACGCGTCGGGTCAGGACGGAGACGTCCCCGAGCCGGCGGCTGGGCACATGCCCGCACTCGTGTCAGTAACGCCCTGACCTGGGCAGACGCGGTTCCTGTAACGCTATCGCGCGATCCGGCGCAGTACTGAGTGCCGACTGGTCATCGGCCGCGCAACGAGCCGGGGTTCCCCCCGTACCTTCGGCTCGGCGCAACCCGGCGCGGGTGGGACACGTTCCCCCGGTCCCGCCCGCGCCCCTTTCCCGTCCGGCCCCGGTGGACGAGCGGACGACTCGTGGACGCCCCGCCCGGACGACTGCTCGGCTGACGACCAGGGGCCGGCTCGGCGGGCGCCCGGACGACTGCCCGGCTGACGCCCGGGCGACGATCCGGTGGGCGGCTCGGCTGACGCCCGGGGGACGGCTCAGTGGACGACCACCTTGTCGCCCTCGCGCACCTGGGCGTAGAGCGAGGCGATCTTCCCCTCGTCGCGGACGTTCACGCAGCCGTGCGAGGCACCGGTGTAGCCGCGGGCCGCGAAGTCGGAGGAGTAGTGCACCGCCTGACCGCCGCTGAAGAACATGGCGTACGGCATGGGGGAGTCGTACAGGGTCGAGACGTGGTGCCGGGACTTCCAGTACACCGAGAAGGCACCCTCACGGGTCGGCGTGTACTGCGAGCCGAACCGCACGTCCATCGACATCAGGACCCGCCCGTCGACCATCCAGGACAGGGTGCGGCTGTTCTTGCTGATGCACATCACCCGGCCCGTGAGGCAGCGCGGGTCCGGCTTCGCCACCGGCAGGGTGGTCGGCGGGTCGAGCTCCATCGCCGTCGGCTCCCGTGTCATCGCGAGCAGCCGGTCCCAGGTGACGGCGTCGGTCCTGCCCGTCCTGTCCAGGCCCCGCTTGCCCTGGAAGGAGCGCACGGAGGCTTCGGTGACCGTGCCGTAGTAACCCGTCGGGCTGCGGTCGAAGTGCCCGATCTGGCGCAGTCTCGCCTGGAGTTCCCGGACCTGTCCGCCCCGGTCGCCGGGTGACATCAGCGTGCGGGCCTCCGGATCAGGCCGCACGCTCGGTGCGGGCGAGGGGGCGGCGGTGGGACCGGTCCCGTCCCCGCCGGCCTTGGCGTCGTCCGCGGGGCGGGTCACCGGCTTCGCGGTGGCGGCTCCCGTACCCGTCCCGGGTCCGGCGGTTCCCGTCGTCTCCACCTTGCACCCCGCGGTGAGTGTGGCGAGCGCGAGCACACCGAGGGCGGCGGCCGCCACCGGACGCATCCCGCGCGAACGCCCGTTCTTCCGTACGCGTCCCATCCACTGCCCCCTGGATCCGCCTCACCGGCGTCCGGCCGCGCCGGTCGTCCCCGCGCGGCCCGGACATCTCATCCGGACACCTCATGGGACGGATTCCCGCTCCGCCCGGTTGCCGAATCCCCGCACGGGAAGGAGCCTCCGCGTCCGTGCGCGCCCCGCTGTGAGGAACCTCCCAGCACGGGTCCCCCGCAGGGGCGCGCGCCCCGGCTAGAGTCCGGCGCGAGGGTGTTACCGCGAAGTAGCCTGTACGGGAGGCACAGCACATGACGCGTGAGTCCGAGTCGGGACTGCCCATCGAGCCGGTGTACGGACCGGAGGCGCTCGACGGCTGGCGGGCCGAGGAGAAACTCGGGGCACCGGGCTCGTTCCCCTTCACCCGCGGGGTCTACCCCTCGATGTACACGGGCAGGCCGTGGACGATGCGCCAGTACGCGGGATTCGGCACCGCCACCGAGTCCAACGCCCGCTACAAGCAGCTGATCGCCAACGGCACGGCCGGACTGTCCGTCGCCTTCGACCTGCCCACCCAGATGGGACACGACTCCGACGCGCCCATCGCCTCCGGCGAGGTCGGCAAGGTGGGTGTGGCCATCGACTCGATCGACGACATGCGGATCCTCTTCGGCGGCATCCCGCTGGACGAGGTCTCCACCTCGATGACCATCAACGCTCCCGCCGCGCTGCTGCTCCTGCTCTACCAACTCGTCGCCGAGGAGCAGGGGGTCGCCGCCGACCGGCTGACGGGCACCATCCAGAACGACGTGCTCAAGGAGTACATCGCGCGCGGCACCTACATCTTCCCGCCGAAGCCCTCGCTGCGGCTGATCGCCGACATCTTCAAGTACTGCAGGGCCGAGATCCCGAAGTGGAACACCATCTCGATCTCCGGCTACCACATGGCCGAGGCCGGCGCCTCGCCCGCGCAGGAGATCGCGTTCACCCTGGCCGACGGCATCGAGTACGTCCGTACCGCCGTGGCGGCGGGCATGGACGTGGACGACTTCGCGCCGCGGCTCTCCTTCTTCTTCGTCGCGCGGACGACCATCCTCGAGGAGGTCGCCAAGTTCCGTGCCGCGCGCAGGATCTGGGCCAGGGTCATGCGGGACGAGTTCGGGGCGAAGAACCCCAAGTCCCTGATGCTGCGCTTCCACACCCAGACGGCCGGGGTCCAGCTCACCGCCCAGCAGCCCGAGGTCAACCTGGTCCGGGTCGCCGTGCAGGGCCTCGGCGCGGTCCTCGGGGGCACGCAGTCGCTGCACACCAACTCCTTCGACGAGGCGATCGCCCTGCCGACAGACAAGTCCGCCCGCCTCGCCCTGCGCACCCAGCAGGTACTGGCGTACGAGACGGACGTGACGGCCACCGTCGACCCCTTCGCGGGGAGCTACGTCGTCGAGAGGATGACGGACGACGTCGAGGCGGCGGCTCTCGAACTGATGCAGCGGGTCGAGGACATGGGCGGCGCGGTCGACGCCATCGAGCAGGGCTTCCAGAAGGGCGAGATCGAGCGCAGCGCGTACCGCATCGCCCAGGAGACGGACAGCGGCGAGCGCGTCGTCGTCGGCGTCAACCGCTTCCGCCTCGACGAGGAGGAGCCCTACGAACCGCTCCGTGTCGACCCGGCGATCGAGGCCCAGCAGGCCGCCCGCCTCGCGAAGCTCCGTGCCGAGCGCGACCAGGGGGCCGTCGACGCCGCGCTCTCGGAGCTGAAGAAGGCGGCGGAGGGCACGGACAACGTGCTGTACCCGATGAAGGACGCCCTCAAGGCGCGGGCCACGGTGGGCGAGGTCTGCGACGCGCTGCGGGAGGTCTGGGGGGCGTACGTCCCGACGGACGCGTTCTGAGGAACCGGGCGGTGTTCGCCGTAAGGGAGCTGGAGCAGGTCGACAAGGACACGTTCCCGACCGGCAAGGTCTACGGGGACACCGCCGGACCCGAGCTGCGCCTCATCACCTGTGGCGGTGAACTGGAGGACGGCCACCGGCCGGACAACATCATCGTGTACGCCGGCCTCGTGGGGCAGTCGGCCGCGGCCGCTTCCTGATTTCCGCCATGTGAACCACCTGGACGGAGTGTCGTAGCCGCGTGCGACACTCCGTTCATGCTAGGTGTCACCGATCTTCCGACCTATCTCGCCGGCCTGGTGCTGATCATCCTGCTCCCGGGGCCCAACTCGCTCTACGTGCTCTCCGTCGCCGCCCGGCGAGGGGTGCGTACCGGCTATGTGGCCGCGGCCGGGGTGTGGACCGGCGACACGGTGCTGATGACGCTGTCGGCGCTGGGCGCCGCCTCCCTCCTGCAGACGACGCCGCTGCTCTTCGCGATCGTCAAGTACGCCGGTGCGGGCTATCTGACCTGGATGGCGATCGGCATGATGCGGGCAGCCGTGTCGATGTGGCGCGAGCGGCACCAGCGGGTGGCCGAGCTGGCGGACGCCCCGGAGGACGCCGCCGCCCGCCCGGGCGGGAAGGAGCACCCCTACCGGCGGGCGCTGGTGGTCAGCATCTTCAACCCGAAGGCGATCCTGTTCCTGATCTCCTTCTTCGTGCAGTTCGTCGATCCGGACTACGCCTACCCGGCGCTGTCCTTCCTGGTGCTGGGCACGCTGCTGCAGATCGGGAGCTTCCTCTACCTCTCGACGCTGATATTCAGCGGTACGCGCCTGGCCACGGCCTTCCGGCGCCGCAAGCGGCTGTCGGCGGGGGCGACCTCGCTGGCCGGTGTGCTGTTCCTGGGGTTCGCGGCCAAGCTGTCGGTCAGCGGGGTCTGAGCCTTCCGGCGGTGGCGCTCAGTGGTGCCACGCGGTGCCCCCCACGTTGTGGATCATCCGCTGGAGGACCTTGAGCGCGGCGACGTACTCCTCGTCCGTGATGCCCGCGTGGATGTCGGCGATCGCGCGGCCGACCCGTTCGGCCGCCTCGGCCCGCAGGGCGTGCCCCTCGGCGGTGAGCCGCAGGCGGGTGTCCGGGGTCTCGGTGACCAGGCCGCGGGCCGCCAGGGTGTCGATCTCGGGTTCCAGTGCGTCTCCGACGTCCAGGTAGCCGCGGAGTGTCGCCACCACCTCGGCGCGGGGGCGGCCCCGTTCGTCCGCGTCGACGAGCTGGTTGAGGACCCACCAGGGGGGCTGGGTCAGGCCGAGTCCGGCCAGCGCGGTCCTGATGTGGGTCACGGCCGCCTTGTGGGCCGCCCAGCTCCAGTAGCCGATCGGCTGGCGTGCGAGTCCCGCGTCGTCGTGTGAGTAGTCCATGCCCTGGACCGTAGGACCTCAAGCAAAGTCGAGGTCAAGGCCCAGTCCTGCCGCGTACTCCGCGAGCCCCGATGTGTCCTCGCCGGCCCAGCCGATGTAGCCGTCGGGCCGGACGAGGAAGAGGCCCCTGCCGTAGGCGTCGCCGGCCGTCTCCGTCCGCCAGGCACGCAGCAGGGGGCCGTCGTGCGAGGGGAGCGGGGTGTCCGTGCCCACCGCGAGCAGGGTGAAGTGCGGCCCCCGGAAGACGTCGAACAGGCGCCCGCCTTCGCCGCCCGGTCCGTCCGGTGCCCGGTCGCCGGCCTCCAGGAGCCCCGCCCTGCCGCACGCCAGCGGTCCTTCGCGGTAGCCGAGGCCCAGTTGCTGCGCCGCGGCGCCGCGTTCCTGCTCCCCGCGGTGGATGCGCGTCGACAGGCCCAGCATCTCGGCGGCGACCGGGCGGCGTTCCTGCTCGTAGGTGTCCAGCAGTGCGGCGGGCGCGCCGTGCCGCAGTACCTGGCCCAGCTTCCAGCCCAGGTTGTAGGCGTCCTGGACGCTGGTGTTGAGCCCCTGGCCGCCGGCCGGGGAATGGACGTGCGCGGCGTCGCCGACGAGGAAGACCCTGCCCTCGCGGAAGCGGTCGGCGAGCGCGGCGCGCGGCCTGAAATCCGACGACCAGCGGACCTCGGTGACGTCCTCCCCGCTCAGGTGGGTGCGGGCCGCGACGAGCGCCCTCACCCCCTCCGGTGTGGTGTCGGGCGTCCCCTCCTGGATCTGGGCCACCAACTGGAAGTCGGCGGTTCCGGGCAGCGGGCACAGGGTGAGCATGCCTTCCTCCGGCAGGAAGATGTGCCAGTTCAGCCTGTCGAGGGCGGCCTCGGCGATCCTGATGTCGGCCACCAGCGTGGACTTGGGGTCCACGGTCTCGCCCTCCATCGTGATGCCGAGTGCGCGGCGGACCGTGGAGCGTCCGCCGTCCGCCGCGACCAGGTACGAGGCGCGCACCTCTCCCGTGGCCAGCCGCGCGGTGACCCCGTCGCCGTCCTGTGTCAGGCCGGTGAGGCCGGCCGAGAAGTGGACGTCGCCGCCCAGTTCGCGCAGCCGCCCGAGCAGGATCTCCTGGGTCCGCCACTGCGGCATCGCCCAGGGCTCGCCGTAGGGCTCCGCCTCGGTGGGCGCCGCGCGCCGGAACATGTCGTACGAGCCCTCCCGCTCGCCGCCCTTCCAGATCATCCCCACGGGAGCCGGGCCGCCGTGCTTCCGTACGGCCTCACCGACCCCGAGGTCGTCCAGCACCTCCCGGGTGCGGGGCTGGATGCCCTTGCCGCGGGATCCCGGGAAGAGTCCGGAGGCCTGTTCGGCGACCAGGGCGCGGACACCGCGGCGCGCGAGGTCGCAGGCGAGGGCGAGCCCGCTGGGCCCGGCGCCGACGATCAGGACCTCAGTTTCCTTAACGCTGTTAAGTTCCATGGTTGGGAGTGTGTGCTTAACGCTGTTAAGTTGTCAAGGTGGGTACGACGAAGATCGACAGGGCGCGCGTCGCCGACGCGGGCCTCAAGCTGCTGAACGAGGTGGGCCTCGACGGCCTCACCCTGCGTGCCATCGCCCGTGAACTGGACGTGAAGGCGCCCGCCCTCTACTGGCACTTCAAGGACAAGCAGGCGCTGCTCGACGAGATGGCCACCGTCATGTACCGCCGGATGCTCGCGGAGGACCTGCCAGGTCCCGCGCCCCGCACCTGGCAGGAGCAGATGGCCGCCTACCAGGGTGCCCTGCGTCGCGCCCTGCTGCGCTACCGCGACGGGGCCAAGGTGTACAGCGGTGCTCGGTTCACCGGCACGGACCACGCCGACGGGCTGGAGACGCACCTGCGCACCATGGTCGACGCCGGGTTCGAGCTGTGGCAGGCGGTGCGCGCGGGTACGACGGTGAACGCCTACACGATGGGCTTCGTCACCGAGGAGCAGGGCGTGAAGCCCATGCCCGACGAGCGCCGCGAGGGATACGACGTCGAGGAGCGGGCCGAGCGGCTGCGGCGCTACCCGCTCGCGGCTGCGGCGGGCGCGGAGATCTTCACGAACTACGACGAACGCTTCGAGGACGGCCTGCGGATCGTCGTCGCGGGGATCGAGGCGCGGTACGGGGTGAGGTGACCGGGCCGGGGCGCGCGGTGACGGCGGGCCAGGCATGCCTCGCCGCCACCGCGCCGCCTCACATGCGGGCGTAGCCCGACGCCGTCACGGTCTCGAAGGGGAGCCGTGCGGTCGTCGCCGTCCCCGGGTCGGCGTTCCGGGTGCGCAGAGCCGTCAGTTCCTCCGTCGTCAGGGCGCGGCGCACCAGGGTGAACTCGTTGGCCACCCCCATGTTCTCGGCTGGCCGGCCAGGCCCTGGGCGATGAGTGTGTGAGCGCCGATGCCGGGTGTGGACGCAGCAGATCGCAAGCCCCGCCGAGACAGTCGGCGGGGCTTCCGATCACAGTGGCGTGATAGTCGAAAGAAGAGCTGCGGAGGCCGGAGAGCCGTCTCCATCAGCCCTTCTCGGGGCTTGTGCCCCTTCCTGGAGCGCGGTCCCGAAGCGCCCTGCTACGTCTTCCGGGGCGGTTTCGGTCCAGAGGTCCACCCGCGTTCCAACATCCCCGCCGTCCAACGGCGTCATGGACACGGTGGTGTGACAGGCGTGCCCCGGCTCAGCCCAGGCGCTCGCGGAACGGGATCTGGGCCGCCTGGGCCGCCATGGCCCGCTTCAGGCGGGGGCCGATCGGCTTCTCCACCAGGCGGTGGAGAAGGTAGGCCAGGAGCAGGATGGACGTCACCGAGGCGGCCAGCGTCACGTACGGCGGCAGGTGCAGCGCGCGGTTCATGACGCGGATCGCGAACCAGCCCAGGTGCTCGTGCAGCAGGTAGAACGGGTAGGTGAGCGCGCCCGCGACCGTCAGCCAGCGCCAGTTCGCCCAGTTCAGCCAGCCCAGGGCCACCGCGGCCACCGCGATGAACGCAAGGGTGACGATCGCCTGGATGACGTAGGGGGAGCGGGCGAAGTCCCCCTCCATGCCGGGGTGCCACAGCGCGGTGACCGAATAGCGCTGGCCCAGGAGCCAGCTGGTCAGCACGATCCCCCACAGCAGGAGATCACTGCCGTAGCGGTGGATCAGGTAGAAGGCGAGCCCCGCGATGAAGTACGGCGCGTGGTCCCGCATCACGAGGGCGTCGGTGAGCGGTGTCTGTGCGATCCGGGCGAAGACGCCGGCGAACGTCCATGCGACGCAGAAGACGACCACCCGGCGGTAGGTCACGCCCCGCCAGACCACGAAGACGGCGAACAGCAGGTAGAACCGCATCTCCACCCAGAGCGTCCAGCACACTCCCAGGACCCGGTCCACGCCCATCGGCTGCTGGAGCATGGTGAGGTTGACGAGGAGCTCGTCGGGCCGCAGCGGGTGGACCACCACGGGGAGCAGCACGGCGGCCGCGGTGATGATCACGATCGCCGCCCAGTAGGCGGGATAGAGCCTGGCGACCCTGGAACGGAAGAAGTCTCCCGGGCTGCGGCCCCAGCTGCTCATGCAGATCACGAAGCCGCTGATGATGAAGAAGAGCTGCACGCCGAGGCAGCCGTACGTCGCGGCCGCCGACAGGGTGGGGAACTTCAGGCCGGGCGACTGGCCCCACGACTCGGCGACCGTGCCGTTCTTCCCCGCGTAGTGGTAGAGGCAGACCATCAGGGCCGCCAGGATGCGCAGCCCGTCGAGGGCGCGCAGACGCCCTTTCGCCCTGGGTGCGGGGGTCCGCGGTGCGGAGGCGTCGGCGGTGGCCGCGTCGGCGGGCCGCGAGGCCCGGGTGCTGGGTACCGCCGCCTCGGCCGGCAGCGGTATCGCGCTCGTCACGTCGGGTGGTCCTTCCACGTCTTCCACGGTCTTCCCCCCGGGAAGACGTACGGTCACTGGTTGGCTTCAGCTGCCGTTGACCCGGCGGGCTCCCGGCATGCGGCGGCTCGCCGCGCGCTGCCAGGTGCGGGCCTGCCGTGCGAAACGGCGCACGGTGGGGTTGCGGGGGATGAAGTCGAGCTGGGAGGGCAGCGCCCCGGGCAGGGCGAGCGCGGTCAGCCGGCGCCGCCTGAAGTAGCGGTCCCGGACGGACGCGGGCTGCGCGGCGAGGAACACCTCGGCCGAGGGGCGCAGTTCCGGATAGATCTTCGGCTGCATGGCGAAGCCGACAGCCGTGACGAGCCCGGTGAGTTCCGCCTGGACCGTCGTCTCGTCCGGCATGCTCCACGCGGTGACCGCCGCGGTGTCGTCCAGGTCCGGCAACAGCGTGTCGACGATGGTGACCGGCACCCGGTTGCTGTTCTGGTACGGCACCAGGCCGCTGAGCAGGATGTCCGTGCCCAGCCGGGCCACGGGGAGGCCGTAGAAGGCGGCCGCGGTGAGCAGGGCGGTGGAGAACGCGCCGACGACGAGGGCCGGGTTCAGCCGCTGGTAGACCACCTCCGCGATCACCGGGGCGTCCAGCACGGTCAATTCGGCGCCCAGCCGCTCCGCCTCCTCCTCCAGGACGCGGGACCACCCCGCCGGGGCGGAGGGGTGCGGTTTGAAGACGATGTCCCGGTGGCCGAGGGCGACGGCGCCGCGCAGCATCCGGACATGGAGGTCCTCCTCCTCGGCGGGCGTGAGGACCTCGATCGCCGACAGGTACTGGCCGAGCAGCAGCGCGGGGGCCTCCTGGCCCCGGCCCGTGGCGAACTCCGGTGCCGAGTCCGCGAGGTCGGAGAGGACCTTGAGGAACTCGGCCGTCGGGACGACCTCCGCCTCGACGCCGAACTCGGAGAGCAGCAGCGGCCGCAGACCCGGGACGAGGTCCAGGTGCAGGAGCCGCTGCACCCGGGTGCCGATCAGCGGGTCGATCTTGCTCCGGGTCGGTCCGTAGCTCATCAGGCCGTCCGCGTACACGTGTACGGGGCTCTCGCCGAAGATCTTCGCCACCGCGTTCGAGGGGTTCGCCTGGATGGACTCGCAGGCGATCTCGACGGGGCCGTCGCCGATGTCCCAGGCGAGGCGCAGGTACCGCTCCCAGAGCAGGGTGTCCTGTTCACGGGGGAACCAGCCCGCCGGGTGGAAGGGGTGGATGAACTCGTTCCAGGAGAGCACGGTGTCGAACTCGGGTCGCAGGCACTCGAATCCGTCCATCCGGTCGAGCGGCGTTCCCACCTCCGGTGCGTACGAGGTGTCGCTGACGACCAGGATCCGGCGGTGCTCGTCGCGGGGGCCGAACTGGCCCGCCCTGATGGCCGCGGTGACGGTGGCGGCGGCGTACTGCGAGCAGGCGAAGAAGAGCTGGGTGGAACTGCGGCCGGACATCAGGCGGTTGCTCCTGTGGTGACGGAGGGAACGGTCCGCGCGGGGACCGTACGGCGACGGAGCCTGCGGAGCCGTGCCGCACGCTGGTCGCCGAGTGAGTCGAGGGTGTTGCTGAGGAGGTCCTGCGGCAGCCGCTGGAGGGCGGCCGCGCTCATGGAGCGCAGCTTGCGCGCCACGGGCGGCTCGAACCTCTCGATGGAGTCGAGGTGGTGTGCCATGACGGCCGCGTACGTCCGGATGGCCTTCGGCAGCAGTCTGTCCGCCTCGGGGTCCCGGGACGTCTCCTCGATGACCTGGTCGAAGGCCTTGATGAAGTCGAGTTGCCGCACGTCGCCGATCTGGGTCAGCGACGAGGCGACACCGCGCCGGTAGAAGACCCCGAGCAGTCCGACGGCGGCGAAGGACTCCGCCTCCCGGTGCAGCCTCCAGATCCAGGGCCGGTCCTCGGCCGTCCGAAGGCCGTCCGTGAAGTGCAGCAGCCCCCGGTCGGCGAGACGGCGGTGGTAGATGCCGGCCCAGGCGTACGGGTAGTCGACCGACGTGGTGCGGTCGGGCGGGAGGATCGCGGCGCGCGGGCTGAACGGGACGCCCCGCAGCCCGTGCGGAACCCGGTGCACGGTCCGTGCCCTGCCGGTGACCTGCACGTGGTCGGCGCGGACGAAGTCGCACCCCAGATCCTCCGCGGAGGCGAGCAGCCGCTCGTAGTAACCGGGGGCGAGCCAGTCGTCGCCGTCCAGGAAGGTGATGAACTCACCGCTCGCGGCGTCCAGACCGGTGTTCCGCGCGGTCGCGAGCCCGCCGTTCTTCTCGTGCCTGATGACGACCGCCCCTGGGATGTCGTCCCGCGCGCGGTTCAGGATGTCGGCCGTCCCGTCGGTGGAACAGTCGTCCACGAGGATGAACTCGAAATCCTTGCGGGCGTTCGCACGCAGGCTTCTGAGGGTGTCGGGCGCGTATGTCTGCACGTTGAAGAACGGCACGATGACGGAGAGCTTAACCACATCGATCACGCTAGGCGCGGGCCTGTCATGCGGCTTGTCCCCGGAAAGGACGGAAGATGAACGGACTGTGGCGGATCCGTAAACCGGCCTGAATCCCGCCCTCCGAGCCGAGGTGAAAACCCTGCGGAAAGGGCCGGATATTCAACCGTCGGTGGGCTGTTAACCATCTGTTGCCCCTGCGTTGGGTTCTCCATCGCAATGCCTTCCTAGCTTCTAGGACGTGCCTCCACGTTCCAGGAATTCGGCTGATCCGGCCGACAACGCAACAGCCGCCGCCCCGGCTCTCAGGGTCGCCGTCCTCGCCGACTCCGACACCCGGTGGAAGTGGGGCGCGCTGACCGCGCACCGCCTCACCGCGGGCGCTCAGGAGCGCCCCGCCGAGGTCACCGGACTGCTGCTGCGCGGACGGGCCACCCCGACACCCCGGCAGCTCGCCGAGGTGGGCGAGGTCGGTGTGGACACGGACCGGGTGCGTGAGGTGACGGCGGTCGAGTTCCTGCACACCGTGCGGGACGAGGGGTTCGACCTCGTGGTCCTCGCCCTCGTGGGCGGCGCCGTCCAGGCGATGCTGCACGGCCTGGCCGCGCTCGGCCTGCCCCGCAGGCCGGTCGTCGTCACGGGGTACGTCGGTGTCGTCTACGAGAAGCTCGCAGACGGGCTGCTGCTGCGCCACGGCGCCGATGTCGTCCTCGCCAACTCCCGTCACGACGCCGAGCGTTTCCGCGCCGTGTACGAAGGGGTCGGCGCCGACGCCTCCTCGGTCACCGAGGCCGCACTGCCGTTCCTGGGCGGTGAGCCGCACCGGCCCGAGGAAGGCCGCGACACCGTGGTGTTCGCCGCGCAACCGTCCGTGCCGGCCACCCGGGCCGAACGCACCTACCTCCTGCGCCGGCTCGTCGAGCACGCCCGGCTGCACCCGGGCCGCGAGGTACTGCTCAAGCTGCGCTCCAAGCCGGGCGAGCACACCACGCACATCGAGGAACTGCCCTACCAGCGCCTGGCGGAGCGGCTGCCCGGCGGCCTGCCGCCCAACTTCCGCCTGGTGTACGGGCACATGGGCGAGGTCCTGGACCGCACCGACCTGCTGGTCACGGTCTCCTCCACCGCCGCCCTCGAATCCCTGCACCGGCGCATCCCGACGGCGATCCTCTCCGACCTCGGGGTCCGCGAGGTGCTGGGCAACCACCACTTCATCGGCTCCGGGCTGATCACCTCCTGGGACCACCTCGACGGCGGCATGCGCCCGGAACCCGACGCCGAGTGGGTGGCGGGCCAGGGCGTCGCCGCCGACGGCACCTACGCCCGCGCCTACGACACCGCCCGTTCCCGCGTCGGCGAACTGCTCGCGGCCGACGCGCTCCCCCCGCTCATCCCCTACTACACACCGGCCACCGCGCCCGGGTACCTCCCCGGCATCCTCGCCCGCCACCACCTCGGCCCCGACGGGCGTCCGCTCCCCGGCGCCGTCACCCCCAGGGAGACCGGCAGGGTCCGGGGCGCGGTGCGCGAGACCGTACGCAACGCGGCGCGTGGCGCCTACCGCCACGGCGTCCAGCGGGTCGCCCCCGTGATCCGACGGATGGGCGAGCTGTGACCACTGATTCAGGAGCAACCATGACCCCGCCACCCACCGTGCTCGCCGTGATCCCCGCCCGCGGCGGATCGAAGGGAGTGCCGGCCAAGAACCTCGCCCGGGTCGGCGGCGTACCGCTCGTCGCCCGTGCCGTCCGGGCCTGCCTGGCCTCACCCGAGGTCACGGACGTCGTCGTGACGACCGACGACCCGGCGATCGCGGACGCGGCGAAGGCCGCCGGGGAGGCGCTGGGGGAGAGCGCCCGGCTGCACTGCGTCCAGCGCCCCGCGGCCATCGCCGGTGACACCGCGACGAGCGAGGCCGCTGTCCTGCACGCCCTGCACAGCTACGAGACGGCGGCTCACGGCCGGAAGGCCGACGTGGTGCTCCTCGTCCAGTGCACGAGCCCTTTCATCACGCGTGAGGACATCGACGGCGTCGCCGCAGCGGTGGCCCGCGAGGGTGCCGACACCGCGGTCACCGTCGCTCCCTTCCACGGCTTCGTGTGGCGGGACGGCAGCCCCGTCGAGGACGACACGTACGGCGTCAACCACGACAAGGCCGTACGCCCCCGCCGGCAGGACCGGCCCCAGGACTACCTGGAGACCGGGGCCGCCTACGCCATGGACGTCGAGGGGTTCCGCACCCACCGCCACCGCTTCTTCGGACACACCGCGCTCGTCCCCACCGACCCCGCGCGGGTCCTGGAGATCGACGACCCGCACGACCTGGCACGCGCCCGCGCCCTGGCGCCGCTCCTCGACCCCTCGCCGCTGCCCGCCCTGGCCGACATCGACGCGGTCGTCCTGGACTTCGACGGCACGCAGACCGACGACCGCGTCCTGATCGACTCCGACGGACGCGAGATCGTCGCCGTGCACCGGGGCGACGGCCTCGGGATCGCCGCCCTGCGCCGGGCAGGCGTACCGCTCCTGATCCTCTCCACGGAACAGAACCCGGTCGTCGCCGCCCGTGCCCGCAAGCTCCAGGTTCCCGTCCTGCACGGCATCGACCGCAAGGACCTGGCACTCAAGCAGTGGTGCGAGGAGCAGTCCTTCGCGCCCGACCGGGTGCTGTACGTCGGCAACGACGTCAACGACCTGGGCTGCTTCGGTCTGGCGGGCTGGCCCGTCGCCGTCGCGAACGCCCACGACTCGGTGCGCGCCGCAGCGCGTGCCGTGACCACCAACCCCGGCGGTTCCGGTGCCATCCGCGAGATCGCGGCCTGGCTGCTGGGACCCACCCTCTCGACCGAATCCGCCAACGCCCCCACCAAGTAAGGAAGCACCACCATGAGCAGCACCTCCCGCCTGCGCACCTTCGGCACCCGCACCGCCGGACCCGGCCACCCCGTCTACGTCACCGGCGAGATCGGCATCAACCACAACGGCGACCTCGAGAACGCCCTCGCCCTCATCGACGTGGCCGCCGAAGCCGGCTGCGACGCGGTGAAGTTCCAGAAGCGCACCCCGGAGATCTGCACCCCGCGCGACCAGTGGGACATCGAGCGCGACACCCCCTGGGGCCGCATGACGTACATCGACTACCGCCACCGCGTCGAGTTCGGCGAGGACGAGTACACCGCGATCGCCGAGCACTGCGCCAAGCGCGGCATCGACTGGTTCGCCTCCCCGTGGGACACCGAGGCCGTCGCCTTCCTCGAGAAGTTCGACGTCCCCGCGCACAAGGTGGCCTCCGCCTCCCTCACCGACGACGAGCTGCTCCGCGCGCTGCGCGCGACCGGCCGCACGGTCATCCTCTCCACCGGCATGTCGACGCCGAAGCAGATCCGGCACGCGGTCGAGGTCCTCGGCAGCGACAACATCCTGCTCTGCCACGCCACATCGACGTACCCGGCGAAGGCCGAGGAGCTCAACCTGCGGGTCATCAACACCCTCCAGCAGGAGTACCCCAACGTGCCGATCGGCTACAGCGGCCACGAGACCGGCCTGCAGACGACGCTCGCCGCCGTCGCGCTCGGCGCCACCTTCGTCGAGCGCCACATCACCCTGGACCGGGCCATGTGGGGCTCCGACCAGGCCGCGTCCGTCGAGCCGCAGGGCCTCACCCGCCTCGTCCGTGACATCCGCACCATCGAGGCGTCGCTCGGTGACGGCGTCAAGAAGGTCTACGAGTCGGAGCTCGGCCCGATGAAGAAGCTCCGCCGGGTCGCGGGCGTCGTCGCCGAGGGCGAGAACGCGTCGGCCGCCGAGCCGGTCGCGGTCTGACGGGCCGACCGGTGAACCTCGCCTTCGTCGAGAGCCCGGTCCAGCTCCTGAACGTCCTGGAGTGGACCCACGCCCGGGGAGGATCAGGCACCACGGTGGTGATCCTCCCCCCGGTCGACCCGATGTCGCGCGGACAGCTGCGCAGGATGGCGGAGCTGGCCCGCGACGAGGGCATCACCGTCCGCTGGCAGGAGGCGCGCGGGGAGAGGGGCGCGCCCTTCAAGGCCCTGCGCGCCCTGACGGGGCTGATCCGCAAGGCCGACCGGATAGTGATCGGGGACCCGTTCTCCCGGTACGTGCAGCTGCTCCTCTCCCTGGTCCGCACCCGCCGGATCACGGTCGTCGACGACGGCACCGCCACCATGGAGTTCGTCGCGCAACTGGCGCGCGGCGAACGCCTGGTGCGGTGGCACCGCAGGGGCAGCGGGGGGCCGCGCGAGTTGCTTCTCGCTCCGGTCACCTCCGCGGCCCGCCGCAGCTTCACCCCGTCCGCCTCCCGCCAGGTCGAGGTGTTCACCGCGATGCCGGTGGACGCCCCGGCGGGCATAGAGGTCACGGCGAACACCTTCGCCTGGACCCGGGAGCGCTTCGGCCCGCCCCTGATCACCAAGGGCGCGGACCTGGTGGGCACCTCCCTGGTGGAGACGGGGGTGATCGACCCGGCTCCCTACCAGGAGGCGGTCGGCTCGCTGGCCCGTACCCATGGCGCGACCCGCTACTTCGCCCACCGCCGGGAATCGGCCGAGAAGCTCCACGCCCTGGAGGCCGCCACCGGCCTGGAGATCGTCCGCCCGGACCTCCCTCTGGAACTCATCGCCCGCAGGGGCCCGATCGGCCACACGGTGCTCAGCTTCCCCTCCACCGTGGTCCACACCCTCCCGCTGGCACTGTCGGGCACGGGAGTGAAGGTCGCCGTGTGCGACATAGCGCCCGAGTGGCTCCGGGACACGGCCTCCCCGCGCGCCGAGGGCTTCCTGAGCGGGGTCACGGAGACGGCCAAGGACGTGCACCGGCTGGCACCTTGGCGGGTGACGGCCGTCCCCGAGGGCTGAGGTCACGCGCCTCGCGCAGGGCACCGCCGGAGGCTTCCGCCCCGCCCGGTGCCCCTTGCCGTGCCGGGTGTGTCCGGGCGGGCGGTCCCGTGTGCGGCTGGTGAACCGGCATGGCCTGACGGCCCCGCTCACGCACCCCGCGAGTCCCACGAGTGCGACGAGTCAAACCCACGGCCGGCCGTGCCCGTCGGGACGGCCGTCAGGGACACCGTCCGCATCGTCATCACCGCCTCGTCACCGCCCCCCCCGGGAACGCGTCACCCCGCAGGGCGGGCGCCGGTGGATGCCGGTGCGCTGCGGCCGGCAGGGTGACCGGGTACCTCAGTCGATGTACCTCAGTCGATTGCCGCGCGGAGCAACGTGGCCATCGACCGGCCGGCCGCCCGCAGCGGTTCCGGGTCACGGGAGGCCCGGCTGAGCATGAAGGCGCCCTCCAGCATCATGACCATCGAGCAGGCGAGGGACCTCGCGGTCGTCGGGTCGGCGACCCACCGGCCGAACCAGTGTGCCGCCGCGCCCACCCACTCCTCGAAGACCTCTGCCGTGGCGGTCCTCAGCACCTCGTCGCTGCTGGCGACTTCGAGGGCCACCGTCCCGATCGGGCACGCGTCGGCGTAGTCGGCCGCCGCGAGGTCGTCCGCGGCCGCTCCGAACGCGTGGACGAGGGATTCCGCCGGATCCGGCACGCCGTCCAGGAGGGCGAGGACCATTCGGCCGTACTCGCCTCCGGACGTGCGGATCATGTCCTCGGCCAGTTGCCGCTTGCCGCCGGGGAAGAAGTGGTAGATCGAGCCGAACGGCGCGTCCGCCTCCGCCGCGATCCGTTTGAGGCCGGTGGCCGAGTAGCCGTGCCGGCGGAACAGCATCGCGGCGGCACCCTGGATTCTGGCCCGTGTGTCCGAATGTCCCATTGCCTTCCACCTCTTCCCGCTCCAAGATAGCAGTAGAACGATCTATCAAATGGAGGTCGAGATGCCGAGGATCGCGTTGTCATCCGGACCGATCGACTACGAGGACACCGGTGGCGAGGGACCTGTGCTGGTGTTCGGCCACGGCCTCCCGATGAACGAGACCCAGTGGCGGAAGGTGATTCCTCTGCTGGACGGATACCGCTGTGTGCTGCCCACGCTGCCTCTGGGCGGCCACCGGCTTCCCATGAACCGGGATGCCGACCTGTCGCAGCGCGGTGTCGCCCTGCTCCTGGGGGAGTTCATCGAGAAGCTCGGACTGGGGCCCGTGACGCTCGTGCTCAACGACTGGGGCGGGGGCCAGTTCCTGGTGTCGGAGGGGCGCGACCATCAGATCGAGCGTCTGGTGCTGGTGGCGTGCGAGGCCTTCGACAACTTCCCACCGGGGCCGGCGAAGGCCATGGCGCACGTGTGCAGGGTCCCCGGTGGCGTCTGGCTCCTCACGCGCCTCATGCGCGTCCCCGCCTTCCGCCACGCCCGGGGAGGCTATGGCGGGATGAGTTTGCGTGGGATCCCCGACGACGTCATGGACGACTGGTTCGCTCCCGCCACCCGCAGCAGGGCCATCCGCAGGGACTTCGCCAAGATGGCCACAGGGGCCCCTGGGCGCAGGACCTTGCTCGCCTGGAGCGAGCGACTGCGCGACTTCGACCGTCCTGTCCTGGTCGTCTGGGCGACCGAGGACAGGCTGATGCCGCGTGAGCACGGTCCCCGCCTGGCAGGGCTGTATCCACAGGGCCGGCTGGTCGAGATCGCCGACTCGTCCACCCTGATCCCGGAGGACCAGCCCGAACGGCTCGCCCGGGCGCTCAGGGACTTCCTGGCCGAGACCGGGGCCGAGCCCGAACAGCGCCTCTCCTGAGCGCGGCGTCCTCCCAGGCCGCCCCGAGACGATCCGGGCACGGGCGCCGGAGTACCCCGGACACCAGGTGCTCCTGCCCGGCCCGGCCCAGGCGGGCGTGCCCGGGACGCCATGCCGGGCTCCCCCTCTCAGGCCGTGCGGACGGCAGGCCGGCCTCCCGCCCAGCCCTGTCCCCGTGGCCTCCTCTCTCCGCGTGTCCGCCCTCGCTCCGCGACCGGCCCGGATCCGGGCCGGTCAGCGGCGGGCGCCCGTACGCCTGGCCGGGTCCACCCGGACGCGTTCCGTCTCCGGTGCGGCGGTCAGGTCGTCGAGCTGGGCCGTGATCGTGGCGCGCAGATCGTCGTAGTCGGTGAAGGCGTGCTCGTCGAAGAGCGTCCAGCCCGTCCACATCAGGTTGGCGCAGACGCGGGCCGGCACCCGGCCGGTCCTCGCTCCCATCCCGACGAGTGCGACCGAGGTGATGCTGCCGGGTGCCTCGGCGTTCTGCCGGTGGATCGCCTGGAAGGCTGCCGCGCAGGCCAGCGCCACGTTGAGCGTCTCGCTGACATTCTCCGACGACCCCTCCATCGTCGGTGTGGATATCAGGAACCTCGGGTGGACCGCTCCCGTAGGCACGCAGACGGCGCTGCCCACCGGCAGGCTTCCGCCGAAGCCGTCCCGGATCGCCCGCTGCACCCGCAGCTGAATCCCGGCGCCGAGGTACCGCTTGACGGCCGCGTCGGTGCCACCGTCCATCCGGCCGCGGGAGTTGGTGGGGCTGACCCAGGCGTCCGCCTTCGTGTCGAGGATCGACCCCTTACGGATCTCGATCCCGGGGGTGTCCGCGAACGCGGCGCGCCAGGCCGCCACCACGGAGGCGCTCACATCGGTCAGGACCACACTGACGGCAGACGTCTGCGCACGGTTCAGGGCCATCGACCACTCCGATCAAGAGGCTGTCTCCACTGATCACGACGCTACGTGCCCCCACTGACAATCAGCCCCGCCGAGGCTCGCCGCCCGTCCCGGAACGGCCGGCGGGAAAAATAATCGCCGGCGGACGAAACATTTCCCGGTGCCCACCGCATCTGAGAGGTGTGAAGAAGAGAGGGGGCAACGGATGAGGCCGTCCAAGGAAGCCGCCTTCCGCGAGTTCGCCGAAGCTCGCATGGGGCACCTGTTCCGGTCCGCGTGCCTGCTGACCAGCGGGGACACGCATCTGGCCGAGGATCTCGTGCAGGACACACTCGGCCGGATGTACACGGTCTGGGGGCGTGCCTCACGCGTCGAGAACCCGGCGGCCTACGCACAGACCGTTCTCGTGCGGTGCTATCTCCGCCACCGGCGCAGACGGTCCGCGGACGAGCGCCCGACCGGGCAACTCCCGGACATGGCGGGGGCGTCCGCCGGAGACGTCTCACTCCGGGTGGCGCTGCTCGACGCGCTGCGCGGGCTGGCGCCGAAGGACCGGGCCGTGATCGTGCTGCGCTACTGGGAGGACCGGTCGGTCGCCGAGACCGCCGACGCCCTCCACGTCAGCTCCGCGGCCGTACGCACCCGCAGCACCCGAGCACTCGCAAGGCTGCGCGGACAACTCGGCAGCGGGATCGGTGAACTGGCCCTGCACTGAGCGGTCCCGGGCCTGACGGCCCTTCGGACCGGTACCCATTCCCATTTCTCTGCTACAGGTCTTCTACGGCCAGGACGGTGTGGACGCATGTCCGGAAACAGCACGGAGGAGGACCGGGGCGCCCTCGAGGGCGGGCTCGGTGCGGTGATCAAGCAGACCGGAGAAGGGTTCTCCGTGGCGGGAGGACCGCTGGTCGACGGAGCGGTGGCACGCGGCAGGCGCCGCGCGGTGGGCCGCCGTGCGGCGATGGTGACGGGAAGCGTGACCGCCCTCGCGGCGATCGCCCTCGGCGGGTCGTACGTGACCGGTGGGATCGGAGGGAGCGACACGACTGACGCCTCGGTGGGCTCGGCGTCGGCGAGGACCGGCTACACCGCCGAACAGATGATCAGTACGCTCAAGAGCCTCATGCCGAAGGGCGATTTCAGCGAGGCGTCCGGCCGGGGCACCGTGCTGAAGGACGACAGGCACCCCCTTCCGCCCTCCGCGTCCGTCGTGTACGACGACGGGAAGGGGGCGGCCGCAGTGTCGCTGCGGCTGAGCCTCCAGGACCCGGGGCAGGACCCGGGCGAATCCATGGCCTGCCCGGACAAGAACCTGGTCGCCTTCGAGACCTGCTCGTCGACCGAACTGGACGACGGGTCCCGCCTGACCCTCTACAAGGGATGGGAGTCCGCGGACCACAAGGAGGGCACCAGGTACTGGTACGCGAACCTGCTGACACCCGAGGGCCGTCTGGTCTCGCTGTCCCAGTGGAACGCCCCCGCGGAGAAGGGCGCCCCGGTCAGCCGCCCCGCCCCGCCGCTCTCCCCGGACCGGATGAAGGCGCTGGTGCGCGCGGAGGAGTGGAAGCCGATCCTCGCCGCCATCCCCCAGCCCGCGGACCAGGCGGGCTCCGGGCAGCCGTCGGCCCCGAAGGGCGTGAGCGGTGAGGTGATCATCGAGAAGCTGACCGGACTGCTCCCGCACCGTCTCGCGGTGAAGGCGTCGGGGAAGCAGGACACCGAGTACGCCTACCTCGTGGTGGACGACGGGAAGGGCCGGAGCTTCGTCCAGATCAACGTCCAGCCCGACATGTCGGACGTCGCGGGCGATCTCGTGGGTGCCGGCACCAGGACCCTGAAGGACGGCACGAGGGTCACCACGCACCGGGGGAGCGGTGACAAGGGGATCGAGGGCGTGAAGATGTGGACCGTCGACACGATCCGGCCCGACGGCTTCCGTGTGGTGGTCTCCGCCCTCAACGCGCCCGACCAGAACAAGGGGGCGAGCCGGGAGAACCCCGCACTCACCCTCGCCGAGCTGGAGAAGATCGCGACGAGCCCGGTGTGGCTGCGCTGATCACCACCCGTCACGAGGCGGCCCGGACACCTGGTGGTGTCCGGGCGGCCCGGCCATGAGTCCGATCGCCGTGGCGGCGGGCCACACCTCGGGGCGGCCCTGGAGTCACGGGTGACGGAAGGGTGGTGGCCGGGGCAGCCTGCGCACCGGTGAGTGTCAGTGGGCCGGTCTATAACTGGAAGTCACATGCGGGGCGCACAGGTGAGATCCGTGTCCGCCCCCCGGTCCCCGTGCCCTGAGGCGCGGCTCGACTCCGCGGAGCACCCTCACCATGAACGACGCCGGCACGCCCGCCCAGCCCGACCCGAACGACCCCCTGGAACTGGCCGGACTCTTCGCCGGCGGCGGTGAGCCGTGGCTGCCGCTGCTGAAGCGTCGGATCGAACTGAGCAGATCGGCAGCGGAGTTCATCGGCCCCGGCCGAGGTCCGGGGGTGGTGCCCGCGCGGGAGCTGATCTTCCAGGCGCTGAAGCCGAACCCGCCGCACAAGTGGAAGGTGGTCGCCTTCGGCCAGAACCCGTACCCGAGGCCGGAGAGTGCCACCGGCATCGCCATGTTCGACAACGCCTTCCACGACTGGAAGGACAGTCAGTTCGGCCGGGTCGTCAGCATGCGCTGCATCATCAAGGCGGCGGCGATGTGGAAGTACGGCATACCGAAGAAGACCCCGATAGCCGACCTCCGCAAGCTGCTCGAGGAACAGGACACCGTCCAGCCGCCGGAGTGGTTCCAGGCGATGCTGACCCAGGGCGTCCTGCTGCTGAACACGGCGCTCACCGCCAGCAGCGACGGGGCGATGACGACCGGGGAGCACACGAAGTTCTGGCGTCCGCTCGTGACACAGATCGTCGAGGAGATATTCAAGGCCAAGTCGCAGGCCGCCGAGGAGGACCGGCACGTCGTCTTCGCCTGGTGGGGCGCACACGCGCGTGGCCTCAAGCAGACCGTCGAATGGATCCAGCGCAGGTATCCGGAGGTCGAGGTCCGCCACATCGACCACGCCAACCCGGCCGCGCAGGGCGACATCTTCTGCGACGGCGAGCACTTCGGGACGGTGAACGCGGCCCTCGCCTCCATGGGTGCCGACGAGATCGACTGGCTGCCGAGCAAGGGGTGGGACGCGGCTGCCGGCGGACCCGGCGAGGACGGTGGGGAGGAGGGGCGCGGCGCCGTGGCGGACCGGATGGGCGCGTTCATCAACTCGACCATGGAGCTGCACCAGCTGTATCTGGAGCGGCTGGCGAGCGTCAAGGACGAGGGCCTCGTCCTGCCCGCCGTCACCGGGGTGTTCGACACCCCGCTGATGGACTTCCAGGATGCCGTCGGCCCGGTCGTGTCCCTGCTCCCCGGTATCGGCGGGCATGTCGAGCGGTCGCACTCCTTCGCGAAGACATGCGCCGACCAGCAGGCGGACGGGCTCTCCGCGGAGGCCATCGCCGCGCTCCACCTCTACACCTGCGAGTCCGCGTTCTACCGGAACATCAACTCGGTGCTCCGGTCACCGGACCGCGCGCGGCTCGCCCCGTACCTCCCGTATCTGCGCCTGCTGTTCTCCGCGGTGTCGGAGCTCCCCGCCCGCACCGAGCCGCTCTGGCGCGGAGTCGCGCTCGACCTGCGCGCGCAGTACCCGCTGGGCCGGACGGTCACCTGGTGGGGTGTGTCCTCGTGCACCTCCGACCCTCATGTGGCACGGGCGTTCCTGGGCGGCCGCGGCAGACGCACCCTGTTCGAGGTGACACCGGTCCGCGCGGTGGGCATCCGCCGGTTCTCCGCCTTCACCGGCGAGGAGGAGTTCATCCTCGCCCCCGGGACCCAGTTGGAGGTCACGGAGGTGAAGGCGGAGCGGGGTGGTCTCTGCACCGTGAGGCTGCGGGAGTTGGAGGAGCAGACACTGGTGTCCTGAGAGCCGTGCGCCGCCGGCGCGCCGCCGCCTGGGCCGGACGCGGCCGACACCGGGCAGGGTGCCCCGCGAGGCGTACACCGCATCGGGGCCTGCCGGTGTTCCGTAGCCTTCGGACTCCCGGTCAGCTGCCCCCACCCGGAGCGGACAGGGTCCACGCCTGGCCGCTCGCGGCGGGGCGCCAGTGGTCGGTGTACTCGTCGTCGTCGACCGCGCCCGACACATGGAACACGTGGCGTGGGGACTCCGGGTCCTCGTTCACCTGGAGGGAGTGCTTCTTGCCCTTGTCGTCGATGTAGTCCAGCCGCAGGTGGTATTCGACGTACTCCCTGTCGGTCAGCTTCGACTCCACAGCCATGACGAAGCTCTCACCGGGCTTCAGCACCTGTGTCGTGTAGTCGAAGTAGGACTTCCCGTTCTCGGTGAACACGGGGTTCCGGTCGTTCAGGTCCAGCTCCGTGGGGATCGTGTCGTCCGCCTCCCCACCCAGTGGCTCGATCAGCGTGGTGTCGATGGCGGCCGTGCGCTTGGTGATCACCGGCACGATGTCGACCACCCTGACGGTCGAGGCCGACGCGTTGGTCACCGACAGTTTGTACGCCGTCGCGTTGAGGGACACGACGTCGATCCTGCGCAAGAGCTGTTCCAGCCTCACCGGATCGTTCGGACCCGTCAGCACTGCACGGTCCTCGGGGCTGACCCGCTGCCCCGACACCAGCCAGCTGCCGCTCTCCCCGGGCAGCACCGCCACGGCCACCGAGTCCGCCGTACCCGCCGCCGGTGGGGCGGTCCTCGGATCCGGCGCGGCCGGGCCCGAGGCGGGTGGTGCGGGATTCGGTGAGGCCGAGGCCGCCGGTTCGTCCTAGCCGAAGAGGGTGTCGGTGACCAGCCCTTGCAACGAGGCCCCCAGGCCGGTGATGAGGCTGACGACCACGGCGGACACCCCGGTCAGGATCGCGGCCATGAGCACCCTCCGCGGCGAGGCGCCGGAAGCACCGGCGTCGTCGGGACCGTCCTCGGGCTCCGGGCTCGTCCGACGCCGCTCCGACACCCGCCGCAGATGTTCCCGCCCGCCGGTCCGCCTCACCATTGCTTCCCCCGATCGCCATGGCATGCGGGCGGTCGTCTGTCAGAGAGTCGATCACCCGCGTGGAGGCGACGAGCCTAACGCTGACGGCATTTGACGGGCCATAGGGTTCTCATCGGCACGTCCCGGCGCGGGAGCCCGCTGTGGTGCTGACCTCTGGGTGTACCCGGTCATACCCGAAACGGCGAACGCCCCGACTGAACCGGCCCTACACGTCCCGAAGGTCCGAAGGGCGCAGTCCCCAGACCACGTCGCGGACGCGGGCGGCGCCCGGCGGCGGATCCTCGTCGTCCTGGTGCCGGTCGACGACGACGCGCCCGCACTGCACGTAACCCGTACCGCTGCGGGACCGCAGCGCCACCACGAGGCGGGTGTCCCGCAGCGCCGCCGGCACGCCCGATTCCTCGTACAGCCGGGCGGACATGTCGTCGTCGACCGTGTGCAGTTCGAGGCCCTCGTAGCGCCGGACCAGGCGCATGACGTCGACCGCCTCGAAGTGAAGGTCCAGCCGGGGTCTGTCGGCTCCCTCCTTCCGGGAGCGCAGCAGCAGACGGGAGTGGCCAACGCCGTAGCTCCAGACCCTGAAGGTCCGGTCGAGGCGGAGCAGCAGGGTGTCCGGTGCGCGCAAGGAGTGCGGCGCCGGGAGCGCCGCCGGCCCGCCGCCGTCGAGGGACTTCACAAATGACTCCGGGGTGTGTCCAGGGCCTCAACCGGCCGCCCCTGGGATCCGTCAGTGCCGTCTGGAACATCCCGCACTGTACGACGCCCCGGGAACGGGGAGCTGCCACCGCAGATGCTGAGGCTGTCGGCGTCCGTGCCGTGTGCCCTGACTCTGCTCGTCGCGGCCCTCGCCGCGGTGGCCGCCGTGGCCGCGGTGCGCGAGGCGGGATGTCGGCGGCCCTGGCAGGACTGAGCGACGGCGCGGGTCCTCAGCGGGCGTCACCGGCTTCGGTGCCGGTCACTTCAGCTCGATCTCGACGAAGGCCAGCGGGGCCGAGCCGGCGTTGACGACCTCGTGCTCGCCGCCCGCGGGACGGGCGTAGGACTCGCCCGCCCGCAGCTCGGAGGGGGTGACGGTGCCGTCCGGGGTGATCACGTCGGTCCGCCCGTCGGTGACGGGGACGACGACGTAGTCGTACTCGTGGACGTGGCGGCCGGTGGACTCCTGAGGCAGGAAGTCCCAGCGGGTGACCCGTACCCGGTCGTCCTCGTGCTGCAGGGTGGCGCGGGCGGTGGTCGTCATGGCCGGTTCTCCTCGTCGTGATCGCCGCTCCGGAGGGGCGGAGCGGTGTCGGCATTCCTGCTCCGCAGCGTATCCACCGCAGGTCAGGGCGTTGGGGCGGGGAAGGGGGCGGGTCGGTGCGTCCGGGTTCGGAGGGGGCTACCCGCCCTCATCGCCTACGTGGCCGCTCCCGGCGCTCGGGTCTCGGGGCTCGAAACCCGGGGCTCGAAGCTCGAAGCTCGGGTTCCGAGTTCCGGAGCCTCGCATCACTCCTCCGAGGGACACCGAAGGGGGCGAGGGCCCGAAGCTCGGGTCTCGGGTTCCGGGTGTCGGGTTTCGAGGGCCGAGATCCGAGACCTGTACCCATCCGGGGGTCAAAAGAAGGAAAGAGAAAGAACCTCCCCACCTCCCGTACCCGTCACGAACAGCAAGTATGACTAATCGTGACCGACTTGCGGCGCAGAGTCGCGACTGCTTACGGTGCCCACAACTGAACGACCCCGACGCGGTGTTGGTCGCACCTGGCCGGGGTCTCGCCGCAAGATCGAAAGAGCGATCCCGTGGGTACCCAGCACATTAGCCCCGCCCCGTCCGCACCCGCAGCCTCCCGCCCCTACGCGCGCGCCAGTCCTGGATACGGCAAGCGGTCCGCTCCGGACCAACGCCCCGCGCGTCCCGGCGACTTCGCCCTCCTCCCGGAGCGTGAGCGGTACGTCGCCGGTTACGTCGACCGGCTGCCCGAGGGTGCCGCGATGGACATCAAGTCCCTGGCCAAGAGCCTCCCGCTGTACGGCCAGATGGCCGTCGGCAGCGCGCTGCGGGCCCTGGGGGTCGCCGGTCACCTCAGGCATGTACGGTCGCCCGCCGACGCGGGTGGCGGGCAGATCCGGTGGATCACCCGCACCTACTGGTCCCGTACGGCCCGCGACAACGAGTGGTGGACCGCGTTCGTCGACAGTGCGGGCGTTGCGGCCGGAGCGCACACCCCTCCGGCCGCACCCGACCCGGCCCCCGCGCACGACGCGCCCGCCGTGTCCATGCCCCCGCACGCAGTACCCGTCGCGCCCGCCTCCGAGTGCGAAGCGCCCGCCCCCGCCGCCGCTCTCCCCGGCCAGGCCCAGGCGTGCGGGCCGGTGGTACCCCAGCAGCGCGCCCAAGGCCCCGGGGACCCGCAGGTGCGCCCCGGAGGCCCCGTCGGGGTCACCGACCCCGCCGAGGCCGCCGAACCCGCACCCGCGCCCGCCCCCGTGGCGGCGCTCCCCTCGCCCGCCTATCTCGCGCTCGCCCGCCTCGGCAGGACGGACGCCAGGGTGTCCCTCTCCGCCGCCGACTGCGCCGCGCTGGAGGGGCTGGCCGCCGCCTGGCTCGCGCGGGGTGTGAGCGAGGACCACATGATCCGCACGCTCTCCGCCGGGCTGCCGCCCACCGTGGACTCCCCGGTCGGCTTCGTCCGGCGGCGGCTCCGCGACAAGATCCCGCCCGAGGTGCCGTGCGGGACGCGGTCCGGGGCCGTACCGGGAGCGACTGACGCGCCAGGGGCCCGGACTCCACGTCCGATGGTCGAGTGCGCCGAGTGCGGCGTCCCCGGCCGCCCCGAGGCCCTGCCCGACGGCCTCTGCCGCTCCTGCCGGGTGCCCGCGCAGGAGCCGGCCGTTCCCGGGCCCGCCGCGGAGACGGCCGGTGAGCCCGTACCCACCGCGGCCCCGTCCGCGTCGGCCGAGGTGGCCGCCTACGTCGGCACGCTCCGGGAGTTGCTCCGGCTCCCCTGAGCGGAGCGTGCGGTTCCCCTCACCGTGGTCGAAAATGGGTGGAGTTTACCCATCAGAACCACTCGGTACACGCCGCAGCGCCGCCTTTTGTTCCCCTGTGCGGCTGAACTTTTGTTGATCTGTGGCCAGTTGCGGGGGGTCTGGGCCTACCCTTGACTGGGTGAACCAGTTGAAGCTCCGTGCGCCCCTCGCTGAGACAGTCATGCCCGGCACCCTGCCCGACGACCTCCGTGCCGAGCTGATCGCGTTCCGGCGGGATCTGCACATGCACCCGGAGCTCGGCAACCAGGAGTTCCGCACCACCGCGGCGATCAAGGCGCGTCTGGAGAAGGCGGGGCTCCAGCCCGAGGTGCTGCCAGGGGGCACGGGACTCGTGTGCGACGTCGGGGAGTGGGACGGCGTGACGCCGATGCTGGCGTTGCGCGGTGACATCGACGCGCTGCCGATCCCCGACACCAAGGTGGGCGTCTCCTATCGCTCCACCGTCCCCGACCGGGCGCACGCCTGCGGGCACGACGTCCACACCGTCTGCGTCCTCGGTGCCGGGCTCGTCCTCAGCGAGCTCGACCGGCAGGGCCTGCTGCCCCGCCCGGTGCGGCTGATCTTCCAGCCCGCCGAGGAGGTGCTGCCCGGCGGCGCGGCGGACGCGGTCGCCGCCGGGGTGCTCGACGGCGTCGGGCGGATCATCGCGGTGCACTGCGACCCCAAGGTGGACGTCGGGAAGATCGGGCTGCGGATCGGCCCCATCACCTCCGCCTGCGACCGCGTCGAGGTCTCCCTCGACGGCCCCGGTGGTCACACCGCCAGGCCGCACCTCACCACCGACCTGGTGACCGCGGCGGCCCGGGTCGCCACCGACGTCCCCGCGCTGATCTCACGCAGGGTCGACGCCCGCGCCGGGATGGCCGTGACCTGGGGCCGGCTCCAGACGGGCCACGCGCCCAACGTCATCCCGCAGCACGCCGAACTGTCGGGCACGGTCCGCTGCCTCGACCTGGACAGCTGGCGGCAGGCGCCCGACCTGGTGCAGTCGGCCATCGACGAGGTGGCCGCCATGCACGGGGCGAAAGCGGTGATCGACTACGTCCGGGGCGTGCCGCCGGTGGTGAACGAGGCCGAGACGATCGGTCTGCTCGACGCCGCGATGACCATCCGGCGCGGATCGTATTCGATCGAGGACACCGAACAGAGCCTGGGCGGGGAGGACTTCTCCTGGTATCTGGAGAAGATCCCCGGCGCCATGGCCAGGCTCGGCGTGAGGGCCCCGGGCGACACCCGCGGGCTCGACCTGCACCGGGGCAACTTCGACGTCGACGAGGAGGCCATCACGGTCGGGGTCGAGCTCTACACCGCCGCCGCGTTGCTCGACGGAAACACCCAGTAGCCGGAGAGGACACCTTCTGTTCGCGACGATCCGATAACGGCTTCCGTACAGGTCCTTATCTGACATCTACGCGCGTTACGATCGCCGCGAAACCAGCGCCGGAAGAGGCGCTTCGGTCAGGTCTGAAGGAGCCTTCCCTTGCGCCGGATCACCAGGATTGCCACCGTGGGCGTCATGTCCGCGGCACTCGCGCTGAGCGTCAGCGCGTGTGGCGACTCTTCGTCGGAGAGCAGCTCGTCCTCCGACTCCAAGGCCGACAAGACGGCCATCGCCTACGACATCGGTGGCCGTGGCGACCAGTCGTTCAACGACGCCGCCTACGCCGGTCTGGCCAAGGCCGAGAAGGACCTCGGCGTCAAGGGCACCGAGGCCGAGCCCTCCGAGGGTGAGTCGGACGCCGACAAGGTCCAGCGCCTCACCTCGCTGGCTCGCGCCGGCAACAACCCGGTGATCGGCGTCGGCTTCGCCTACGCGCCCGCCATCAAGAAGGTCGCGCCGAAGTTCCCGAAGATCACCTTCGGCATCATCGATGACGCCTCGGTGACCGGCGACAACATCGCCAACATCGTCTTCAACGAGGAGCAGGGCTCCTACCTCGCGGGTGTCGCCGCCGCCAAGGTCTCCAAGACCAAGACGGTCGGCTTCATCGGCGGTGTCGAGACCCCGCTGATCAAGAAGTTCGAGGCCGGCTTCATCCAGGGCGTCACGGACACCGACTCCTCGGTCAAGGTCGTCCCGCAGTACCTGACGCAGCCGCCGAACTTCGACGGCTTCTCCAAGCCCGACCTCGGCAAGGCCGCTGCCCAGGGCCAGCTCGACAAGGGCGCCGACGTGGTCTACTCGGCGGCCGGTCTGGCCGGCTCCGGTGCCATCGAGGCCGTCTCCAAGGCCGGCAAGTGGAACATCGGCGTCGACTCCGACCAGTACAAGCAGGAAGGCCTCGCGGCCTACAAGGAGTCGATCCTCACCTCCGTCACCAAGGACGTCGAGGACTCCGTCTTCAACCTGATCAAGTCCGTCCAGGACGGCAAGCCGCAGTCCGGCGAGATCCGCTACGGCCTCGACAAGGACGGCGTCGGCCTGGCCATGTCCAACCCGGCCTTCACCAAGATGACCGAGGTCATCGCGGCCGTGGACAAGGCGAAGCAGGAGATCATCGACGGCAAGATCACCGTCAAGACCACCCCGTAACGACTCCGGTCGCCGTGCTGGTTTCCCGTGGGCCCGGAGCGCGCATCCCCGTCGCTCCGGGCCCGTGGGGTGTCCATCGAAGAGGTTGTGCCCCTCGCGGTCACCCGCACCTGGCTCCGGAACCGGAGCCTCGTACGTATCGGTGTCCGCGCCTTACGATTCGGCAGCGCTACGCGCATAGACCGCTCTCCGGCGCGATAACTTCACCCCGCCCCTGCCCTCTGTGCCCCCGCTCCTGTCCGGCCAAGGAGAGTGCGTCATCAACGCGTCCAGCAGTCCCCCTGCCGTAGAACTGCACGGCATCACCAAGCGTTTCCCCGGTGTCGTGGCCAACCACGACATCGGCATCACCGTACGCAAGGGAACGGTCCACGCCCTCGTAGGTGAGAACGGCGCCGGAAAGTCCACCCTGATGAAGATCCTCTACGGCATGCAGAAGCCGGACGAAGGCACCATCGCCGTGGACGGCGAGCAGGTCTCCTTCGGCAACCCCGGTGACGCCATCGCGCGTGGCATCGGCATGGTCCACCAGCACTTCATGCTGGCCGACAACTTCACCGTCCTGGAGAACGTCGTCCTCGGCGGCGAGAAGCTGCACGGCATCGGATCGGCCGCACGCAGGAAGATCAAGGAGATCTCCGACGCCTACGGACTCGGCGTCCGTCCCGACGCCCTCGTCGAGGACCTCGGGGTCGCCGACCGTCAGCGCGTGGAGATCCTCAAGGTCCTCTACCGCGGCGCCCGCATCCTCATCCTCGACGAGCCGACCGCCGTGCTCGTACCGCAGGAGGTCGACGCGCTCTTCGCGAACCTCCGCGAGCTCAAGGCCGAGGGCCTCACCGTCATCTTCATCTCCCACAAGCTCGGCGAGGTCCTCTCCGTCGCCGACGAGATCACGGTGATCAGGCGCGGCACGACCGTGGGCACCGCCGACCCGGCGACCACCACGACCAAGCAGCTCGCCGAGCTCATGGTCGGCAGCGAGCTGCCCTCGCCGGAGACCCGCGAGTCCACGGTGACCGACGTACCGATGCTGAAGGTCGAAGGACTCTCCCTCGGTGTGACCGACCCGGACGGGGTCGTGCGCGACGTGCTGTCCGACATCGGCTTCACCATCCACAAGGGCGAGGTCCTCGGTATCGCGGGTGTCGAGGGCAACGGGCAGACCGAGCTCATCGAGGCACTCGTCGGCATGCGGAGCCCGGACAGCGGAGTCATCACCCTGGACTCCGCCGACATCTCCTCCGCCCCCACCCGCAAGCGGCGTGAGGACGGCATCGGCTACATCCCCGAGGACCGCCACCGCCACGGTGTCCTGCTGGACGCCCCGCTGTGGGAGAACCGCATCCTCGGCCACGTCACGGAGAAGCCCAACAGCAAGGGCTGGCTCCTCGACCCGAAGGCCGCGCGCAGCGACACCGAGCGGATCGTCCGCGAGTACGACGTCCGCACCCCGGGCATCGAGGTCACGGCCGGTTCCCTCTCGGGCGGCAACCAGCAGAAGCTGATCGTCGGCCGCGAGATGAGCCACAACCCCAAACTCCTGATCGCCGCGCACCCCACCCGAGGGGTGGACGTCGGCGCACAGGCGCAGATCTGGGACCAGATCCGCGAGGCGCGCCGCGAAGGGCTCGCCGTCCTGCTCATCTCGGCGGACCTGGACGAGCTCATCGGGCTCTCCGACACCCTGCGCGTCATGTACCGGGGGCAGCTGGTCGCGGACGCCGACCCTGCCACCATCACACCCGAGGAACTGGGCTCGGCCATGACCGGCGCCGCCGCCGGTCACCTCGAAGCGGCACCGGAGGACGAGGCCCGATGAAGAAATTCGACAAGGACCGGATCGTCCTGGGCTTCGCCGGCCCGGTGCTCGCCCTGGTCGTCGCCTTCGTACTGAGCACGCTGGTGCTGCTCATCTCGAACCGCGACCCGTTCGAGCTCTACCGGCTGCTCTTCGAGCAGGTGTCGTACAGCGACGTACAGGTCCTGATCATCAACCAGGCCGGGACGTACTACCTCGCCGCGCTCGCGGTGGCCGTCGGCTTCCGGATGAACCTCTTCAACATCGGCGTGGACGGCCAGTACCGCCTCGCCGCGATGGTCGCCGCCCTCGTCGGCGCGAGCGTCTCCCTGCCCGGACCGCTCCAGATCGCCCTGGTCGTCGTCGTGGCGATGCTGGTCGGTGCCTTCTGGTCCGGCATCGCGGGAGTCCTCAAGACCACGCGGGGGGTGAGCGAGGTCGTCTCGACGATCATGCTCAACTCCATCTCGACCTCGCTGATCGCCTGGCTGATCCTGCCGAAGAACTTCGGTGAGCAGGCGGCCGGATCCAACAACCTGACCACCGGGGAGATCCCCGAGTCGGGCTGGTTCCCGGGGCTGTCCCTCAGCCCGGAGGCCGGGGAGATCTACGGTTTCACCTTCGTCGCCGCCGGCTGCGGCCTGGTCTACTGGTTCGTCCTGAACCGCACCCGCTTCGGCTTCGACCTGCGTGCCACCGGCGCCAGCGAGAGCGCGGCCCAGGCCTCCGGTGTGGACGCCAAGAAGATGATCCTCACCTCCATGCTGATCTCCGGCGGTATCGCCGGGCTCGTCGGCATGCCGACGCTGCTGGGTGACACGCACACCTACAGCCTCGACTTCCCGGTGGGCCTCGGCTTCACCGGCATCACCATCGCGCTGCTGGGCCGTAACCACCCGGTGGGCATCGCCCTCAGCGCGCTGCTGATCGCCTTCCTGGACAAGGCATCCTCGCCGCTCGACCAGTTCGGCTTCGAGAAGGAGATCGCCACGATCATGCAGGGGCTGATCGTCATCTCCGTCGTCGTCAGCTACGAGCTCGTCCGGCGCTACGGGACCCGCCGTCAGCAGCAGAAGGTCGGCGAGGAACTCGCCGCCGGCCACGCCCTCACCACCGAGAAGGAGGCGGCCCTGTGAGCACCGCAGTCCGCGCCGCACGCGGCGCCGCTCCCAAGAGCGGCGGCCGGCGCAAGCTCTCCCTGCCCGTCGTCCTCCTGATCATCGCGGGCGCCCTCGCGCTCGTCTCCCTCGTACGCGTCATCAGCGGCGCGGACGACGTGACCTCCGTCGGCCAGGTGCGCGGCGCCCTCGAACTCGCCGTCCCGATCGGGCTCGCGGGCCTCGGCGGGCTCTGGGCCGAACGCGCCGGCGTGGTCAACATCGGTCTCGAAGGCATGATGATCCTCGGCACCTGGTTCGGTGCCTGGGCCGGCTTCCAGTGGGGCCCCTGGGTGGGCGTCCTCTTCGGCATCATCGGCGGCGCCCTCGGCGGGCTGCTGCACGCGGTCATCACCGTGACCTTCGGGGTGAACCACATCGTCTCCGGTGTGGCGATCAACATCCTCGCCGTCGGCGTCACCCGCTACCTGTCGAACTTCACCTTCGCCGAGGAGCCCGGAGGTTCCTCCAAGCAGTCCCCGCGCCTGGAGGAGATCGACAAGATCACCATCCCCGGCCTGTCCGACTGGATGCAGGACCTCCAGGCGCACCACTGGTTCTTCGTCTCCGACCTCGCCGGCATCATCGGCGGCCTGGTCACCGGACTCTCGCTGCTGACCGTGGTCGCCCTGCTCCTCATCCCGGCCACCTGGTGGATCCTGTGGCGCACCCCCTTCGGGCTGCGGCTCCGCTCCTGCGGTGAGAGCCCCGTGGCCGCCGAGACCCTCGGCGTCAACGTCTACAAGTACAAGTACATCGCCGTGACGATCTCGGGCGGCCTGGCCGGGCTCGGCGGCGCCTTCCTGGCGATCGTCGCGACCAGCATCTACCAGGAGGGCCAGACGGGAGGCCGCGGCTACATCGGTCTCGCCGCGATGATCTTCGGCAACTGGATGCCAGGCGGCATGGCACTGGGCGCGGGGCTCTTCGGCTTCACCGACAGCCTCAAGCTTCGCGGCGGCGCCGAGAACGTCCACGCGATGCTGCTCCTCCTCGCGATCCTGCTGGTGATCGTCGTGTTCTGGCAGCTGTACCGGAAGAAGTACCTCAGCGCGCTGATCTCGGCGGTCATCTCCGCCGGCCTGTTCGCCTGGTACGGCCTGACGGACGAGGTCCCGAGCCAGTTCGTCGACGCGGCGCCGTACGTCACGACGCTGCTGGTCCTCGCCCTGTCCGCGCAGCGGCTGCGGATGCCCAAGGCGGACGGCGTGCCGTACCGCAAGGGCGAGGGCAAGTGACGGCCCCTTCCGGAGGGGCGGCCCAGCCGCCCGTCGACTGGGCCGCCCTGCGCGAGGCCGCCCGGGACGCCATGTCCCGGGCGTACGCCCCGTACTCGGGCTTCCCGGTCGGGGCGGCGGCCCTCGTCGACGACGGCCGGGTCATCACCGGCTGCAACGTCGAGAACGCCTCCTACGGCATCAGCCTGTGCGCCGAGTGCGGGCTCGTGTCGCAGCTCGCCGCCACCGGCGGGGGCAGGCTGACCCACTTCACCTGTGTCGACGGCACGGGCTCCGTCCTCGTGCCGTGCGGCCGGTGCCGGCAGCTGCTGTACGAGTTCGGCGGGCCGGAGCTCGTCCTGGAGACGCCGGACGGCCTCCGCACGCTGGACGAGATGCTGCCGCAGTCGTTCGGCCCGCAGCACCTGGGGTAGTCCCCCTGCCGTGGCGCCTTGTTCCGGCGGGCCCGACGGGCCCGCCGGACGGCGTGGCGGAACGTTCACTCTCTATGCGCGTAGAGTCAACGGGACTCTCTCGCCCACCCATCCGGCCGGAAGGACTCCCCTCCCATGGACGCCATCTCCGTCATCCGTACCAAGCGGGACCGGGGCGAGCTCAGCCCCGAACAGATCGACTGGGTCATCGACGCGTACACCCGCGGCGAGGTCGCCGACGAGCAGATGTCCGCGCTGGCCATGGCGATCCTGCTGAACGGTATGAACCGTACCGAGATCGCCCGATGGACCGCCGCGATGATCGCCTCCGGCGAGCGGATGGACTTCGGCGCCCTCTCCCGCCCCACCACGGACAAGCACTCCACCGGCGGCGTCGGCGACAAGATCACCCTGCCGCTCGCCCCGCTCGTCGCCGCCTGCGGCGCCGCCGTGCCGCAGCTCAGCGGCCGGGGCCTCGGGCACACCGGCGGCACCCTCGACAAGCTGGAGTCCATCCCCGGCTGGCGCGCTCACCTCTCCAACGCTGAGATGCTCGACGTCCTCGGCACCACGGGCGCCGTGATCTGCGCGGCGGGCGACGGTCTCGCCCCCGCCGACAAGAAGCTCTACGCACTGCGCGACGTCACCGGCACCGTCGAGGCGATCCCGCTCATCGCCAGCTCGATCATGTCCAAGAAGATCGCCGAGGGCACCGGCGCGCTCGTCCTGGACGTCAAGGTCGGCTCCGGCGCCTTCATGAAGACCGTCGAGGACGCCCGCGAACTGGCCTCCACCATGGTCGCGCTGGGCACCGACAGCGGTGTGCGCACCGTCGCGCTGCTCACCGACATGGCGACCCCGCTCGGCCTGACCGCGGGCAACGCCCTTGAGGTCCGCGAGTCCGTCGAGGTCCTCGCCGGCGGCGGCCCGAAGGACGTCATCGACCTGACCCTGGCGCTCGCCCGCGAGATGCTCGACGCCGCCGGGCTGAAGGACGCCGACCCGGAGAAGGCCCTGGCCGACGGCTCGGCCATGGACGTCTGGCGCCGCATGATCTCCGCCCAGGGCGGCGACCCGGACGCCGCACTCCCCGTCGCCCGCGAGCAGCACGTGGTCAGCGCCCCCTCCTCGGGCGTGCTGACCCGGCTCGACGCCTACGACATCGGCGTCGCCGCCTGGCGCCTCGGCGCGGGCCGGGCGCGCAAGGAGGACCCGGTGCAGGCGGGCGCGGGCATCGAACTGCACGCCAAGCCCGGCGACACCGTGACCGAGGGGCAGCCGCTGCTGACCCTGCACACGGACACCCCCGAGAAGTTCGACTACGCCCTGAAGGCCCTGCCTGCCGCGTACGACATCGCCCCGTCCGGCACCCCCTTCACCGCCACCCCGGTGGTGCGGGAACGTATCGCCTGACCTGCGGCTTCCTCGTACGGGTGAACGGGACCGGTGGACCACCGCCGGTCCCGTTCGGCATGCTGGGATCGGTGACGCATCAGGTGATCGAGGGAGACCGCCATGAGCGCATTCAGCGTCGATCCCGTGCCGGGCCACGGCCAGGAATGGGACGACCTGGTCCGTATCTGGGAGGAGACGGACGCACCCGAGGGCTGCAAGGTGGAGATCATCGAGGGGATCGTCACCGTGTCGCCACCGCGGTCCAAGGACCACAACACCACGGCCGAGCTTCTGCAGCGCAGGCTCTACACGGTCATCCCGGAGGACTGGGGGATCTACCAGACCCTCGGCGTCTCGGTCCCAGGCCGGGCCGGCCTGTACATCCCCGACCTGGTCGTCGTACCGCGCGCGGTGGCCACCGGACCCGGCAACTGGGTCCCCGCCGAGGAGGCACGGCTCGTCGTCGAGATCACCTCCCAGGCCAACGCCAACCACGACCGCATCGGCAAGGCGCGCGGATACGCGAAGGCGGGCGTCGAACTGTTCCTGCTCCTCGACCCGTGGCAGAGCGGCCGCCCGACGGCGACCCTGTACGGAGAGCCGAGCGACGGCACCTACCGGCTCCTGGAAGCCGTCGAGTACGGCGAGACGCTGACCCTGCCGAAGCCGTTCGGCCTGGATCTGGACACAGGGATCCTCCCGGCCGGCTGAGGTCTCGGCTCCGGAGGTGAAAACCGCCCGCCGATGAGTTCCGGCCGCCCGGCCGGTCTGCCTGATGTGGATGCCACAGCTCCGTACGCCCTCGTCGTCACCGGCCTGATCACCCGCGCCGATGTGCCGGCGCTCTGCGCCGAGCTGGAGGCCGTCCTCGCAGGCGGCACCGAGGCGCCCGACGGCGCGGTCGTCGACTGCGACCTGGCCGGCGTGGTGCGCCCTGACCTCGCCGTGGTGGAAGCGGTGGCGCGCCTCTCCGTGATCGCCCGCAGGGCGGGCGGCCGGACACTGCGGCTGCGCCGTGCGCCCCCGGAACTCGCCGCACTGCTGGACCTGGTGGGGCTGGCCGATGTGGTCGCCATGGCGGAGCAGCCGTCTGCCCCCAAGTGAGGCGCCGACGCGCCCGGGGCTTCCTCTGCCGCCCCACGTGGCGCCTGGCGGGCCCCTCAGCGTGCCGTCGCGCCGTCCCGTGCGGTGACGGTGACGCAGTACCTCTGCGCCATGCGGCCGTTCTCGCCGATCCCCCCGGGCACCTTCACGGACAGCACCGGGTCGGTGCTCCCGGACGGTGAGGGTGCCGGGCCCGGTGATTCGCATCCGCCCTCCGGCTGCGGGCCGGGCTCCGGGTTTCCGACCTGGCCGCCGCCCGGGGCACGCCCCGGCCCCGCGGTGGCGGCCGGCTCGCCCAGCCAGAGCGTCGCCGCCCAGCCGCCCGCCGCGACCAGTGCCCAGCCGATCAGCAGCGGCCTCGGTATCCTCACGCGGCGTCCGCCTCCAGGTGGTCCGGCAGGCCGAAGAGCGGGAACCAGCGCGGGGTGTCCAGGAAGCAGTGCATCCCCGTGATGGCACCGTCCGAGATGTCGATGACCTGCACCGCCCAGGGCACGAAGCCCGGCCCCTCCGGGTTCGGCTTGTAGTGGGCGAAGGCGGGGGAGCCGTTGGCCTCGGTCGCCACCAGCCGCGAACCCTCGCAGCTCGCCCCGATGGTGAGCATGAAGCCCGTGATGTCGTCGTGCCCCTGGAGCCAGAGGTCGAACGGCGGCATCGTCATCACCGCGTCCTCGTGGAGCAGAGCCGTCAGCGCCGCCATGTCGTACCCCTCGAACGCCGCCACGTAGCGGTCCAGCAGCTTGCGCTGCTCGTCGTCGAGCGGGTTCGAGGTGTCGGGCGCCGAGGACTCCGTGTCCGAAAGCGTCGCCCGGGCCCGCTGGAGGGCGCTGTTGACCGAGGCGACCGAGGTGTCCAGCAGCTCGGCGACCTCACTCGCCTTCCACGCCAGGACCTCCCGCAGGATCAGCACCGCGCGCTGCTTCGGCGGCAGGTGCTGGAGAGCGGCGACGAAAGCCAGACGCACCGACTCCTTCGCCACCGCCGCCTCCGCCGGATCCGCCACCGACGGCAGGATCCGGCCGTCCGGCATCGGCTCCAGCCAGGTGTTCTCGGGGAGGGGGTTCAACGCGGCCTGGGCCAGCGGGGTCGGCCCGGTGAGATCGACGGGCCTCGCCCGCTTGTTGCCCGCGTTCAGCATGTCCAGGCAGACGTTGGTCGCGATGCGGTACAGCCAGGAACGCAGCGAGGAACGGCCCTCGAACTTGTCGAAGCTGCGCCAGGCGCGGACCAGGGTGTCCTGGACCGCGTCCTCCGCCTCGAAGGCCGAGCCGAGCATCCGGTAGCAGAAGCCGGTCAGCTCGACCCGGTGTCCCTCCAGACGGCTGTCGATGTCCGCTGTCGCTGTCCGATCACTCATCGCTCCACCCCTGTCGCGCTGTGACACCGCTCACTCGGCACTGTGGAAGCTACAGCAGAGCACTGACAACAGGGGCCGGAACGAGGAAGCCGCTGCTCAGGTGCCGGGCTTGCGGCCGTAGACGTAGACGTCGTCGCCGTTCTTCAGCAGACTCCAGTATGACTTCGCGTCCGACGGACGCATGTTGACGCAGCCCGCGGACCCGGGGTTGTTGTACATGGACTTGGTGACCGAGTGGAACGCCTGGCCGCCGTCGAAGAACTGGGCGTAGGGCATGCTCACGTCGTAGAGCGTCGACCAGTGGTTGATGTTGCGCCAGTAGATCTTCTTGGAACCCGTCCGCGTCTCGTCGCCGTTGCGGCCGGTCCGCACGGGCACCGGACCGAACTTCAGCTTGGAGCCGTCCTGGATCCAGCTCAGCTGCCTGGTCAGGTCGACGCAGGCGATGCGCCCCTTGTTGGTGGGGCACTTCTTCGCGGCGTTCGGGTTCTTCCCCGCCGCCTTCTGCGCGCTGATCGTCTTCATCGTGCGCCAGGTGACCGGACCGGCGTAGCCGATGGCGGGGGTGATCCCCTTCGCCACCTGGAACGAGCGGATCGCCGAGCAGTCCGCCGACGACTGGCGGCCGTCGGCCGTCCGCCCCAGCCACTTCTCGACCTGCTTCTGGTACGGCCCCTTCGAAGCCGTGCAGGACGCCGCCTGGGCGGACGTCCCGGTGGTCAGCACCAGCGCGGGCGCCGCCACCAGCCCGGCCACGGACAGCGCGGCTGCGCGCCGCGCCCGCCGGGCGGGTATCTTCCCCATGATCGTCATGTACGCCTGCTCCCCTTCGCGGTCGTCCGCGGATCGTGACTCCGCTTGTTGGACGCGCTCGGGGGAGCAGCGGTTGTGCCCAGAAGGTCTCAGTTGTGCAGCGGTTGCGGCGCACCCGCGCGCAGCCGCTCGGAGCGGGCGGCCCGGGTCCCGAAGAGGGTGATCGTCAGGACGCCGAGGACCGCGAGGACGCCCATGCCGACGGTGCCGGCCCAGCCTCCCGCGTGGAAGGCGACGGCGCCGAGCGTGCCGCCCGCGCTGGACCCCAGGTAGTACGCGGACTGGTAGAGCGCCGACGCCTGGGCCCGGCCGGACGTCGCCGTGCGGCTCACCGAGGACGAGGCGACGGCGTGCCCGGCGAAGAAGCCTGCCGTGATCAGGACCAGACCGGCCAGGACCGCCACCAGCTGGTCGGCCAGGGAGAGCAGCAGACCGGCGGCCGTCGTCGAGACCGCGAGGTAGAGCGCGCCCCTGCGGCCCAGCCGGGCGACCAGCCGGCCCGCGGCCGCGGAGGAGACCGTGCCGACGAGGTAGACCAGGAAGATCGAGCCGACGACGCCCTGCGGGAGGGAGAAGGGCTCCTCGACGAGCCGGTAGCCGATCACGGTGTAGACGCCGCCGAACACCGTCATGAACAGCGCGCCGATCGCGTACAGCCGGCGCAGCAGCGGGTTGGAGAGGTGACCGGTGACGGTCCTCGCGAGCGCCTTCGGGTTGAGCGAGGCGGGGCTGAAGTGCCGGGCCCTCGGGATCAGCAGGTGGAAGGTGACCGCACAGGCCACGGCCAGCAGCCCGATCGCTCCGAGCGCCACCCGCCAGCCCCACAGCTGGGCGACCCAGCCGGCGAGGATACGGCCGCTCATGCCGCCGATGCTGTTGCCCGCCACGAACAGTCCGATCGCGGCCACCAGGGCCTTGGGGCGGACCTCCTCCGCCAGGTACGCCATCGCGGACGCCGGCAGGCCGGCCAGCGCCGCGCCCTGGACCGCGCGCAGCGCGATCAGCCAGCCGAGCGAGGGGGCGAACGGGACCAGCAGGCCGATCACCACGGCGACCGCGAGGGAGGCCGTCATCATCTGGCGCCGGCCGAAGCGCTCGGAGAGTGCGCTCAGCGGCAGTACGCACAGGGCGAGCGCCCCGGTCGCCGCGGACACCGTCCAGCTCGCCTGCCCGGCCGTCGCGCCGAAGGAGGCGGAGACGGAGGGCAGCAGGGCCTGGGTGGAGTAGAGGAGCGCGAAGGTCGCGACCCCCGCCGAGAAGAGCGCGAAGCTCATCCTGCGGTAGCCGGGGCCGCCGGGGGTGAGGCGGTCCTGGACGGTCGGCGCGGAGGTGGCGGAGGAAGACGGAACGGCGGCGTCCAGCGTGATGGTGGACGCCCCGGTACTGGCAGGAGGCATACCGCGAACGTAGACCGAGAGGTTTCATGCGTCCAATGCATGAAACCGTCATAATCGTTCCCATGGTGCATCAGTACAGCTCACGGCCTCGGCTGTCACCGAGCAGTTACGAAGAAGACATCCGTGCAGTGCTCGCACCCCGTCTCGCGTACTTCGAGGCGGTGGCCCGTCACGAGCACGTCACCCGGGCCGCGCAGGAGCTCGGAGTGCCGCAGTCCACGCTGTCGCGCGCCATGGTGCGGCTCGAACAGGACCTGGGGGTGGCCCTGTTCGCCCGCAGGGGCCGCACCGTCTCCTTGACCCCGGCGGGCCGGACCTTCCTCGGATCGGCCGAACGCGCACTGGCCGAGGTCGAGAAGGCGGCGGAATCGGTACGCGCCGACGCCGACCCCACGGCCGGCAAGGTCGCCTTCGGCTTCCTGCACACCATGGGTTCCGAGACGGTGCCCGCCTTGATCCGGGCCTTCCGCGCCGACCACCCCCGGGTCCGCTTCCAGCTCGTGCAGAACTACGGCGAGGCGATGATCGAGCGCCTGCGGGCGGGTGAGCTCGACCTCTGCCTCACCTCCCCCGTCCCCGACGCGCCCGACCTCGTCGCCATGCGCCTCGACGAGCAGCGGCTGCGCCTCGTCGTGCCCGACGAGCACCGGCTGGCGGGCCGGCGGCGGGTACGCCTCGCGGAGGCCGCCGACGAAACCTTCGTCACCCTCGAACCCGGTTACGGGCTGCGGCGGATCACGGACGACCTGTGCGCCGAGGCCGGGTTCACCCCTCGGGTCGCCTTCGAGGGCGAGGAGGCGGAGACCCTGCGCGGCCTGGTCGCCGCCGGGCTGGGGGTGGCGCTGCTGCCGCCGCCCGCCGTCGCCAGGCCCGGGGTGGTCGAGCTGGCGGTGACCGCGCCGCGTGCGGCGCGAGAGATCGGCGTCGCCTGGCTGGACGGACACCCCGACACCCCGCCCGTGGCCGCCTTCAAGCGTTTCCTGCTGTCGCGCCGGGGGAGTCTGCTCCCGGACTGAGGCGGCGCCCTGCCCCGCGTCCGTCCGGCCCCGGTCGTCCCGGCGGCCGCGCCTCAGTGCTTCAGCGACCGACCGAACCCCGCCGCCAGCGGCATCCGCAGGCCGAGGGGCGGGGGAGCGGCGAACGCGTCGGCGACCGGGCGGGCGTAGGGCCTGGCGAAGAGCGAGCCCGCGATGAAGTCCGAGGCCAGCGCCAGGACTTCGGTGCGGTGCTGGCGCAGCGCGTGTCCGTCCGAGTGGACCTCGAAACGGCAGGTGTCCCGGTTCGCCTTCTTCGCGCGTTCCGCCAGCCGGTAGGAGAGCTCGGGGTCGGTCCGCGCGTCGTTGGTGCCGTGCACGATCAGCACCCTCCGGCCGGCGAGCTGTTTCACCGGCTCCGGCTCCGGACCGGAGTCCTCCGGCAGCCAGGGTGCCAGCGCCAGCACCGAGCTGACCGCGTCGTGCCCGGCTCCGCGCAGTGCGGCGCGGCCGCCCATGCCGTGCCCGGCCAGGCAAACGGGGATGTCGCCGTAGAGGCGCTGGACCTCGTCCGCCGCCCACTGGGCGTCGGACGCCGGGTCGGCGCCGGAGTTCCAGCCCCGGCTGCGGTAGCGCACCACGTGCACCGCGAGCCCGTCGCCCTGGCCGGCGCGGGCCAGGGTCCGGGCGAGCGGCAGTTGCGCCGCGTACGAAAGGGCGGAGGGACGGCGACGCGAGTCGGTCTCGCCGTCCGGGAGCAGCAGGACCACGCCGCTGACCTCGGGTGCAGCTCCGGCCGTGAGAACGGCCCGTCCCAGCCTGGCGGCAGGCAGGGGAAGTGTGCGCTGTGCCATGGCAGAACAGTGTCAGAAGGGCAGGTGTACTCCACCCGGCTTCGCGGTCACTGTTACGTATCGGCACCGGCGCTCTACGCGCGTAGGCGCTAGAGTGCCCTGATGACGAGCCAGACCCTGAACGTCCCCGGCCCCGACCAGATCCGCCGCGCCCCCAAGGTGCTCCTCCACGATCACCTCGACGGCGGCCTGCGCCCCGGCACGATCATCGAACTCGCCGCCGCCCGGAGCGCCCACGGCCTCGAGGGCGTGGGAGGCAGCCCCGTCGTGGCCCTGCCGGAGACCGAGCCCGACAAGCTCGGCATCTGGTTCCGGGAGGCCGCCGACTCGGGTTCGCTGGAGCGGTACCTCGAGACCTTCGCCCACACCTGTGCCGTCATGCAGACCCGTGACGCGCTCTTCCGGGTGGCCGCCGAGTGCGCCGAGGACCTCGCCGAGGACGGCGTCGTGTACGCGGAGGTGCGGTACGCGCCGGAGCAGCACCTCGACGGCGGGCTTTCACTCGAAGAGGTCGTCGAAGCGGTCAACGAGGGTTTCCGCGAGGGTGAGCGCCGCGCCCGTGCCAACGGCCACCGCATCCGGGTCGGCGCCCTCCTCACGGCCATGCGGCACGCCGCCCGCGCGCTGGAGATCGCCGAACTCGCCAACCGCTACCGCGACCTGGGGGTCGTGGGCTTCGACATCGCGGGTGCCGAGGCCGGCTACCCGCCCACCCGGCACCTGGACGCCTTCGAGTACCTCAAGCGCGAGAACAACCACTTCACGATCCACGCGGGTGAGGCCTTCGGCCTGCCGTCGATCTGGCAGGCGCTCCAGTGGTGCGGCGCCGACCGGCTGGGCCACGGGGTCCGCATCATCGACGACATCGAGGTCGCCGACGACGGCACCGTGACCCTGGGCCGCCTCGCCTCGTACGTGCGCGACAAGCGGATCCCGCTGGAGCTGTGCCCGACGTCCAACCTCCAGACCGGCGCAGCGGCCTCCTACGCGGAGCACCCCATCGGGCTGCTCCGGAAACTGCATTTCCGCGTCACCGTGAACACCGACAACCGTTTGATGAGCGGTACGAGCATGAGCCGGGAATTCGAGCGGCTGACCGAGACCTTCGGATACACGCTCGACGACATGCAGTGGTTCACCGTCAATGCGATGAAATCAGCGTTCATTCCTTTCGATGAACGTCTGGCGATGATCAATGATGTGGTGAAGCCCGGATATGCGGAGCTGAAATCCGAGTGGCTGTTTCGTCAGACAGCTGTGACCAGTGCTTCCTCTTCCATGGCGGGCTGAACAGGGTGATTTCTCGGCGGCCGGGAGCGCGTGCTCCCGGCCGTTTTCCGTGTCGCCGCGTGTTTGCGGGAGAAGCGTCGGGCTGACTACGTTGCAGAGCCGCTCCCATCCCTCTCCCCAAGGATGAATTTCACATGAAGCAGTCTGCTGTCAGGACCCTCGGTGTCGCCGCTCTCGGTGCCGCTTTCGCCGCCGTCGGTGCCGGAAGCGCCTCCGCCGTCGCGGTGCCCGTCGACGCCCTGGCCGGAGGCCTGCCCTCCAACATCGCCCTCGACTCGGTCACGGAGGCGCTGCCCGCGGTCCAGGAGGCCGCCGGAAGCGCTCTCGACCAGCAGCAGCAGCGCGGTGGCAGCGACCTCTCCGCCCCCGGTACCAACCTGCTCGGCGGGATGCCCGCCGGCGGCCTGACCGGTGTGCTCCCGATCGGCGGCTGACCGGCGGCACACAGTTGGGGCGCACACCCGGACCGGGTGTGCGCCCCACTGCTCTGTCCCCGTGATCCCCCCGGTCACCAGGCCGTCGTGGCCGGGCTCTTCCGGGAGGGGAGAAGGACCCACAGCGCCAGATAGAGCAGGAACTGCGGTCCGGGAAGCAGGCACGACGCCAGGAAGATGACGCGCATCGTCCCGGCGGAGGTGCCGAAGCGGTGTGCCAGCGCCGCGCACACCCCACCGATCATGCGTCCTTCGCTCGGGCGGACAAGTGCGGCCATGGGAAGCTCCTTCGTGAACGGTCCGGGGAGCCGCTCCGTCGCGCTCCCGGTACGTCCATGGTGGCTCCGGGAAGCGGGGCGAAGCGTCGCTCTACGGGGCGATGCCGACCCTGGAAATCGTCGGGGTGGCCCCCTGAGACGCCTCTCGCCGGGACAGCGGGACCCCACCGCCCGGATGCGACAGATCGCCGGCACCCGCCCGGTTGCCCCGGCGCAGCCGCGCCCGCGACAACGGCACGACCAGCAGATGGGCCAGCGCCACACCCACGGTGTTGAGGAGCAACGAGTCGACGTCGACTACCTGGCCGGGTACACCGGTCTGCGCCAGCTCGATGGCCATCGAGATCAGGGCACCGGCGGCGACCGTACGGGCCAGGGAGGCCCAGGGCGAGACGAGCAGCCGGCCCCCGGCCATCGGCAGCAGTATCCCCAGGGGCGCCAGCAGGACCAGGCCCTCACCGATCCGGCGCCCCGCCTCGGCGGGGCCCAGCGCGAGGTCCGCCTTGATGCCGTCCAGCGGATGGAGGTTCGCGGCCGTCATCCAGGGGACGTCCAGCGGGCGCAGCGTCAGCCAGCCGACGAACAGGAGATGCGCGACGAGGAGGAGTACTCCCGCCGCACGGAAGCGGATGACGGCATGGCCGTCCGAACTGTGGCGCACGTGCACCAAGACGCCACGACCGGCAGGATCGGTTCCGCGCGGTCGTGCCGCAGCGCTGTGACCCGCCCCACGGGCATCCCGCCGGGAGCGCGCGTGGGCGCGGCGCCCGGTCGCGGGCTCAGCGGGACCGAGCGCCGGGGGCGCGAAAACGCCGAGGTCCCGAGCGCCGGGGGCCGGAAAACGCGGAGGTCCCGAGTGCCGGAGCCCGGGACATCGAGGTCCGGAACGCCGGGGCCCGGGACATCGGAGCCCGGAGCCCGGGGGGCTCGTGGGCGCGGCGCCCTCAGGGCTGCTCCTCCGTCCCGAGCGTCGGCACGTCCGAGGGCCGGCTCTTCGTCTCCGATGTGCAGAGGTACCCGCGAGGGGCGTAGTTCCCCGGACCGCCGAGCGTCACGGACCCGCCGGAGCCGAGGGTGTCGCTGTCCCCGTACGTGCACACCACCTGGGCCAGCGCCTCGGGGGGCAGGTCGTCCGGCTGCTCGCTGAGGCGCAGCGTGCCCTCCGGATCCCCCTTGCGGGCATCCGAGACCCGCAGCCCCATCGGCACGTTCGTGGAGAACCCGGCCCGCCGCTCCGCGCCGTCCGGCTCCCGCTGGAGCTCGCTCAGCAGCGTCTGCGCGACCAGCAGCCGGTCGGACCGTGTCTCGTCCACCTCGACGGACCGTTCCACGGTGACCAGCTGCGAGGCGCACGACAGGTAGATCCGCAGCGGGACGGTGTCCGCCGGGGCCGTCGCCCGGGCCGGTGCGGTCCGGCACGGCATCCTGGACGGCGCCGCCCCGGCGTCGACGGGGACCGAGGTGGTGCGGATTCCGCACCCGGACAGCAGCGCCGCGCCCGTCGCGAGGGCCGCCAGCGCGACGACCGCCCGCCACGGGGCCCGCGCGGCCCGGGCCCGTTCGCCGGACATCACTTCGCGTCGCCCCTCTCGTCGCCGTTCCCGTCCTCGTCCCTGCCGTCCGGGGAGCCGGCCAGAGCCTCCGCGTCCCGGGGGAGACGCAGCACGAACACCGCGCCCTGGCCGTCCGGCAGGTTGGAGGCGGTGATGTCACCACCGTGGATGTGGGCGTTCTCCACCGCGATGGAGAGGCCGAGACCGCTGCCGTCGGAACGCGGTCGCGACGCGCTGGCCTTGTAGAAGCGGTCGAACACGTGGGGCAGGACCTCCTCGGGGATGCCCGGGCCGTGGTCGCGCACCTCGATGACGAGCTCGTCCTCGTCGGTCCGCACGGACACCCGCACCGGTGAACCTCCGTGCTTGAGGGCGTTGCCGATCAGGTTGGCGAGGATCACGTCGAGCCGGCGCGGATCCAGCCGCACCATGATTCCGCGCTCCGCGTCCAGGTCCACCGCGTCCAGCCAGGCACGGGCGTCGATGCAGGCCGTCACCTGGTCCGCCACGTCGACCGTGTCCAGGACGAGCCGGGCCGTCCCCGCGTCGAAGCGGGTGACCTCCATCAGATTCTCGACCAGGTCGTTCAGCCGCCGCGTCTCGCTCACCACCAGGTGCACCGCGGGGGCGATCATCGGATCCAGGCTGTCCGCCTCGTCCTCCAGCACCTCGGCGACCGCGGTGATCGCGGTCAGCGGGGTGCGCAGCTCGTGCGACATGTCGGCGACGAACCTCCGGCTCGACTCCTCCCGGGCGCTCATGTCCGCGACCTTCTTCTCCAGGGAGCTCGCGGCCTTGTTGAACGTATGGGAGAGGTCGGCGAGTTCGTCGTTCCCGGAGACCACGAGCCGGGTGTCCAGCTTGCCCTCGCCGAGCTTGCGGGCCGCGTCGCCCAGCCGCTGCACCGGCCGCAGCACGGTCGTCGCCGACGCCTGGGCGAGCAGTGCGGAACCGACGAGCGCCAGGGCCGTGGCGATGCCCAGGGACCAGGCCAGCGAGCTGAGGTCCTCGCGTTCCTGTTCCAGGGACTTCAGCATGTACCCGGCCGGGCCGCCGCCGATGATCTTCGTCCCGGCCACCAGGTAGGGGGTGCCGCCACGGGCCGTGCGCTGCCAGAACAGGTGGTACTCAAAGGTGTTGCCGGAGGTGAGCGGCTGCTTCTTGTTCACCTGCCGCTGCAGCGAGGACGGTACGTCCACCTTGGTGAAGGCGTCGATGTCGGAGGACCCGGTGACGGGCTTGCCGTCATGGGTGCCGATCAGCAGCACGTGGTACCCCGGGCTGCTGTCCGACATCTGCTCGGCCGTCTCCCGCAGTTCGGCCGCGGTGGGCTGCAACGGCAGTGACGCCGCCCGGGTCTGCATCTGACGGCGGAAGTCGCCGAGCGCCGCGTCCTGCGTACGGGTCAGCACGGCCTCGCGGTTGAGCCAGTAGGCGATGCCCGACGCGGAGACCGCGGCGGTCAGGGCCACCAGCGCGAACACGATCAGCAGGCGCAGCCGCAGACTGGTCCAGCGAAGCCCCGCGAGTACGGAGCGCTTCGCGGTACGGCTCACTGAGGCGAGTCCAGCCGGTAGCCCACACCGCGCACGGTACGGATCAGCGTCGGCGAGGACGGTACGTCCTCGACCTTCGCCCGCAGCCGCTGCACGCAGGCGTCCACCAGGCGCGAGTCCCCGAGATAGTCGTGCTCCCACACCAGGCGCAGCAACTGCTGCCGGGACAGGGCCTGTCCGGGCCTGCGGCTCAGTTCGAGGAGGAGCCGCAGCTCGGTCGGGGTGAGCTGCAGGTCCTCGCCGTTCTTGGTGACGGTCATGGCCGACCGGTCGATGACCACGCTCCCGAACGTCGCCGAGTCGGTCGACTCCCTCTCGCCGCGGCGCAGGACCGCCCGGATGCGGGCGTCGAGCACCCGGCCCTGCACGGGCTTGACGACGTAGTCGTCCGCGCCCGACTCCAGGCCCACCACGACGTCGATGTCGTCGCTGCGCGCGGTCAGCAGGATGATCGGCAGCTGATCGGTGCGGCGGATGCGGCGGCACACCTCGAAACCGTCGATCCCGGGCAGCATCACGTCCAGCACCACCAGATCCGGGCGCTGCTCCCGGAGCAGTTCCAGGCCGTCCTCACCCGTCGCCGCGGTGGCCACACGATGGCCCTGGCGCGACAGCGAGAGTTCCAGGGCCGTGCGGATGGCGTCGTCGTCCTCGATCAGCAACAGGAAAGGCACGGAGGTCATTCTGGCCCATGGTGGTGCCACGTTTCGACCTTCCGTCCGACTTGATCGGCCGACATGCCCTGTGACAGGCCTGTGACAGTCGGGGGACAGGGCCATGAAACTGCCCCGGCAAGCTCGTTGGCACACGGAACGAACGGACTCCACCGATGGGGGGCGCCACATGAACGCACTGCACAGCACGACCTCAAGCGCAGTTGTCACGCGGCTCCACGACCTCGGGCGGAGCACGGAGAAGTCCGGTGCCGGGACGCGGGGGAGAGTGCGTGGCGCGAGCCGGTCGCACGCGTCGTTCCTGGCGATGGTCGGCCCGCGCACGGGGGACGACGGGGGAAGCGCGTACGGGGAGGTACCGGGGGCGCGGAAGCCCCTGGACGACGCGGAGGACGCCGAAGCGGCGTTCACCGCCTACGTCCAGGAGCGCCGTGCCTCCCTGTACGCGACCGCCTACCACCTGACCGGTGACCGGTACGAGGCCGAGGACCTGCTGCAGAGCGCCCTCTTCTCGACGTACCGCGCCTGGGACAGGATCAGCGACAAGGCGGCGGTCGGCGGCTACCTCCGCCGCACCATGACCAACCTGCACATCAGCGCGTGGCGCAGGCGCAAGCTCAACGAGTACCCGACCGAGGAGCTGCCGGAGACGGCGGGCGACACGGACGCGATGCGGGGCACGGAACTGCGGGCGGTGCTCTGGCAGGCGCTCGCACGGCTCCCGGAACTCCAGCGGACCATGCTGGTGCTCCGCTACTACGAGGGCCGTACGGACCCGGAGATCGCATCCATACTCGACATCAGTGTCGGCACGGTGAAGTCGAGCATCTGGCGGTCGCTCCGCCGGCTGCGCGAGGACGAGGTCCTCAGCTTCGGCCGTGACGAGGAGGAGTCCTTCGGCGAGCTGGTGGCCTGAGGTCTACGGGGGACACGGGGGAACAGAGGGGGGTACGGGGGAAGGGCCGCGGCTTCGGGGGAGGCTGCGGCGCGGGGGGAACACGTGGCGGGGGCGGACGGGCCGGGGGGTCTTGTCCGCCCCCGCTCGTCGTGTCCGGCCCACCCGTCGTCGCCCCGCCGGCGGCGTCGGGCCGGAGCCGCGGCTTCCGGCGGCGGCCGACCGCACCTGAGGCGCGGACCCGTCCCCGGTGGCGGCCCGCTCCGGTGCCGGGGCTCCCGTGGGAGCGACGGCCGGCCTACTTCGTGACCGCGGCGCCCGCCGGTACCCTGCGGCAGCGTCCCGCCGCCGCGGCGGCCAGCCGGCCGAGGGCCTCCTGCCGGCCGCAGGGATACGCGCCGAGCGCGGTCTGGCGGGCCACGATGCCCCGCTCGGCCCGCATGAGCCGCCAGCCCCGTCGCACCAGGAAGGGCACGGACTTCCGGCCCTCGCGCAGATCCCGCATCAGTCGCCGCCGGAAGGTCGTCGAGGGCCTGCCTCGCAGACACAGGGCGTCCGCGAGGAGCCCCAGTTCCTGGCAGCGCTCCACTATGTCCGCCGCGAAGATGCCCTCCGCGACGAACAGGGGCGTGCGCTCGATGGCGAACGTCTCGCGGCCCGTCCTCGAACTGGTCGCGATGTCGTACACGGGTATCGTCGTCCGCCCCGTGCGGCAGAGCTCCGCGACGGCCGCGACCGCGCCGTCCGCGTCCCAGGAGAGTGCCGAGTCCCAGTCGATGTCCGCGCTGCCGGTGACCCGGGGCAGTGTCGGATCGTTGCCCTCCTTGTAGAAGTCGTCCAGACGCAGCACCGGCAGACCGCTGAGGGCCGCGAGGGACGACTTGCCGGAGCCGGACGGACCGGCGAGCAGTACGACGCGCGTGGGGATCGCTTGGGAACTCACAGAACAGAAGTGTGAGGCATTGACCCGCGTAGGGGATCCCCGGGAGGTCCTGTGGTATCCAGCATCACACCTCAACTACTCTGCGCGCACGGATGATTACCCGACACGTCCCGATCAGGTGGGAAAACATGGCACGTCATGCACTGACCAAGCCCCGGCGCCGCGCCCTGCTGCGCGCCGGGCTCACCCTCACCGCGCTCGGAGCGGCGCTCGGCGCCGGAGGTGCCGCCGCGCAGGCGGCGACGCTCCCGGCCGCGCCCGCCACCGGCTCGGACACCGCGGACAGCACGCTGGGGGCGGTCGGTGAAGCCGCGGCGCCCGCGCTGACGAGCGCGCTCGGTTACGGCCTCGCCGGTGCGGTCAAGCCCATCACCGACCTGCAGATCGACCCGCTGGCCGGGACGGGCGTGGACCCGCTGGACAACGCCGTGGGTGCCCAGATCGCCGACTTCAAGCCGGTGACCACGGCGCTGGTCACCGACCCGCTGACCAGCGGGGCCGCGCTCGGCGACCTGCCCGTGATCGGACAGGTGACCGGTCTGATCACGCCCGATCTTCCGTGACGCGCCCGTGGGGCCGCCCGGCGGCGGCCCCACGGATGCCGGGTGTCAGTACGAGGAGCCGGAGGCTCCCAGTGCGCCCGTCGGGTGCCAGACCGTCTTGGTCTCCAGGAAGGCCGTCAGGCGCCGCGTGCCCGGGTCGGCCGTCCAGTCCTCGTCCACACCCTGTGGGCGCAGGACCCGCTTGAGGTTGTCGGCCGCCGAGACCTCCAGTTCCCCGGCGAGCGCGGGGTCGCCCGCCGCGCCCGTGAGGTCGATGGCGTTGACGTCCTGGTGGGCGGCGAGCGGCGCCGACAGCTCGGCCGTCGCACCCGACAGGACGTTGACCACACCTCCCGGCACGTCGGACGTCGCGAGTACCTCACCGAGCGACAGCGCCGGCAGCGGAGCGGCCTCCGAGGCGACGACCACAGCCGTGTTGCCCGCGGCGATCACCGGGGCGACCACCGACACCAGCCCCAGGAACGACGACCCCTGCGGCGCCAGGACCGCGACCACGCCGGTCGGTTCCGGGGTGGAGAGGTTGAAGAACGGGCCCGCCACCGGGTTGGCCCCGCCCGTCACCTGGGCGATCTTGTCGGTCCAGCCCGCGTACCAGACCCACCGGTCGACCGCCGCGTCGACCACGGCCGCGGCCTTGGACTTCGAGAGCCCCTCGGCGTCCGCGACCTCCCGGACGAACTGCTCCCTGCGGCCCTCCAGCATCTCCGCGACGCGGTACAGGACCTGGCCGCGGTTGTACGCCGTCGCCCCCGACCAGCCGCCGAACGCCTTACGTGCGGCGACGACCGCGTCGCGGGCGTCCTTGCGGGAGGACCGCGGCGCGTTCGCGAGCCACCTGCCCTTGGAGTCCGTCACCTCGTACACCCGGCCGCTCTCGGAGCGGGGGAACTTGCCCCCGACGTACAGCTTGTAGGTCTTGAATACGCTCAGACGCCGCTCGGCGGAGCCGTTGGTCGATTCGCGCTCAGACATCGAGGTACGCCTCCAGGCCGTGGCGGCCGCCCTCGCGGCCGAAGCCCGACTCCTTGTACCCGCCGAACGGCGAGGCCGGGTCGAACTTGTTGAACGTGTTGGCCCAGACGACACCCGCGCGGAGCTTGTTCGCCACCGCGAGGATGCGGGAGCCCTTCTCCGTCCAGATGCCGGCCGAGAGGCCGTACTGACTGTTGTTGGCCTTCGCCACGGCCTCGTCGGGCGTGCGGAAGGTGAGCACCGAGAGCACCGGGCCGAAGATCTCGTCCCGGGCCACGGTGTGGGCCTGACTGACCCCGGTGAAGAGTGTCGGAGCGAACCAGTATCCGGAGGAGGGGAGTTCGCACGGGGCCGTCCAGCGCTCCGCTCCCTCCGCCTCGCCGGTCTCCACGAGCGCGCTGATCCGGGCCAGCTGCTCCCCGGAGTTGATCGCGCCGATGTCGGTGTTCTTGTCCAGCGGGTCGCCCAGCCGGAGCGTGGACAGCCTGCGCTTGAGCGCGTGCAGGACCTCCTCCTCCACGGACTCCTGGACCAGGAGGCGTGAACCCGCGCAGCAGACCTGGCCCTGGTTGAAGAAGATGCCGGTGACGATGCCCTCGACGGCCTGGTCGACCGGGGCGTCGTCGAAGACGATGTTGGCGCCCTTGCCGCCGAGCTCCAGCGTGGCCCGCTTGCCCGTGCCCGCGATCTGACGGGCGATGGCCTTGCCGACGGCGGTGGAACCGGTGAAGGCGACCTTGTTCACGTCCGGGTGCTCGACGAGCGCCGAGCCCGCGTCGCCGTACCCCGTCAGGATGTTGACGACGCCCTTGGGCAGGCCCGCCTGCCGGCAGATGTCCGCGAAGAACAGCGCGGACAGCGGCGTGGTCTCCGCGGGCTTCAGCACCACGGTGTTGCCGGTGGCGAGCGCCGGGGCGATCTTCCAGGCGAGCATCAGCAGCGGGAAGTTCCACGGGATGATCTGGCCCGCCACACCGAGCGGGCGCGGGTTCGCCCCGTACCCCGCGTGACCGAGCTTGTCCGCCCAGCCCGCGTAGTAGAAGAAGTGCGCGGCGACCAGCGGCAGATCCGCGTCACGGGTCTCCCGGATGGGCTTGCCGTTGTCCAGCGTCTCCAGGACGGCGAGCTCGCGTGAGCGCTCCTGGATGATGCGGGCGATCCGGAAGAGGTACTTGGCGCGCTCGGAGCCGGGCAGCGCCGACCACTTCTCGAAGGCCTTGCGGGCCGCCTTCACGGCGCGGTCGACGTCCTCGGCGCCGGCCCTGGCGACCTCGGAGAGGACCTCCTCGGTCGACGGGCTGACGGTCTTGAAGACCTTGCCGTCGGCGGCCTCGGTGAACTCGCCGTCGATGAACAGCCCGTACGAAGGGGCGATGTCGACGACGGAGCGGGACTCCGGCGCCGGTGCGTAGTCGAATGCGGATGCCATGGCGTATCAGTCCACCGTCACGTAATCGGGGCCGGAGTAGCGGCCTGTGCTGAGCTTCTGGCGCTGCATCAGCAGGTCGTTCAGCAGGCTGGAGGCGCCGAAGCGGAACCAGTGGTTGTCCAGCCAGTCCTCACCCGCCGTCTCGTTGACCAGGACGAGGAACTTGACCGCGTCCTTCGAGGTGCGGATCCCGCCGGCGGGCTTCACGCCGACCTGCACGCCGGTCTGCTCGCGGAAGTCGCGTACGGCCTCCAGCATGAGCAGGGTGTTCGCCGGGGTGGCGTTCGTGCCGACCTTGCCTGTCGAGGTCTTGATGAAGTCCGCCCCCGCCAGCATCCCGAGCCAGGACGCCCGCCGGATGTTGTCGTAGGTGGAGAGCTCGCCGGTCTCGAAGATCAACTTGAGCCGGGCGGAGCCGCACTCGGCCTTCACGGCGACGATCTCCTCGTACACCTTGAGATAGCGCCCGGAGAGGAAGGCGCCCCGGTCGATGACCATGTCGATCTCGTCGGCCCCGGCCGCCACGGCGTCGCGCACGTCCGCGAGCTTGACGTCCAGCGCGGCGCGTCCGGCCGGGAAGGCCGTCGCGACGGACGCCACCTTCACCCCGGAGCCGGCCAGGGCGGCGACGGCGGTCGCGGCCATGTCGGGGTAGACGCAGACGGCCGCAGTGCGCGGGGTCGTGCGGTCGGTGGGATCAGGGTTGACCGCCTTGGCGGCCAGGGCCCGGACCTTGCCAGGGGTGTCCGCGCCTTCCAGCGTCGTCAGGTCGATCATCGAGATGGCCAGGTCGATGGCGTACGCCTTGGCGGTCGTCTTGATCGACCGGGTACCGAGGGAGGCGGCACGCGCTTCGAGGCCGACGGGGTCGACGCCCGGCAACCCGTGCAGGAAGCGGCGCAGCGCCCCGTCGGACGCGGTGGCGTCGGCGAATGAGGGAGCAGTGGTGGGCATGGTCACCAGGTGAGCATATCTACGCGCGTAGCGACCTGTACAGGGCCCCGTTCGTTCCGGGTCCTTCACCGACCGCGTGAGGCCGCGCCCCGCCGTGGGCGCCGCTTCAGGCAGAATCGGGACCATGACGAGCCCCACGCCCCCCGCCGAGCCCGCCCACGCCGAACGAACCTACCGGTCGGGTGCCGGGCTGGCCGGCGGCGCGCTGCTCCTCCTGCTCGTCGGCTGGATCGGTGTCGACGCGGTGATCCAGGGTGAGGGGCGGACGCCGTGGCTCGCCCTCGCGGCACTGCTCCTCGTCGTCCCGCTGGTCGTGGCGTTCACGCTGCGGCCGGCGGTCTTCGCCGACGAGGCGCGGATCAGGATCCGCAACCCGTTCCGCACGATCGTGCTGCCCTGGACGGACGTCTCCACGGTGCGGGCCGCCTACTCGAGCGAGGTCTTCACCCACGACGGCGCCAAGTACCAGCTGTGGGCCGTCCCCGTCTCGCTCCGCGAGCGCAAGCGCGCCGCCCGAAAGGCGACCCAGCAGGCCCACGACGACCCCTACGGCCGGGCCTCCGTGCACGCCGACGTCCGCGACTCCCAGGCCCGGGCCGCGGCGGCCGACCGTACGGTGGGCGACCTGCGGGAGCTGGCCGAGCGGGCGGAGGCCCGCAAGGACGCGGGCGCGGGCGCGGCCTCGGTGCGCTGGGCCTACGAGCTCATCGCCCCCGCGGTCGTCGGCGCCGTGCTCCTCGTGGTCCTGCTGGCGATCGGCTGACACGGGCGGCAGGACCCTCCCGTCCGCGTCCGGGGTGGGGCCGGTCGCGTGCCCGGGCCGGATCCTCCAGGCCCCCCGCCCGGCAGCGGGGAAACGCTCCTCCCGCCCGGACGCACCGGCACCGCCCGGATGTACGGGGTGTGCCCAAGGGGCTACATCCCGATGAAAACAGACCGCCTGGCCTGTTCGTCCCCCCGCCGTTCACAGCTGTCTCCATAGATTGCGCTTGCCGCCCCGACGTCCGGACGGGGCGCGGGGGTGGGGGCGAACATGACGGATGCCGACGACGGCGGAGCGGGCGCCACGGGCGTGCGCTGCCGGATAGACATGGACGCGGAAGGCCGTTACGGGTGGCGGGTGATCGCCCAGAACGGGCGTGCCGTCGCGGTCTCCCCGCGTGCGTTCGGTGCGTACGCGGACTGCCGGGCCGCGTTCGACGACCTGAGGAAGGAGTTCACCGGGCAGACGGGAGTGGTGCAGCACACCGCGACCGGCAACGGCTGGGTGTGGCTGCTGCGACGCGCGGACGGCCGCCCGACGGCGATCTCGGCGCGTGCGTACGAACGCCGTTCGACCTGTCAGGCGGCCTTCGAGCGCTTCCTCCGGCTCCTCCGCGAGGCGGGGGAGGTCACCGGAAGTTGCCTTTAGGGTGCCCCTCGTTCACATCACCGGGCGCAGCGGTTCATCGCTCACCGTGAGCGTCGTCCGCGTGATGATGCGAACAGGAGAGCGGACGTCGCCCGCCGAGGCGGCCGGTGCCGCATCCGACGCCCCCCGGCGACTGCATGCGGACCCCGGCATACCGGACCGGGTGTTCCGTACGGTGGCCCGGGGCGGCGGGGGGCTGGTGCTGGCGGTGATGCTGCTGGTCGGCGGATTCCTCCTCTTCAGGGCCTGGCAGGCGCTGGAGAGGGCGGGCTGGTCCTTCCTGACGACCGAGGCGTGGGAACCCGACGCCGGACGGTTCGGAATCGCCGCCGTGCTCATCGGCACGATCCTCATCGCCCTGACGGCGATCGTGGTGGCCGTGCCGCTGGCGCTGGGCTCCGCCCTCTACATCTCCGAGTACGCGCCGCCCGGGCTGCGCCGGACGCTGGTCAGCGTCGTCGACCTGATGGCGGCCGTACCGTCCGTGGTCTACGGACTCTGGGGCCTCTTCTTCTTCGAGGGCGCGATCCTGCCCACCGCACGGTGGATCGCCACCTACCTGGGCTGGATCCCGCTCTTCGCGGTGGACGGGGCGGACCCGAGCGACCCGCTCGCACCCGAGACCGTCTACACGTCGTCGACCCTGGTGGCCGGCATCGTCGTCGCCCTCATGGTCGCGCCGATCATCTGCTCGATCATGCGGGAGGTCTTCTCCCAGGCACCCGCCGGTGAACGCGAGGGCGCCTACGCCCTCGGCGCGACCCGCTGGGGCATGATCCGAAGCGTCGTCCTGCCCTTCGGCAAGGGCGGCATGATCGGCGGCACCATGCTCGGCCTCGGCCGGGCGCTCGGCGAGACCATCGCCGTCTACCTGATCATCTCGCCCGTCTTCGAGATCCAGTGGCACGTCCTGCAGAACGGCGCCAGCTCGGTGTCCGCGCTGATCGCGCTGCGCTACGGCGAGTCCAGTGCCTTCGGGATGTCGGCCCTGATGGCCGCCGGCCTCGCGCTCTTCCTCATGACCCTCGTCGTCAACTTCGCCGCCTCGTCGTTCGTCGCCCGCAGCCGCTCCGGCGCCTCCACGTAGGGCCTGTGCGGAGTGGCGGGCGGGCTCACGACGCCCCGCCACCCCCGCGCCGGCTCCAGGGCCCCGGCCGCCCAGCACCCCGATCCGCCTGCCACGTCCCAGGGACACCGCCTGCCATGACACTTGCCCCCGAACCACCGCCGAAGACCGACGGCGCCCGTACCCCTCCCGCGTGGAACGCCGCGCCCGGGCCGGGCGGCACCACCCCTCCGGCCGCACCGGCGCGCCCCGCCTCGCGCACCGTGCTGCCCGCCCTCGGCGGCCGCCCCACCGGGCCCGCCGGTGAGGAGCGGCGCACCCTGGCGGCCACCCGGATCTCGGACCGGTTCGCCCTGCTGGGCGCCGCCGCGGCGGCGCTGAGCGTGACCGGGCTGCTCTTCGGGCGGATCCTGCCCTTCGACGGCACGGTCGGGTTCGTCGTCGTGGCGTACGTCCTGTTCCTCGGCGTCTACGCCCTGCTGGTCTCCTTCGACGAGGACGGGCCCACGATCGTGGACCGGGTGGCCGGCGTCGTCGTGCGCACCATGGGCCTGATCCTGCTGGCCGCCCTGGTGTTCGTGGTCGTCTTCACCCTCTGGCGGGGCCGCGAGGCGCTGCCGCACGCCAACTTCTTCACCCAGGACATGCAGTTGGCGGGCCCGCTCGACGGACTCGGCGTCGGCGGGGTGCTGCACGCGGTCGTCGGCACCCTCCAGCAGATCTCGCTGGCCCTCGTCGTCACCGTCCCGGCCGGCCTGATCTGCGCCGTCTTCCTGAACGAGGTCCCGGGCCGCTTCGCGCGGCTGGTCCGCACCATCGTCGAGGCGATGACCGCGCTCCCCTCGATCGTGGCCGGCCTCTTCGTCTACGCCACCGTCATCCTGGCCCTCGGCCTCGACAAGTCCGGTCTGGCGGCCTCCCTCGCGCTGGCCGTGATGATGCTCCCCATCATCATCCGGGCGTCCGACGTCGTGATCCGCCTCGTCCCGGGCAACCTGCGCGAGGCGTCGTACGCGCTGGGCACCTCGCGCTGGCGCACCGTCTGGCACGTCGTCCTGCCCACCGCGCGTTCCGGGCTCACCACCTCCGTCATCCTCGGCACCGCGCGCGGGGTCGGCGAGACGTCGCCGGTCCTGCTCACCGCCGGTTTCACCGCCGAGCTCAACGCCGACCCGGTCTCCGGCCCCCAGGTGTCGCTGCCGCTGGCCACCTTCGAATTCGTCAAGTCACCCGAACCCGACATGATCGCCCGCGGATTCGGCACGGCCGCCACCCTCATGGCCCTCGTCCTGCTGCTCTTCGTGATCGCCCGGGTCATCGGCGGACGCGACCCGGGACAGCTCACCAAGGGGCAGACGCACCGCCGGGTGCTCGCCTCCCGCCGCGACGCCGAGCGCTTCGACAGCCGTGCCGCCGCCCGCACACCCTCCTCACCGCCGCACGCCGACACCACCATCACCAGGAGTACCCCGTGAGACCCGTGACCGTGTCCCGCCTGGCCATGGGGCTGGCCGCGCTGCTGTGCGCGCTGCCGGCCGCCGGCCAGCCGACCGCGCAGGCAGCCTCGTACAGCAAGATCACCGGTGCGGGCTCCACCTGGAGCTCCAACGCCCTGGACCAGTGGCGCCGCAACGTCGCCTCCAACTTCGGGATGACCGTCAACTTCGCGGCCACCGGCTCCTCCAACGGCCGCGAGCAGTTCAAGAACGGCACCGTCGACTTCGCCGTCTCCGAGATCCCCTACGGGCTCACCGAGGGCGGCGTCCGGGACGCCCCGCCCAAGCGCGGCTACGGCTACATGCCGATCGTCGCCGGCGGTACGGCCTTCATGTACAACCTGAAGATAGGCGGCAAGCGCGTCACCAACCTGCGCCTGTCCGGCGACGTGCTCGCCAAGATCTTCACCGGCAGGATCACCCGGTGGAACGCCCCGGAGATCAAGGCCGACAACCCCGGGCTGACGCTTCCCAGCCGGGCGGTCATCCCCGTCGTGCGTTCCGACGGATCGGGCACCTCGGCCCAGTTCACCACCTGGCTGGCCAAGGAACACGCCTCCACCTGGAACGACTTCTGCCGCCGGGCCGGCCGGTCCACACCGTGCGGGATGACCTCCTACTTCCCGAACGTCCCGGGCTCCGCCCAGATCTCCAAGTCCGGCTCCCTGGGGGTCTCCGGCTACGTCCGGCAGAACCACGCCGAGGGCGCCATCACCTACGTCGAGTACTCCTACGCCCTGAAGGCGGGCTTCCCCGTCGCGAAGGTGCTCAACGCCGCGAACTACTACGTCGAGCCGACGGCATCCAGTGTCGCCGTCGGCCTGCTGGGGGCGCGGATCAACAACGACAGGAACTCCGCCGACTACCTCACGCAGATCCTCGACGGCGTGTACCGGTCGAAGGACCGCCGGACCTACCCGCTGTCCAGCTACAGCTACATGATCGTGCCCACGTCGCTCGACGGCGCCGACAACCCGATGAACGAGGCGAAGGGCGCGGCGCTCGCCACCTTCTCCAACTACTTCCTCTGCGACGGCCAGCAGCAGGCCGAGGAACTCGGCTACTCACCGCTGCCCAAGAACCTCGTGCAGGCCGGGTTCGAGCAGGTGCGCCGCATCCCCGGAGCACCCGCCGGCAAGGTGAACATCAACGACTGCCGCAACCCCACCTTCTCCTCCGACGGCACCAACACCCTCGCCAGGAACGCGCCCCAGCCGAAGGACTGCGACAGGAAGGGCACCACGCAGTGCGCGACGGGCACCGCGGGCGCCAAGCAGACCACCCCGGTCAGCCGGAACGCCGACGGCGGCTCCGGCAGCGGCACCGGGACCTCGGGCGGCGGCAGCGGACCGGCCACGGGCGGCTCCGGCGGCCGGGGAGGTGCCGGCAATTCCGGCGGCACCGACACCGACGGTGACGGCACCCCCGACGCCCAGCAGGCCGGGACCGGCGCCGGGGGCGCCACCGGCGGTGTGATCGACCCGGACACCGGCGAACTGATCGGCGACGGCTCGGGCGGCGACTCCTCGGTCGTCGCGAGTCCCGTCAGCCTCGCCGCCGACGACGCCCTCGGGCTGAGAGGCGCCCTGATGATCCTCTCCGCCCTGCTGCTGGTCGGTGTGGTCGTCGGCCCACCGCTCACCGCCCGCGCCCTGGCCGCACGGTCCGGCCGCCGCAAAGGAGACCTGACATGAGAGGCATACGCGGCCTCCTGGGCGCCCGCCGCACCGGAACCCGCCCCGCGCGACGCGTCACGGCCGGCGTCACGGCGCTCCTCGCCGCCCTCGTCGTCGCCCTCGTGCCGCTGCCGCGGGGACTGGACCGCGCGCAGGCCGCCGAGGCGGACAGCTCGGCGATGACGCTCTCCGGCACGAAGGGCCCCTACGACGACTTCTCCGGCCTGGAGGTGACCGTCCACCAGACGAAGCACCTGCGCCAGCAGGGCCTCGAGGTGAGCTGGACGGGAGGGAAGGAGACACCGCTCGGCACCAAGTTCGTCAACTTCCTCCAGATCATGCAGTGCTGGGGGGACGACCCGGCGGGCCCGGAACGCGAGCAGTGCGTCTTCGGAGGCACCGCGCCGGGCGGATTCCTCGTGGACACGTGGAGCCGCCAGCTGGTGGCGGGGACGGACCCCGGGGAGACCGAGTACACCGAGGCGGACGGCTTCGACAGCCCCTTCGTCCCGTTCAGGCCGGTCGAGGGGGAACCCACCGACAGCGCGTACGACACCACCTACTTCGGTCCGAACGACTCCAACGCCGAACCGATGCGCAAGACGCAGGCCGACGGCACCGGTGAGGCGGTCTTCGAGGTGCAGACCGCGCTCCAGGCCCCTCACCTGGGCTGCGGAGCCGTGGACGCCGGTGGCGACCCGCGCGGCTGCTGGCTCGTCGTCGTACCGCGCGGAGACCACGAGATCGAGCCGCATCACGACGGAAGGCTCGACACCTCGCCGCTGAGCCGGACGAACTGGGACCGGCGCATGGTGTTCCCCCTGGACTTCGACCCCGTGGGTGACACCTGTGAGCCGGACAAGGCCGAGCGCCGGGTCATCGGCTCGGAACTCCTGACCGACGCCATGTCGTCCTGGCAGACGGTCCTGTGCTCCGGCGCGGCGACCCGCTTCAGCTTCACCCAGGCGGGTGAGGAGCGTGCCCGCGAGGCCGTCACCCGGCCCACCGGCACCTCACCCGGCCTCGCCGTCACCGTCGAGCCCGTCGAGGCGGCCGAGGACGGGCCACCCGTGGTGCACGCCCCCCTGGCGGTGAGCGGGCTCGCCATCGGCTTCCTCTGGGAGGTCGACGGACGGCCCGAGCCCTGGGTGCGAGATCTGAGACTGACCCCGCGCCTGATCGCCAAGCTGCTCACCCAGTCCTACATCTCGAGTGTCAGGCACTGGAACCAGGGGACGGAGGGCCCGCCCGATCATCTGGCCGGCAATCCGGAATCACTGACGAGAGACCCCGAGTTCCTGGAACTCAATCCGGTCCTCGACGGCACCGCGGCGCGGTCCACGCCGTTCGGGATCGCCGTTTCCGGAGAGAATTCCGACCTGACTCGCCTGATGTGGCGCTACCTCCAGTCGGACAAGGACGCCCGGGAATTCCTCGCCGGGAAGGAGGACCCCTGGGGCATGAAGGTGAACTCCTACTACACGGACCTGGCGCTCGGCACCGACGCCCTCGACTACTTCCCCAAGGCCGACCCCACGGAGACCCGGAGCGAGGGGGTCAGCGGCATGTGGGCCGTCTACACGGGGGCCGAGGTCGTCCCCTACGCCGAGAACCTCCACGACGCGGCGCAGCGGGTGCGACGGGGCTACGGCGGCATGACGATCGAGGTCGGCGTCTGCCAGGAGTGCCCCTCCGGGGGCAAGCTCACGGGCGAACGCAGGCCGCAGGGCGGACGGACGGTGATGGGCCTGGCCGACGTGGCCTCGGCGGACCGCTTCCTGCTCGACGTCGCCGCACTGCCCAACGCCGACGGGGAGTTCGTCAAGCCCACCAGCGCCTCGCTGCTCGAGGCCGTGGCCGGGATGAAGGACTCCACGGTGCCCGGCGTGAAGACCCCGGATCCCGCACGTGCGACGGACGGCGCCTACCCGCTCACGGCCGTCGCCTACGCGGCGGGGTCGCTCGACCGCGCCGCGGCCGAACGCAAGGACTACGCCCGGCTGATCCGCTACGCGGCCGGAGCGGGCCAGACCCAGGGCCTGAACCCCGGCATGCTGCCGCCCGGGTACGCGCCGCTGCCGGCGGCGATGCGTGAACAGGCGGCCGAGGCCGCGACAGCCCTGGAGAAGGGCCTCCCCGCGGAACCGGGCACCGGCGCCGACGGAGGCGTGGGCGCGGGCGGTTCAGGGACCGGTGGGAGCGGAGCGGACGGCGGCGTGTCGCAGACCGGTGCGGACGGCACGGGCACGGCAGGCGGCCCGGACGCGCCGGACGGCGGCCCGGCGGCCGGCCCGGCGGGCTCGGCACCACCCGGTGCCACCGGTGCCACCTCGGGCCAGGAGAAGACGGTCGCCTCCTCCGGCGGGCTCACCCCCGCCGAGATCCTCGGAGCGATCCGCTGGGTGCTGCTCGGCGTGCTGGTGGCCGGAGCGGCGGCGGCCCTCGCCGGCCCCGTGATGCTGCGCATGTCCTCCCGGAAGGCCCCGGCCGCGGCGGACTGACGGGCTGGACAGCGAATTTCCCCCGGACTTCGCACCTGGAAGTCCGGGGGATTTTCCCGGGGTTCGGAAAATCCCCTTGGTGGCACCTAGGAAATCGATTCGTAACCTGATCAGAAACTGGATGCGGTGGTCGCGGCGGAGCGCCTGAGGAATTGTTTGCGGTGGCCGGGAGAGTTTCGGTCGTACGGAGAATTCGAATTGTGTGTGCGCGTCCATTGCTTGCGTTTCGTCCTTCATGGAGGAGAACAGAGATGAACGTCAAGACCAGTGTTCGGATCGGGGCTGTCGCGGGTGCCGTCGCCCTGGGCCTCGGCATCATGTCCCCCGTCGCCTCGGCCGACCCGGCCGTTCCCACCGACTACCGGGTGCTCGCCGGAGTCGGCTCCGACACCACCCAGGATGTCGCCAACGGCCTCGGTGAGGAGATCGACGGCGGTGACCTGATCGCCTCCTACGACGCGACCGGCTCCGCCACCATCAAGACCCGCGCCACCGGTTGTTCCATCACGCGCCCCAACGGTTCCTCGGCCGGTATCAGCGCGCTGGTCGCCGACATCGCCAACGGCACCGGCTGCATCGACTTCGCGCGTTCCTCGCGCGGCATCAAGACCGCCGGCTCGAACCTCACCTTCATCCCCTTCGCCGAGGACCAGGTCACCGTCGCGGTCCGCGACGACAGCCCCCTGAACGACGACCTGGACCTCACCTCGGCCCAGCTCAAGAGCATCTACGAGTGCAACACCACCACGCTCGACGGTGTCGCCCTGACCCCGCTGGTGCCCCAGGCGGGCTCCGGCACCCGGACCTTCTTCCTGGAGTCGATCGGCAACCCCGTCCTGGGCACCTGCGTCGGCGAGATGCAGGAGCACAACGGTGTCCAGCTCGACACCGCCGGCGACATCGCCCCCTACTCCGTCTCCCAGTACAACGCCCAGGTCGGCGGTGTCATCACCGACCGGCACGGTGACACGGTGCTCGGCCTGATCGACGGCGGCGTGTTCAGCCGCGACGTCTACAACGTCGTGCCCACGGCCGAGCTCACCGACTCCGTGATCGCCTCGACGTTCGTCGGCTCCGGATCCGACGTCTGCTCCGCGACCGACACGATCGAGGGCTACGGCTTCACCACCATCAGCAACTGCGGTTCGACCGCCCTCAAGGGCAACAGCTGATCACCAGCATGCCGTGAGCGCGACAGCCGGGCACCCCTCAGGGTGCCCGGCCCCACGGCGTATCCGAGAAGAGAAAACGATCCCCAGGGGGACACGCACATGAACGGCCTCGCACCACTCCGCTCACCCGTGGCACTGCTCGGCGCCTTCGCGCTGACCTGCGCGCTGTCGGCCACCACGCTGGCCGTCCTCGCCCCGGAGGCCAGGGCGGCCGAAGGAGCCCAGCTCACCATCAGCCCCACGAGCGGCGACCTCCTCACGAAGCCGGTGTACACCACGGGCGAGTTCACCGGATCGTGCCCCGAGGCGTTCCGGCCCGGCGAAGGCAAGCCGTTCGCCGTCCTGCCGCTCCTGGAGAGCCCGGACGGAAACACCACGACGCTGGGCTCGGCCACCAAGGTCCTCACCGAGGACGGCACCGAGCAGACGTTCTCGATGGCCGGCGGTATCAACTTCGCCCTGGGCGTCCGTCTGTCGTCCGACCAGCCGGTGGGCAGGTACGCGCTCGTCGTGCGCTGCGCCAGGTCCACGACGAACACACTGCGCGGCCAGGACTACCGGGTGCCGATCGACGTCACCCCCACCGGGTGGAGCGTCGCCGCACCCGGTGCGGCCACGGACGTCCAGGTGGCCACCGGGTCCGTCGCCGTGCCGGACAGCGCCGAGGTGAAGGTCAAGGCGACCGTGACCGTCACGCCTGCCACGCTGGAGGGCACCGTCAAGGCCTACATCGGCGGCAAGGCCGTCAGCGCCCCGGTCACCGCCGGCAAGGCGGAGTTCGTCTCCGAGGAGCAGTACGCCGTCGGGACCGAGGTCAGGGTGGAGGCCATGGTCAACCCCGCCGACCGGGTGGCCCACGAACCGTCGACCACCTGGACGGCGTACACCGTCACCGCACCCGCCCCCACGAAGACGGCGACCCCGACGAACACGCCCACCGACGGCACCCAGGAGCCCACGAACACACCGACGGGCGAACCGGCTCCCGACCCGACGGACGAGCCCACCGAGCCCGCCGACCTCGACGTCAGCGACGAGGAGGGCAACGTCCTGGACGCCGACCCGGTGCTCGAACCCGGCCAGAAGGTCCTCGTCACCGCGCGCGGCTACAGCAAGGACGCCACCGTCAAGGCCGTCCTGAGCGACAGCGAGGCGGAGTTCGCGGACGCCACCGCCGATGCCGAAGGCACCGTCGAGGACTACGAGTTCACCGTCCCCGAGGACATCGCGGACGGCGACCACACCCTCACCCTGACCGAGGACGCCACCGACGGCCACAGCGTCGAGTTCGCCTTCGCCACCGGTGACCGGGAGAACCCCACCCCGGACCCGAGCGACACCACCGGCACGGACGCCGGGACCTCCGGCGGCTCCGACGCCGGGAGCACGGGCGGCGGCAGCGGCGACACGGGGGGCTCCGGCTCCACCGGCGGCCTCGCCGCCACCGGCAGCCGGATCGCGGCCGTCGGCCTCGCCTCCCTCGCCCTGCTCAGCCTCGGCGCGGCCTGCGTGATCCACGTACGGCGCAAGGGCCTGCTGAGCTTCGGCGCCACCGCGGGCCACTGACCGGCCGGGCTCCGGGGGCGGGACCGCCGCCCGCCCCCGGAGCCCGCCGCGCAGCTCCCTTCCTCCACCGTCCACGAGCCTGTCAGGAGTGCAGCGACCGTGACCGTCCTGAGCCCGCCCCAGCCCGCCCCCGAGGCGCGGGCGAAGGCCCCCGAACCACCGGGACCCCCGGTCCCCGGCACCCCGCTCCCGCCCGCCCGTCCCGGTCTCGCCCTGGCCGGGGCGGCCTTGTGCGTCCTGGCGGCGGTCCTGCTCGGCTTCGCCGCCGACCTCGCCCTCCTCGGCCACCTCCGGCACTCACGGGACCAGCAGACCGCCTACGACGAGCTGCGCAAGCAACTCGCCCTGGGCACGGCCCCGGTGGGCCAGCGCACCTTCGACGACAAGCCGCTGGAGATGGGCGCCCCCGTCGCACTCCTGCGCATCCGGGCGCTCGGCCTCCGCGAGGTCGTCGGGGAGGGCACCACCTCCGGGGTACTGATGTCGGGCCCGGGCCACCGCCGCGACACCCCGCTGCCCGGCCAGTCCGGCACCGCGGTGATCATGGGCCGGCAGTGGGGCTACGGAAGCCCCTTCCAGGCGCTGCACAAGCTGCCCGTCGGCACACCCATCGAGATCACCACCGGCCAGGCCAGGTCGGTCTACCGGGTCACCGGAGTCCGGCGCCCCGGCGACGACCTGCCCGCGCCCCGGGCCCAGGGCCAGGGCAGGCTGACGCTGATCACCGCCACCGGAGGCCCGTACACCCCGGCCGACATCCTGCGCGTGGACGCGGAGCTCACCACACCGGTGCAGCCCAACCCGCCCCGTGAGATGCGACCCGGGTGGATCGGCCCGGCCGAGGAACCGCTCGCCGGGGAGAGCGGCGCCTGGCTCGAGGTCTTCCTCTGGGCCCAGGGCCTGCTCCTCGCGGCCCTCCTCGCCACCTGGGCCCTGCGCGTCTGGGGCCGGTGGCAGACCTGGATCACCGCCGTCCCCGTGCTCGGCGCCCTCGGCGTCGCCCTGGCCGACGCCGCCACCCGGCTCCTGCCCAACCTGCTGTGACGCTCTCACGCCCCGAACGAGGAGTACCCGCCCCATGACCGACACCGCCACGGACACACTCACCCTGCCCCGGACACCCACGCGGGGGCCGGCTCCCTCCGCCCCCGCGTCGCTCGAAGCCGACGCGATCTCCGCCTGGTTCGGCGACCACAAGGTCCTCGACCGGGTGTCGCTCACCATGCCCGCCCGTGAGGTCACCGCCCTCATCGGCCCCTCGGGCTGCGGGAAGTCGACCTTCCTGCGCATCCTCAACCGGATGCACGAGCTGATCGGCTCAGCCTCCCTCGCGGGCCGGGTCCTCCTGGACGGCCAGGACATCTACGACCGCGGCCGGCGGCTCACCCACGCCCGCCGCGAGATCGGCATGGTCTTCCAGAAGCCGAACCCCTTCCCCGCGATGTCCCTCTACGACAACGTCCTGGCCGGCCTGAAACTCAACGGCGTGAAGGCGTCGAAGGACAGCCGCGACGGCCTCGTCGAGGAATGCCTCACCAAGGCGGGACTCTGGAAGGAGGTCAAGGACCGGCTCCGCCAGCCCGGCGGCGCCCTCTCCGGCGGCCAGCAGCAACGCCTGTGCATCGCACGCTCGCTGGCGGTCCGCCCCCGGGTGCTCCTGATGGACGAGCCGTGCTCGGCCCTCGACCCGACCTCCACCCGTCGGATCGAGGAGACGATCCACGACCTCAAGGAGGAGGTCACCATCGTCATCGTCACGCACAACATGCAGCAGGCCGCCCGCGTCTCCGACAGCTGCGCCTTCTTCCTCGCCGAACAGGGCACCCCGGGCGTGATCGTCGAACACGGGCCCACCACCGACATGTTCGAGGCGCCGCAGGACTCCCGTACCTCCGACTACGTCAACGGCCGCTTCGGATGAGGCCCCGCCGGTCCGCCGCCCTCGCCGCCACCGTGCCGCTGCTCGCGCTCCTCGCGGCCTGCGGCGGCGCGGGGCGGGAGCCAGGGGGAGCGGAGGCACGGCAGCCGCCGCCCTCCTCGGCCCCGGCGGGCGCGACCGGCACACCGTCATCCCCGCCGCCCGCCACCGCACCCCCGCCCGCACCCGCACCGGCGGTCCCGAGGACACCCCCGTCCGCGTCCGCCGGGCCCGTGGAGATCACCGGACCCGACCTCTCGCGCACGGACGCCCGGGCCCCGCGGGCCGCCCCGGAGGCGCGAGACGCGGGCACCACGAGCCCGGCCACCGGCGCCCCGGAGATCCCGTCCGGACCCCCGAGCGCGGCGGTCCGCACCACCGTGACCACGCTCCGGATCGGCGCGTGGTCCGCCAGGGTCGTCCGGGGCGGCCAGGAGGAGGTCGACGCCTGCCAGGACGCCGTGCAGTGGGCCGGGCCGCCGTTCGGCGCCGAGAGCGGCTACAAGATGCGCACGATCGTCGTCGTCGGCCACGACCACTGCGGCTTCCAGCAGTTCGCCACCCTGGCCACCGGCACCGTGGTCACCGTCGACACCCCGGGCGGCACGCTGACGTACAAGGTCTACGACCGGTACCTCACCCCGGGCCGGGGCGCACCCGCCCACGGCCTCTACTGGGGGGACCTCACCCTCCAGTCCTGCGTCGGACCGGACACCGGCTTCACGTACCTCACGCGGGTGTGACCGCCCGTACCGCCGCACGGCGGTACCCGCTCCCTCTCACCCCCGAGGCGTCAGCGCCGCGTAGGCGGCCTCCGCGTGGCGGGAGCCCGGCGTACCCGCCGGAGCGTGACCGAGGAACCCCTGGGTCGTGCCGTCGAAGCCGACGCGCCCCTCGGACAGGACGGTGACGCGGTCGGCGTCGTCGGCGAGGTCCGCCACGTCGTGGGTCGACATCAGGACGCTGAGTCCGCCGGCGTCCACCGCGGCCTTCAGCAGATCGCGGAACACGCGCCGTTGGGTGGGGTCCATGCCCGCCGTCGGCTCGTCCAGCAGAAGCACCTCGCAGCCGTGCACCAGCGCGGCGGCCACCCCCACGCGGCGCAGCTGGCCCCCCGACAGCGTCCTGGTCCTCTCACCCGCCCGGTCCTGGAGACCGACCCGGCCCAGTGCCCCCAGCGCCCCGTCCCAGGCGTCCCTCCGGTTCATCCCCTTCAGCCAGCCGCAGTAGGCGACCTGCTCCCTCGCGGTCAGGCCGGCCATCGCGACGATCTGCTGGGGCATCCACGAGACGAGCCGGCGGTACTCCCGTGCCGTCGAGGGCACCGTGCCGCAGCTGATCCGGCCCGTCTGCGGCCGCGCGACGGACGCCCCGAGGCGGAGGAGGGTCGACTTGCCGGCCCCGTTGGGCCCCAGGAGGACCGTCAGGCCCTCCCGGAGCTCGTACGAGAAGCCGGTGAGCACCGGACGGCTCCGGCGCTTGTACCGGTAGGCGCAGTCGGTGAACGTGATGCTCATGCGTGTGATCCTTGCCGAGACGTCATGTAGTGGTTGACCGCGACACCGGCGAGCGACATCGCCCCCGCGGCCAGCGCGGCGGTGGGCGACGCGAGTGCGAGCCCGGTGAACGCCCAGGGGAAGAAGTCCTCCGCCGTCCGGTGCCCCACGAGGACGACGAGGAAGATCCACGCCGTGGGCAGCACGACGCTCGACCTGCCCAGCCGGCCGCGCCCGCACAGGGCCAGCCCGGTCAGGAAGAGGGTGTTGCGTCCTGCCATGGCGACCCCGGGGGAGTCCAGGAGGACCGCTCCGGACGCGGTGAGCGCCACGACCGCGGCCAGAACTCCCAGGACGAGTCCCGTGTCCAGCCTGGCGACCGGGCGGACACCGGCCGCCTCGGCAGCGGTGAGCCGGGAGTCGAGGCACTGGACGAGGGCTCCCACGACGAGGAGCGGGCTGAATCCGGACAGCAGGACCGAGTTGCCCGCCGTGACGCTGATCGCCGGGAGGACGATCGTCCCGTCCTGGAACAGGAAGGTCAGCAGGACGAAGACCGCGAGGCCCGGGGCGAGCACCGTGTGGGCCAGGCGGGTCTTCAGCCACCAGATCACCGGGACTCCTCGCACGCCGAGCGGGTGATGGTCCGGTACCAGGCCACCTGTTCGGCCGTGGACTTCCCCGACACCTCGGCCACACCCTTCAGGACCTCGCGGTGCTGCGCCCTGGAGTAGAAGGGATCTCCGGCCGCGATCTGCTCGTAACCCGACATGGCACCCGTCTTCCCCTCCAGCCAGAGCAGGACGGCCCGCCGGAGTGTCGGCTGCGGCGCCTCGCAGGGGAACTTCACGTAGGTGCTGATGATGTCGGCCTGCACCCGGTGCTCCCGGTGGGCCGTGGACAGCAGGAGGTACACCGAGTCCTCCGTGTCCTCCGGGGTGAACCTGCCGTAGCTCAGGGCCTCTTCGACACGCTTCGGCGGCTTGTCGACGACCTGGTACTTCTTCAGCACGGCGAACGTGCCCTCGACCTCGGCGCCGATGCTCCCGGCGTCCTTCTCCGCGCTCGCCGGGAGGCACACCTCCGGGGCCGTACCCGTGCATCTGGTGCCCACGGAAGTGACGTGGACGCCGGGGTTGTAGTTCCAGTCCTTCACGATGCTGTACGAGGCGAACGTGGCGCCCGCGCAGACGGCTACCGCCGTCACGATGCGCAGCAGGACGTGTCCCCGCACCCTGAGCAGGCAGACCGCGACGGCGAGTCCCAGGGTGGGGAGGAGGTGCCCCGCCATCGAGGAGGCGGTCGCCGTCTCGGCGTAGCCGAGGTGCGCGAAGTACTCGCCCGACATGTGCCGCAGGTAGAAGGGTTCGAGGGCGTGCGGGTAGGACACCAGGAGGAAGACCGCGCACGCCATGACGGGAACGGCCAGCGCGGGCTTCAGCCACTGCCCGACGACGAAGCCGATCACCCCGTGCGCGGCGCAGAGCGCCATGCCGAGAAGCAGTGGGGGAAGGCTGTCAGGGGTCGGCCAGGTGGGCCGTTCGGCGAAGGCGAGGACCACCGGGACGAGGAGTACCAGCCAGCCGACCGCCACCACGGGCGCCAGGGTCCAGGAGACGACCGCCCAGTCGCGCCGGTAGGGGGCCAGCTCACGGACGCGCGACTCCTTGAACCGCGCCCCCTGCCAGGCCGAGGCCGCGGAGACCAGGGCGTAGGAGAGGGCGTAGACCTGCTCGATGGACCGCTGGACGAGGGCCGGGGCGTACGGGTACGGCCAGTAGACGACCTGGTCGTGGGTGGAGAAGACGTAGAAGGAGAGCGTCAGCGCGAGGGCCGGCACCAGGGCGGCGAGAGCGGTAGACGATCGTATGAGGGTCGGTATGCGCACGTGTTCTCCGGCGAAAGTCCATGGTGGCACCCGTGGGGAACCGGGTGCCACCATACGGTCGTTCCAGGCGGCAGGACGCCCGGGGCGGCGCCCGGCGGATCATGGCCGGGCCGCTCCCCGATCCGGCCTGATCCAGGCGAAAGACCCTAGTCGGCCTTGGAGGTGTCGACGGAGACGGTGGCGACGTTGAGGAGACAGCAGGATCCGCCCTGGGCGACCTTGTCGGCCTCGAACTGCAGCGTGTTGGTGCCGCTGGGGACGTTGGTCCACTCGCCGTTGCTGGTGCCGCCGCTGAAGCAGGCGGTGAACGTCTTGCTGCCGAGGCTCTCGTTCGGGAGGACCGAGTAGTAGTGCCAGAGCTTGACGACGACCGACTTGGTCGTGCCGTACTGCGCGAAGCAGTCGGTGAAGCGGATCTGGGAGTAGGTCCCCTGGTCCTCCCAGGTGCGTGACTTCTCGCCGTCGGTCCAGCTGTTGATGTAGCTGGACCAGTTGGCGGAGGCGGTCGTCGGGTTGACCATGACCAGTGCCGCGGTGGCGGCCAGGGCGGCCCCGGCTCGCTTCGCGGATCGTGACAGCTGCATGAATTTCTCCTGTTCATCAGACGAACAGATGGAGAATATGAAGATCACAAGAAGGGCTCCAGGCTGTTTACGGCCATGATCACTTCCGTTTTGGCGTGGTCATGGCTGGAAGCTGCCGGTCCCTGGCCGCAGCCGAGGGGCGGGGCCGTGGCCGTACGGCCGCACCGCCCCTCGCGGCCTCCGTGAGCGGCCGTCAGATCCCGGCGGCCGCCGCGAGGTCACGCTTGAGGGCGGCGAGCAGTTCCTCGCCCTTCGCGCGGGCCCCGGGGAGCGCCTCGACGCCGCCGACGGGGACGACGACCTCCAGGTAGCACTTCAGTTTCGGCTCGGTGCCGCTGGGACGGACGATGACGCGGGCGCCCGTCAGGTGGTAGCGCAGGCCGTCGGTGGGCGGCAGGAGGTCCGTGCCCTGCGACAGGTCCTCCGCCGAGGTCACGGGGAGGCCCGCGAGGGTGGCGGGCGGTGTCTCGCGCAGACGTCGCATGGCGTCCGCGATGACCGTCAGGTCCTCGACCCGGACCGACAGCTGGTCCGTCGCGTGCAGGCCGTGTTCGAGCGCGAGGTCGTCGAGCAGGCCCAGCAGGGTGCGGCCCTTCTCCTTGAGCGCGGAGGCGAGTTCCGCGATCAGCAGGGCGGCCGTGATGCCGTCCTTGTCGCGCACGCCCTCCGGGTCCACGCAGTAGCCCAGGGCCTCCTCGTAGCCGTAGCGCAGGCCCTCGACGCGGGCGATCCACTTGAAGCCCGTCAGCGTCTCCTCGTGGCCGAGGCCCGCCTTGCGCGCGATGCGGCCCAGCAGCGACGACGAGACGATCGACTCGGCGAACACGCCCGTGACGCCCCGGTCCACCAGGTGCGCCGCGAGCAGCGCCCCGACCTCGTCGCCGCGCAGCATCCGCCAGCCGCCCCCGGCCGACGGGTCGGGCACGGCCACGGCGCAGCGGTCCGCGTCCGGGTCGTTGGCGATGACGATGTCGGGCCGGGTCCGCCGCGCGGTCGCGAAGGCGAGGTCCATCGCCCCGGGCTCCTCCGGGTTGGGGAAGGCCACCGTGGGGAACGCCGGGTCCGGTTCGGCCTGTTCGGCCACGAGCACGGGCGCGGGGAAGCCCGCCCTGGCGAAAGCGGCCGTCAGCACGGAGGTGCCGACGCCGTGCAGGGCGGTGTGGACGGTCCGCACCGTACGGGGCGACCCGGGGGCGAGGACCGCGTCCGTGCGCGCGAGATAGGCCTCCAGGACCTCGTCCCCGAGGGTCTCCCAGCCCGAATCGGGGCGCGGCACGCCGGTGAGCGGTCCCACCGCGCCGATCGCGGCGGCGATCTCCGCGTCGGCCGGGGGCACGATCTGCGAGCCGTCGCCGAGGTAGACCTTGTATCCGTTGTCACGGGGCGGGTTGTGGCTCGCGGTGACCTCCACACCCGCGACGGCACCCAGGTGCCTTATGGCGTACGCGAGGACGGGCGTGGGCAGAGGCCGGGGGAGCACCGCCGCGCGCAGGCCGGCGCCGGTCATCACGGCAGCCGTGTCGCGGGCGAAGTCCGCGGACCTGTAGCGGGCGTCGTAGCCGATGACGACCAGGCCACCGGACCGCCCCCGCGCGTTCAGGTACGCCGCGAGCCCCGCGGCGGCCCGGATGACCACCGACCTGTTCATCCGCATCGGCCCGGCGCCGATCTCGCCGCGCAGGCCGGCCGTGCCGAACTGGAGCGTGCCGGCGAAGCGGTCGGCGAGCGCTCCCTCGTCACCGGCCTCGATGAGCCCTTCGAGCTCCGCACGGGTCTCGGGGTCCGGGTCCTCGGCCAGCCAGGCCTTGGCGCGGGTGAGGAGGTCCTGCTGCACGGTGTCCGCCTTTCTGCGGGTGGTGGTGCGGGGTGCGGTTGGTGGTGCGGGGTGCGGGTGCGCATGCGGCGGGCTGTTCCCCTGCCCGCCCCTTCCCGAACCGGGCTCCGCCCGGACCCGCTCCGGGGCTCCGCCCCCGAGCCCCCGCGCCTCAGACGGCGGCGGGGCTGGAAGAGGGCTTCCGAGAGGGCTTTCCGCGCCTCGATCGCCGGGGCCGGAAGGCGGCTTCCGTGGGGGCTTCCCGCGCCTCGGTCGCCGGCGGGGATGGGTCGCCGGAGGGCTGGAAGGGGGAGGGCACCGTGTTCAGGCCGGGGCTCAGATCCGTTCCAGCACCTGGGCCAGCAGGGCGCCCATGCGGGTGGCCGAGTCGCGGCCCGCCTGCAGGACCTCCTCGTGGTTGAGGGGTTCCCCGCTGAGGCCGGCGGCGAGGTTGGTGACCAGGGAGATGCCCAGGACCTCCGCGCCCGCCTCGCGCGCCGCGATGGCCTCCAGGACCGTGGACATGCCGACGAGGTCGCCGCCCATCGCGCGGACCATGCCGATCTCCGCCGGGGTCTCGTAGTGCGGGCCGGTGAACTGGACGTACACGCCCTCCTCCAGTGACCCGTCGATCTCCTTGCACAGCGCGCGCAGCCGGGGCGAGTACAGGTCGGTGAGGTCCACGAAGTTCGCGCCGACGATCGGCGAGGCCGCCGTCAGGTTGATGTGGTCGCTGATGAGCACGGGCTGGCCGGGGGTCATGCCCTCGCGCAGGCCGCCGCAGCCGTTGGTCAGGACGACGGTCCGGCAGCCCGCCGCGACCGCCGTGCGGACCCCGTGCGCGACCGCGGCGACCCCGCGGCCCTCGTAGAAGTGCGTGCGGCCCAGGAAGACCAGGACGCGCTTCCCGCCGATGCGGTACGAGCGGACCGTGCCACCGTGGCCCTCGACGGCGGGGGCCGGGAACCCGGGCAGCGCGGTGACCGGGAACTCGGCCTCCGGGACGCCGAGCGCCTCGCCCGCGGGGGCCCACCCGGAGCCCATCACGAGAGCGACGTCGTGGGTGTCGACGCCGGTCAGCTCGCGCAGGCGGGCGGCGGCGTCGGCTGCGGCGGCACGGGGGTCGCCCTGGATGTGGTCCGGAATAACAGATGCGTTCACGCGGATGAGGGTAACCGCTGATTTCCTACGCGCGTAGATGCGTCCGCGAAGAGTCTGTCCGGACTCATTCGTACGTTCGTACAAAGGGGGTCGGCGGGGCGCCTCTCAGCAGGGACGCTTCCGCAGGCCCATCACGTAGTCGTGCGGAGCGCCCGCCGACTCGGCGGCGTCCGCCACCTCGCCGAGGTAGCGGGCGGAGGGCAGGCCGCCCTCGTAGCCGTTGAGGACGTAGATCCAGGCCGGCTCCTCGCCGTCCAGGGTGTGCACCCGCACCCTCATCCGCCGGTAGATGTCGAGGCCGACGCCCTCCCAGCGGTCCATGGAGTCCTCGTCCATGGGAGCCAGATCGTAGAGCGCCACGAAGACCTGCTCGCGTGGGGCCTCCACGACCGTGGCCAGCGCGCCCTCCCAGCCCATCTGCTCGCCGCCGAACGTCAGGCGCCAGTCGTTGAGCCAGCCCGTGCCGCGCAGCGGGGAGTGCGGTGCGCGGCGCGTCATCAGCCGCGCGTCGAGGTTGCCGGCGTACGCGGCGTAGAGCGACATGGGGTCGAGGGTACGGGAGGGGCGCGGTGAGCGCCGGTCATGGCGGGGAGCGGAGCCCGGCGCGGGGCGCCGGCCGCCCCCGGACGCCCCGGCTCCGCCGGGCCCGTGCCCGTATGGAGGGCCCCGGGGCGAAGCCGCTTGTTGCGTGCGGGACAATGAACTACGTACTGCATACGCCGGGGCGATCCCCCGGACCCCCGGCCGGGGCGGCAGACGGCCGTGGGATGACACCACGCGAGGCGGACTTTTCGTGACCCGGATCGTGATCATCGGCGGCGGCCCCGGCGGCTACGAAGCGGCACTGGTCGGCGCCCAGCTCGGCGCGGAGGTGACCGTCGTCGACTGCGACGGTCTCGGCGGCGCGTCGGTCCTGACCGACTGCGTACCCTCCAAGACCCTGATCGCGACGGCCGAGGTGATGACCACCTTCGACTCCTCCTACGAGGAGCTCGGCATCATCGTCGCCGACGACACCCCGCACATCGAGCAGGCCGCCCGGGTGGTCGGCGTGGACCTCGGCAAGGTCAACCGGAGGGTCAAGCGCCTCGCGCTCGCCCAGTCCCACGACATCACCGCCTCGGTCACCCGCGCGGGCGCCCGAGTGGTGCGCGGCCGCGGCCGGCTCGAAGGGCTCCAGGCCGCCGACGGATCGCGCCAGGTCGTCGTGACCGCCGCGGACGGCACCGAGGAGCGGCTCACCGCCGACGCGGTGCTGATCGCGACCGGCGGCCACCCCCGGGAGATCCCGGACGCGCAGCCCGACGGCGAGCGCATCCTCAACTGGACGCAGGTCTACGACCTGGACGAGCTCCCCGAGGAGCTCATCGTGGTCGGATCGGGTGTCACCGGCGCCGAGTTCGCCGGCGCCTACCAGGCGCTCGGCTCGCGGGTCACCCTCGTGTCCTCCCGCGACCGCGTGCTCCCCGGCGAGGACCCGGACGCCGCAGCGGTCCTGGAGGACGTCTTCCGGCGCCGCGGCATGAACGTCATGGCCCGCTCCCGCGCCCAGGCCGCCAAGCGCGTCGGCGACCGTGTCGAGGTCACGCTGGCCGACGGCCGGGTCATCACCGGCACCCACTGCCTGATGGCGGTCGGCGCGATCCCCAACACCGCGGGGATGGGACTGGAGGAGGCGGGGGTCCAGCTCAAGGAGTCCGGCCACATCCGCACCGACCGGGTCTCGCGTACCAGCGCCCCCGGCGTGTACGCGGCGGGCGACGTCACCGGGGTCTTCGCCCTGGCCTCCGTCGCGGCGATGCAGGGCCGGATCGCGATGTACCACTTCCTCGGCGACGCGGTGGCGCCGCTGAACCTGAAGACGGTCTCCGCGAACGTCTTCACCGACCCGGAGATCGCCACCGTCGGTTACAGCCAGGCCGACGTCGACTCCGGCAGGATCGACGCACGTGTCGTGAAGCTGCCGCTCCTGCGCAACCCGCGCGCCAAGATGCAGGGCATCCGGGACGGCTTCGTCAAGATCTTCTGCCGGCCCGGCACCGGGATCGTCGTCGGCGGCTGCGTCGTCGCCCCGAGGGCCAGCGAGCTGATCCACCCGATCTCGCTCGCCGTGGACAACAACCTGACGGTGGAGCAGATCGCGAACGCCTTCACGGTCTATCCGTCCCTCTCCGGCTCGATCGCCGAGGTGGCCCGCCAGCTGCACACCCGCAAGACGGCCGACGAGGCGTAGCGCCCGTCCGGCACACACCGGCCGCAAGGCGACGGGGCCCCTATACCACTAGGGGGCCCCGTCCATGCACAACTTCTCTTATTCGGCGCAAACTGCTGAAAAGCAACGTACGGCCAGGTTACTGTCAGTTTCGTGTTCGCTGCAGAACGTCGTCAATTGATCCTCGAAATGGTGCGCGCCAACGGGGCGGTATCGCTCCGTGAGCTCGCCCGCGTCGTCCAGACCTCCGAAGTGACCGTACGGCGGGACGTGCGGGCACTGGAGGCAGAAGGACTCCTCGACCGCCGGCACGGCGGTGCGGTCTTGCCGGGCGGTTTTACGCGGGAGTCCGGCTTTCCGCAGAAATCCCATCTCGCGACCGCGGAGAAGACGGCCATCGCCGACCTGGCCGCCGGGCTGGTCGGTGAGGGCGAGGCCATCGTGGTCGGCGCCGGCACGACCACCCAGGAGCTGGCCCGCCGGCTCGCGCGGGTGCCGGGGCTGACCGTGGTCACCAACTCGCTGCTGGTCGCCCAGGCGCTGGCCCACGCCAACAGGGTGGAGGTGGTGATGACGGGCGGGACGCTGCGCGGGAGCAACTACGCGCTCGTCGGCAGCGGTGCCGAGCAGTCCCTCCAGGGGCTGCGGGTGACCCGTGCCTTCCTGTCCGGGAGCGGGCTGACCGCCGAGCGCGGGCTGTCCACCTCCAACATGCTCTCCGCGAGCGTGGACCGGGCGCTGGTCCAGGCGGCCGCCGAGGTCGTCGTCCTGGCGGACCACACCAAGCTCGGTTCGGACACCATGTTCCAGACCGTGCCGACGGAGCTGATCACCCGCCTGGTGACGGACGAGCCGCCGGTGCACGACGAGCGTGCGGCCACCGAACTCCAGGCGCTGGCCGACCAGGGTGTGGAGATCACGGTGGCGGGCCCGGAGGTGGAGTCCGCCGCCGGTGAGGCCATGCCGGCGGGACGGCAGCCGCGGCAGGACATGCCGCTGCCCGGCCAGCGCCGCACCCAGGGCGGCCACGGAGGACCGGGCGGCCTCGGAGCGCAGCTGCGGAGCGCGTCGGCCCTCTCGGACGGTCCGGTGGGCCGGGTCGCGGACATGCGACGCCGCTGACGGGCCCCGTCGGCCCGTCCCGCCGCCGGACGGGTTCCACGGGGCCGCCGGGCCACGGGTTCTACGGGGCCGCCGGGCCACGGGTTCTACGGGGCCGCCGGGCCACGGGTTCTACGGGGCCGCCGGGCCACGGGTTCTACGGGGCCGCCGGGCCGGGCTGATCGGCCTTCAGGCCGCGGAGCGTCAGCCGCAGCAGGCGGTCGGCCAGGGCCGGATCGGCCGGGGTCTGCTCGGCGGCCAGCGCGATGGCGTTGGTCAGCTGGAGCAGGTCGTCGATCGACACGTCCGGCCGCACCGAGCCGCTCGACTGCGCCCGGGCCAGCAGCCGTGCCCCCGCCTGACGCAGCGGCACATGACAGGACGTCAGCGCCGAGTTCGCGTCCCCGGGGGCCGACATGAGGGCCTGGGCCAGGCCGCGGTACTCGCCCGCGTGGGTCACGATCGCGCCCAGCCACTCCACGAGCGCGGCGCACGGCTGAGCTGCCCGCGCCAGCTCGCGGGAGCGGTCGAGCAGCGCGGAGAGCGCCTCCTGGAACACCGCGTTCATCAGGGCCTGGCGGTTGGGGAAGTGCCGGTAGAGCGTGCCGATGCCGACGCCCGCGCGCCGCGCGACGTCCTCCAGCGAGGCGTCCGTGCCGTGCGCCGCGAAGGAGGCGCGGGCCTCGCGCAGCAGCCGGTCGTGGTTACGGCGCGCGTCGGCGCGCATCGGCCTGGCCGGTGTCGATGCCGTGCTCATCGCCGTCTCCTCCTGGTCCTCGCTCCGCGTCCCAGGATGCCACCGGGGGCCCGGCGTGTGCCGGGCCCCCGGTGGGTGAAGGGCGGGGATCAGTCCTTGATCTCGCAGATCGCCGCGCCGGAGGAGACCGACGTGCCGACCTCGGCCGAGAGGCCCTTGACGGTCCCGGAGCGGTGCGCGTTGAGCGGCTGCTCCATCTTCATCGCCTCGAGGACGACGACGAGGTCGCCCTCCTTGACCTCCTGGCCCTCCTCGACGGCGATCTTGACGATCGTGCCCTGCATCGGGGAGGCGAGGGTGTCGCCGGAGGCGGCGGAGCCGGCCTTCTTGGCGGCACGGCGCTTGGGCTTGGCACCCGCGGCGAGGCCGGTACGCGCGAGGCTCATGCCGAGCGAGGACGGCAGGGAGACCTCGAGGCGCTTGCCGCCGACCTCGACGACGACGGTCTCGCGGCCGGACTCCTCGTCGGCGTCCACGTCACCGGGCACGGTGAACGGCGGGATCTCGTTGACGAACTCGGTCTCGATCCAGCGGGTGTGGACCGTGAAGGGGTCGGCCGAGCCGGTGAGCTCCGGTGCGAACGCCGGGTCGCGGACCACCGCGCGGTGGAAGGGGATCGCCGTGGCCATGCCCTCGACCTGGAACTCCTCCAGCGCGCGGGCGGCGCGCTGCAGGGCCTCCTGGCGGGTGCGGCCGGTCACGATCAGCTTGGCCAGCAGGGAGTCCCAGGCCGGGCCGATGACGCTGCCCGACTCCACGCCCGCGTCCAGGCGGACGCCGGGGCCGGTGGGCGGGGCGAAGGTGGTGACGGTGCCGGGCGCGGGCAGGAAACCGCGGCCCGGGTCCTCGCCGTTGATGCGGAACTCGAAGGAGTGGCCGCGCAGGTCCGGGTCGCCGTAACCGAGCTCCTCGCCGTCGGCGATCCGGAACATCTCGCGCACCAGGTCGATCCCGGCGACCTCCTCGGTGACCGGGTGCTCCACCTGGAGGCGGGTGTTGACCTCCAGGAAGGAGATCGTGCCGTCCATGCCGACGAGGAACTCGACGGTGCCGGCGCCGACGTAGCCGGCCTCCTTGAGGATGGCCTTGGAGGCGGAGTACAGCTGCTCCACCTGAGCCTCGGACAGGAAGGGGGCGGGGGCCTCCTCCACGAGCTTCTGGTGGCGGCGCTGGAGCGAGCAGTCACGGGTGGAGACGACGACCACGTTGCCGTGCTGGTCGGCCAGGCACTGGGTCTCCACGTGGCGGGGCTTGTCGAGGTAGCGCTCGACGAAGCACTCGCCGCGGCCGAACGCGGCCACCGCCTCACGGACCGCGGAGTCGTAGAGCTCCGGGACCTCTTCGAGGGTGCGGGCGACCTTCAGGCCGCGTCCGCCACCGCCGAAGGCAGCCTTGATGGCGATCGGCAGGCCGTGCTCCTTAGCGAACGCCACGACCTCCTCGGAGCCCGAGACGGGGTCCGGGGTGCCGGCGACCAGCGGGGCACCGGCGCGCTGCGCGATGTGGCGGGCGGCGACCTTGTCGCCGAGGTCGCGGATGGCGTGCGGCGGCGGGCCGATCCACGTCAGCCCGGCGTCCAGCACGGCCTGGGCGAACTCGGCGTTCTCCGAGAGGAAGCCGTAACCGGGGTGGACGGCGTCCGCACCGGAGTCCTTGGCGGCCTGGATCACCTTGGCCATGTCCAGATAGCTGGCAGCCGGGGTGTCACCGCCCAGAGCGAACGCCTCGTCGGCCGCGCGTACGTGCAGAGCGTCCCGGTCCGGATCGGCGTAGACGGCTACGCTCGCGATTCCGGCATCCCGGCAAGCCCGAGCAACGCGGACAGCGATTTCGCCACGGTTGGCGATGAGCACCTTGCGCACGATGACTCCCTCCTTGAGAACAAGCTGAGTTTAGGGACTACCGACACGGCCGTACGACCCGTCCCCAATAGTGAACTTGCCCACACGGAGTGTGATTCGAGGGTTGCTCGAGTCGCGAAATCCCTTGTCGCACCACGGTACGCCGGGTTCCTCAACCGCACAGTAGCCATGAAGTGTGGCTCAAGTCTCTGTCTGTACGGTCAACGGCGCGCGACGTTTCTTTGTGGACTCCCTACGAACGGCCGATGGAATCTTTGCCTCGGCCGCCGGTGCGCCGCGGGCGGTGCGCAGCCCCTTGTCCGGAGCATTACCGTCCCCCGGGCTCTTCACGAGCAGGGGGTACCCCCATGTAGGGTCCGCGCTACCTACCGTACGTACTGCAGGTAACAGGGGGTGGCGCCGTGCTGCGCAGACCAGTGGCCTTCGTGACCGCGATCGTTCTGTTCGTGGAGGCCGTGGGCATCGTGCTCGTCAACGGCGTCCTCGCGACGGTCGCCGGCAACCAGAGCATGTCCCTGGCGGGGATGGATCCTGACGCCATGGTCACCGGCACCTGGGTGATGGGCGGTGTCTCCGGGGCGCTGCTCCTGCTGTGCGGGCTGATACCCCTGCTGGCGGGCATACGCGACCGGGCGCCTGGCCGGTTCGGCCGGATCGCCCTCATCGCCTGCGCGGTCGTCCACGGGGTGCTGGGCGCGCTGGCGGTGGGGCTGATCGGCTGGGCGGCCTTCGCCTTCCTGATGGTCGTGCTCGCCCTCATCGTGCTGACCCTGATGGCGTTCGACCGGCGCGAGCCGGCGGCGGTGGCCGGCGGGCAGGGCGCGGAGAAGGCCCCCGCAGCGGCGTGAGCGGGCCGCTCACACCCACAAGTCGGTGATGGAGACGTCCAGTTCACCCAGAAGCCGGCGCAGCAGGGGCAGCGAGAGCCCGATGACGTTGCCGTGGCTCCCCTCGATCGCCTCGACGAAGGGGGCCGAGCGTCCGTCCAGCGTGAACGCCCCCGCCACGTGCAGCGGTTCGCCCGAGGCGACGTAGGCCGCGATCTCGGCGTGGGTCGGCTCGCCGAAGCGGACGACGGTGGACGCGGTCGCCGAGACCGTACGCCCCGTGGCGGTGTCGACGACGCAGTGGCCCGTCTGCAGGATGCCGGACCTGCCGCGCATGGACTTCCAGCGGGCGGTGGCCTCCTCGGCGTCGGCGGGCTTGCCGTACGCCTCGCCGTCCAGCTCGAGCACCGAGTCGCAGCCGACGACGAGGGCGCCCGCCGCCTCGGGGCGCTCCGCCACCGCGGCGGCCTTGGCCTCCGCCAGGACGAGCGCCAGCTCACCCGGGGTCGGGGCGGTGATCGCGTCCTCGTCCACGCCGCTGACGATCACCTCGGGGGCGAGTCCGGCCTGGCGCAGGAGGCCGAGACGGGCGGGGGAGGCGGAGCCGAGCACGAGGCGGCGCTGATCAGTCATACCGCCATCGTAGGCGCGTCCGGGCGCCCCGGAGGCCCGGATACGGAACGGCGGGACGGGGCCCGGCGGCGGCGTCAGCGGGTCCCCAGGACGAACATCGCCACCACCATGGCCAGTGCCAGCAGCAGCCCCGCGCGGCGCATCATGTCCTGGGCGTCACGCAGTTCCTTCGGCGGTTCGTTCTCCGGGTCGGACCACAGCATGGTTCCGATGGTGCTCCCGGCGCGGGAGCGGCGCCTGAGTACGTGTACTCAAGCGCCGCCCCCGCGTCCGCCGCCCTCAGGAGGGCCAGTACGTCCGCGCCCAGGACCTGGGGCCCGGACGGAGCGCCCCCCGGCGGGCGATCCGCCCGGGGTCGGACCACTGCTCGGGCGGCAGCGGGGCACCCGCGGGCACGGCTGCCGCCGCCGCACGCGCGCGGACCACGGCGAGGGCCGCGGCGAGCTCCTCAGGGGTCGGATTTCCCCGGACGACCTTGATCATGGTGACTCCCGGTGGTGGTCGGGTCGGGCGGATCAGAGCGGGATGTTGCCGTGCTTCTTCGGGGGCAGCGACTCGCGCTTCGTACGCAGCTGGCGCAGCCCCTTCACCAGGTGGGCCCGGGTGTCCGAGGGCATGATCACCGCGTCGACGTAACCGCGCTCGGCGGCTACGTACGGGTTGAGGAGGGCGTCCTCGTAGTCGGTCATCAGCTCGGCGCGGGTGGCGTCGGGGTCGTCGGCGGCGGCGATGGTGCGGCGGTGCAGGATGTTCACGGCGCCCTGCGCGCCCATCACCGCGATCTGCGCGGTGGGCCAGGCCAGGTTCAGGTCGGCGCCCAGGTGCTTGGAGCCCATGACGTCGTAGGCCCCGCCGAAGGCCTTGCGGGTGATGACCGTGATCAGCGGGACGGTCGCCTCCGCGTAGGCGTAGATCAGCTTGGCGCCGCGCCGGATGATGCCGCCGTACTCCTGGTCGACGCCCGGCAGGAACCCCGGCACGTCCACGAAGGTGATGACGGGGATGTTGAACGCGTCGCAGGTGCGGACGAAGCGGGCGGCCTTCTCGGACGCGTCGATGTCCAGGCAGCCGGCGAACTGCATCGGCTGGTTGGCGACGATGCCGACGGGGTAGCCCTCGACGCGCCCGAAACCGGTGATGATGTTCGGCGCGAACAGGGCCTGGGTCTCCAGGAACTCCGCGTCGTCGAGGACGTGCTCGATGGCGGTGTGCATGTCGTACGGCTGGTTCGCCGAGTCCGGGATGAGCGAGTCGAGCTCGCGGTCCTCGTCCGTGGTCGCGAGGTCGGCCTCCTCCGGGAAGGCGGGAGCCTCGGAGAGGTTGTTCGACGGCAGGTAGGACAGCAGCGACTTCACGTACTCGATGGCGTCCTTCTCGTCGCCCGCCATGTGGTGGGCGACCCCGGACGTCGTGTTGTGGGTGCGCGCGCCGCCCAGCTCCTCGAAGCCGACGTCCTCGCCGGTGACCGTCTTGATGACGTCGGGGCCGGTGATGAACATGTGCGAGGTCTGGTCGACCATGACCGTGAAGTCGGTGATCGCGGGGGAGTAGACCGCCCCGCCCGCGCACGGCCCGACGATCAGTGAGATCTGCGGCACGACACCGGAGGCGTGGACGTTGCGGCGGAAGATCTCGGCGAACAGGCCGAGCGCCACGACACCCTCCTGGATGCGCGCGCCGCCGCCGTCGTTGATGCCGATCACGGGGCAGCCGGTCTTCATCGCGAAGTCCATGACCTTGACGATCTTCTCGCCGTAGACCTCGCCGAGCGAGCCGCCGAAGATGGTGAAGTCCTGCGAGTACACGCAGACGGGACGGCCGTCGACCGTGCCGTACCCGGTGACCACCCCGTCCCCGTAGGGGCGGTTCTTCTCGATGCCGAAGTTGGTGGACCGGTGCCGCGCGAACTCGTCGAGCTCCACGAAGGAACCTTCGTCGAGCAGCAGCTCGACCCGCTCACGGGCGGTCAACTTGCCCTTCGCGTGCTGCTTCTCGACGGCGCGGGCGGAACCTGCGTGCGTGGCCTCTTCGATACGGCGCTGCAGGTCCGCGATCTTGCCGGCGGTGGTGTGGATGTCGCTCTGCGGCTCGGACATCGGGTGGCGGCTCCCTGCCTGGGGACGACTGGTACATCCGGCCGAACTGCCGGGCCGGTACGTGCTCGACGGCGGCCCGCCGGTCCGCGGCCGGCTACTGACCCGTAGCGTATCGGCGCCGATACGGTTCGGCAGTGCGTCGTTGGCCACACCTAATCTGGGTTTCATGACACCTCCCGATGTGCCGCACAACCGCTGGTCGGACCTCGACCGGCCCCCGCTGAACGTCGCCGCGCTGCGTCGCGGACTGCTGCGCCCCGACGGTCTGTGGACCTCCCTCGACGTCGTGGAGGCGACCGGCTCCACCAATTCGGACCTCGCGGCCCTGGCCGCCCGAGGAGAGCCGGCCGAGGGTGCCGTACTCGTCGCGGAGGAGCAGACCGCGGGGCGCGGGCGGCTCGACCGGACCTGGACGGCACCGCCCCGCTCGGGCATCTTCCTCTCCGTCTACCTGACCCCCGGTGACGTACCCGTCCACCGCTGGGGCTGGCTGCCGCTGCTGGCGGGCGTCGCGGCCGCCACGGGCCTCGCGCAGTCCGCCGGCGTCGACATGGCACTGAAATGGCCCAACGACCTGCTGGTCACCATCGACGGCACCGAACGCAAGACCGGCGGGATCCTCGCCGAGCGCGCCGGGAAGGGCGTCGTCGTCGGTATCGGCCTCAACGTGTCCCTGCGCGCCGCCGAGCTGCCCGCCCCGCACGCCGGCTCGCTCGCGCTCGCCGGAGCCGTCTCCACCGACCGCGAGACGCTGCTGCGGGCCGTCCTCCGGTCACTGGAACAGTGGTACGGGCAGTGGCGGGACGCCGACGGCGACGCCGCCGAGAGCGGCCTCCAGGCCGCCTACGCCGCGGGGTGCGCCACGCTCGACCGCACGGTCCGCGCGGAACTCCCGGGTGACAGGTCCGTCGTCGGCGAGGCCGTCGCCATCGACGGTGACGGGCGGCTCGTGCTCGCCACGGGCGACGGACTCCAGGAGCCCGTCTCGGCGGGCGACATCGTCCACCTGCGCGGGAAGGACGGAGGCCTCACCTGATCCCGGCCTTCGGCACATACGGGTGATGTCACGTATGACGGATCCGCGACCGGCCCACCGGGGACGTGAGCCACGGCACATCTGCCGTATCGTTGAGGCGATCCAGCGACAGATCGGCAGGGCAGTGCGCACGGAACGGGCAGGAGGCGGCCGGTGACCGTCGACGACACCAACTCCGGCGACGGCGCGGAGCCCTCGCCGGAACGGTCGGTCCACTCGACACCGCATCACGAGGTCGACCACACGGCGGAACCGACGGACGACCCCCTGGCCATCCGGCTGGAGGCTCTGATCCTGGGCGCGGACCGCCGCTACACGCCGTTCCAGGCGGCGAGGACCGCCGGGGTCTCCATGGACCTCGCGTCCCGCTTCTGGCGGGCGATGGGCTTCGCCGACATCGGGCAGGCCAAGGCGCTCACCGAGGCCGACGTCCTGGCGCTGCGCCGCCTGGCCGGCCTCGTGGAGGCCGGACTGCTCAGTGAGCCGATGGCGATCCAGGTGGCCCGCTCGACGGGGCAGACCACCGCCCGGCTGGCCGAATGGCAGATCGACTCCTTCCTGGAGGGCCTGACGGAGCCCCCCGAGCCGGGCATGACCCGGACCGAGGTCACCTACCCCCTGGTCGAGCTGCTCCTGCCCGAGCTGCAGGAGTTCCTCGTCTACGTGTGGCGGCGCCAGCTCGCCGCCGCCACCGGCCGGGTCGTGCAGGCCGCCGACGACGAGGAGATGGTGGACCGGCGGCTCGCCGTGGGCTTCGCCGACCTCGTCGGCTTCACCCGGCTGACCCGCCGGCTGGAGGAGGAGGAGCTCGGCGAGCTCGTCGAGGCCTTCGAGACGACCTCCGCGGACCTGGTCGCCGCCCACGGCGGGCGGCTCATCAAGACCCTGGGCGACGAGGTCCTGTTCGCCGCCGACGACGCCGGCACGGCGGGCGAGATCGCGCTCCGGCTGGTGGAGGCGATGGCGCAGGACACCACGATGCCCTCGCTGCGGGTCGGTATCGCCTTCGGCACCGTCACCACGCGCATGGGCGACGTATTCGGCACGACGGTCAACCTGGCCAGCCGGCTCACCTCGATAGCGCCGAAGGACGCCGTGCTGGTGGACGGCGCCTTCGCCGAGGAGCTCAAGCGCAACGGCGACGCCCCCGCCTCCGAGGCCCAGGCGGCCGAGGACCTGGCGGCCGCGGCCGAGCGGGCCCGGCTGGCGGAGAAGGAGGGCCGCGCCCCGGACGAGGAGCCGCCCCCGCCCGCGTACCGCTTCGGCCTCCAGCCGATGTGGCAGCGGCCGGTCCGCGGCCTGGGCGTCGTCGAGCCCTGGCTGCTGGCCCGCAGGGGCAAGCCCGCGTCCTGAGCCGCCACCGAGCGGCCCGCTGCCCGGACACCGGCGCCCTTCCGGTCCACCGGGCCGTTGAGGGCGGGAGCCCGGCTGCCTAGGATCCCGGTAACGCTCGTTAACCGGAGGGGTGCAGCCATGGGTGTCGCGTCGGAGCAGAGGTTCGGGGAGTTCGTCGTCGTACGGCGGCACGAGGGCCAGGAGTACGTGGCCGAGCTGGTGCTCGACCGTCCCAAGGCGATGAACGCGGTGAGCACCGCCATGGCGCGGTCCCTCGTGGAGGCGTGCGACGCCCTCGGCGCGGATTCGGGGGTGCGGGCGACCGTGCTCACCTCCAGCCATGAGCGCGCCTTCTGCGTGGGCGCGGACCTGAAGGAGCGGAACTCCTTCACCGACGCCGACCTGCTGCGCCAGCGTCCCACGGCCAGGGCCGCGTACACCGGCGTCCTGGAGCTGCCGATGCCGGTCGTCGCCGCCGTGCACGGCTTCGCGCTCGGGGGCGGCTTCGAGCTCGCGCTGTCCTGCGACGTGATCGTGGCCGACCGCACCGCCGTGGTGGGCCTGCCCGAGGTTTCCGTCGGGGTCATCCCCGGCGGCGGCGGTACGCAGCTGCTGCCGCGCCGGGTGGGCGCGGCGCGCGCCGCCGAGCTGGTCTTCACCGCCCGCAGGGTCGAGGCGGTCGAGGCGCGCGAGCTGGGGCTTATCGACGAGCTGGTCGAGGAGGGCCGGGACCGGGAGGCTGCGCTCGCCCTCGGCGCCCGGATCGCGGCGAACTCCCCGGTGGGGCTCCGGGCCGCGAAGCGGGCGCTGCGGCTGGGGCAGGGGCTCGATCTCCGGGCCGGGCTGGAGGTCGAGGACGCCGCCTGGCGTTCCGTGGCCTTCTCCGGGGACCGGGCCGAAGGAGTGGCCGCCTTCAACGAGAAGCGGAGGCCGGACTGGCCGGGTGAGTGAGCGGCCGGCGAGGGCCTGAAGATCATCAGCGCGGCCAGTTGATCAAATCATCGCAAAACTACCTAAGCTGGTGCGATGGGCGGTGAAGATGCGCGGCTGCGCGCCGTGGTTGCGCTGGCACAGACGATGGCGGCGGCCTACACCCCGCGTGAGTCCTGGCGCGCGGCGGCGCTGGGGGCGTGCGAGGCGCTGGGCGGCAGCTTCGCCGCTCTCTCGGTGTGGGAGCGGGAGCAGGGCAGGCTGCGCGTACTGGTCAACGTGGGGGAGCTGGCCGAGGGCGAGGAGGAGTTCCCCGACGGCGAGTCCTACCCCGTGCACCAGTTCCCGGAGATCACCGAGTTCCTGCACGAGCGCTGGGCCGGCGGCGGTGAGCCCGACGCCTGGGTGGAGACCGTCGACGGGGCGCCGGCCCAGGGTGCGCCCGCCCGGGGAACCCGCCCCTACTGCCACCAGCGTGTGGCGGCGCTGCGCCGGCGCGGACGCGGCTGCTGCGTGGTGGCGCCGATCGTGCTGCACGGCCGGGCCTGGGGGGAGCTCTACGTGGCCCGCCCGGCGGGGGCGCCGGTGTTCGGCCGCGACGACGCCGACTTCGCGACCGTGCTGGCCGCCGTCGTGGCCGCCGGCATCGCGCAGACCGAGCGGCTCGAGGAGGTCCGCAAGCTGGCCTTCACGGACCCGCTGACCGGCCTGGCGAACCGGAGGGCCGTCGATCTCAGGCTGGACGAGGCGGTTGACCTGCACCGTGCCGAGGGCGCTGTGGTCAGCCTGGTCGTCTGTGATCTGAACGGCCTCAAGACGGTGAACGACACCCATGGCCACGCCGTCGGCGACCGGCTGCTGGAACGATTCGGCTCCGTCCTCTCCCTCTGCGGGGCGATGCTGCCGGGAGCGCTGTCCGCGCGCCTGGGAGGGGACGAGTTCTGCCTGCTGGCCGTCGGTCCGGCGGCCGACGACGTGGTCCGGGTCTCCGAGGAGCTGTGCGCCCGGGCCGTGGCCCTGGAGCTCGGTGACGGGGTGGCCTGCGGCGTCGCCTCCACCGGCGACGACATCGGCCCCGTCCAGTCCGCCCGGCGCCTCTTCCGGCTGGCGGACGCCGCGCAGTACCAGGCGAAGGCCGCGCACTCCCGGCGTCCGGTCGTCGCGGGCCGCGACGGCGAGGTGATCCGTCTCGCGGACTCCCCGCCCCGCTCCCCGCACGACCGCCGGAGGCTGCGCGGGAACCCGCCCGGTGGCGACCGGTAAGGGGTCAACCCCGGGACCACTGGTGACATGAGTGGTTTCAGTCCGTACGCTTCTGAATATGGATATGCACACAGTCGTGGTGGGGACGTCCGGCACCACCCCCGAGGACGTCATCGCCGTGGCCCGCGAGGGAGCCCGGGTCGAACTCTCCGCAGCCGCCGTCGAAGCGCTCGCCACCGCCCGGGAGATCGTCGACGCGCTGGCCGCCAAGCCGGAGCCGGTCTACGGCGTCTCGACCGGCTTCGGGGCCCTCGCCAGCCGGCACATCGGCCCCGGCCTGCGGGCACAGCTCCAGCGCAACATCGTCCGCTCGCACGCCGCCGGCATGGGGCCCCGCGTCGAGCGCGAGGTCGTCCGCGCGCTGATGTTCCTGCGCCTGAAGACGCTGGCCTCCGGCCACACCGGCGTACGCCCCGAGGTCGCGCGGACCATGGCGGACGTCCTCAACGCGGGCATCACCCCCGTCGTCCACGAGTACGGCTCGCTCGGCTGCTCCGGCGACCTCGCGCCCCTCTCGCACTGCGCCCTGACCCTGATGGGCGAGGGCGACGCCGAAGGACCCGACGGCACCGTGCGGCCGGCCGGGGAACTCCTCGCCGCCCACGGCATCGCCCCGGTCGAACTCCGCGAGAAGGAGGGCCTCGCCCTCCTCAACGGCACCGACGGCATGCTGGGCATGCTCGTCATGGCCCTGGCCGACCTGAAGAGCCTCTACACCAGCGCGGACATCACCGCGGCGCTCTCCCTGGAGGCGCTCCTCGGCACCGAGAAGGTCCTCGCCCCCGAGCTGCACGCCATCCGCCCCCACCCCGGGCAGGGCGTCTCCGCCGCCAACATGCTGCGTGTGCTCGCCGGTTCGGGCCTCACCGGTCACCACCAGGACGACGCGCCCCGGGTCCAGGACGCCTACTCGGTCCGCTGCGCCCCGCAGGTCAACGGCGCCGGGCGGGACACCCTCGCGCACGGCCTGCTCGTCGCGGAGCGCGAACTGGCCTCGGCCGTCGACAACCCGGTCGTGCTGCCCGAGGACGGCCGGGTCGAGTCCAACGGGAACTTCCACGGGGCGCCCGTCGCCTACGTCCTCGACTTCCTGGCGATCGTCGCCGCCGACCTCGGATCCATCACCGAGCGCCGCACGGACCGCCTGCTGGACAAGAACCGGTCGCACGGCCTGCCGCCGTTCCTCGCCGACGACGCGGGGGTCGACTCGGGGCTGATGATCGCCCAGTACACCCAGGCCGCGCTGGTCAGCGAGCTGAAGAGGCTCGCCGTCCCGGCCTCGGTGGACTCGATCCCGTCCTCCGCGATGCAGGAGGACCACGTCTCCATGGGCTGGTCCGCCGCGCGGAAGCTGCGTACCGCCGTCTCGGGCCTCGCCAGGATCGTCGCCGTCGAGCTGTACGCCGCGGCCCGCGCGGTGGAGTTGCGCGCCGCCGAAGGGCTGACCCCGGCACCCGCCTCGCAGGCCGTCGTCGCGGCACTGCGGGCGGCCGGCGTCCAGGGGCCGGGACCGGACCGGTTCCTCGCTCCGGACCTGGCCGCCGCGGACGCCTTCGTGCGGGAGGGGCGGCTGGTCTCGGCAGTGGAGGCGGTGACGGGCCCGCTGGACTGAACCCCGGGGCGCCGCACGCGGGCCGCCGTACCCCTTCGGGGGCCGCGGCGGCCCCGGCGCTCAGATGTACCGCCCCGCGGAGGCGCCGCGGCGCGCCGAGTGGGCGACGAAGCCCGCACCGACGCACAGGAAGGCCGTGCCGCCGATCAGGTAGGGGGTCGTGTCGATGCCCGTGCCGGTGTCGGCCAGGGTGTCCCGGGCGGTCAACTCCCCCGCCGCGGAAGCCTGCCGGTAGTCCGCCGGGTCCTTGGCCGGGCCCGTGTCGCCCGTCGCGTTGGCGGAGGGGACGAACCAGAGGGCGCAGAGCAGGGTGCCTGCCGCCGTGGTGGTCAGCAGGGTGCGACGAGCGACGGACACGGAATCGATCCCCTTGCGACGAACATCAGTTGGCCCCCGTGGGCCGATGCTAACGGCCGGACCCCCCGGTTGTCAGCGTCGTCGCGGCAGCCGGAACGCTCCCCTCCGCCGCCGATCGCGGGCACGCGCCGGCCCGTGCAGCGGGTCGGTGGAAACCCACCGCTCCCGCGGCCTTACTCTCCGGCGTATGAGCACTTCACAGACACCTTCGTACGTCCGGCTCCAGGTGGAGCTCGTGCTGGAGGTCAGCGACCCCGACGCCCTGACCGGAACCGCGCTGGAGAGCATCGCGGCCGACTTCACCGCGGCCGGCGCCGCCGCCGACGAGTCCGCCGAGGAACGCACGCATGCCGAGGAGACCGTCAGGGAAGACGCAGCGGAGGCCCTCGCCTCGCTGATCGACCCGTTCGACCTGGTCAGCCAGGTACCCGGGGTCGAACTGGCCCAGGCCTCCTGGAGCAGCGAGACCATCGACTACGACCCCGAGGACGAGGGCTGGGCGGCAGGAGAGGACGGGGACGAGGCCTACTACGGGATCGAGGACAATGAGACCGACGACGAAGAAGGCGGAGGCCGTACGGAACGCTGACGCCCCCGGGGCACTCCTCACAGGTGGCGGGAACCGCCGTGGCCCCCGGAGCGTCGATGAGTGGTGTTCCCCACATCTCCGGTGGATGTGGAACGGAAGACCCGGTCACGGTGTTCTTGGAACATTGACGGGGAAACGCCGTCGGGCGACCCTGTCCGGGGATCTTGGGGAATCGGCAACGATGGAGAAGCGTGTGATGACGGACAGCAAGCGGCGCAAGGGCCTCATGGCCGCGTCCGCACTGCTCGGCGGCGTGCTGGTGCTTTCGGCCTGCAGCGACGACGGCGGCAGTGCCCCGGGTGCGAGCGCCGAGAGCTCCAAGGCGTCACAGGCCCAGGTGGACGAGGCCGCGGCTAAGGACACCTCCGAGGCGCAGATAACGATCGCGCCGAAGAACGGGGCGACCAACGCCAGCATCAACAACGCCGCGATCGTCACCGTCGCCAAGGGCAAGCTGACCTCGGTCACCATGACCACCGCGGACGGCGACGCCGTCGACGGCACCCTCGCCGCGGACGGCTCCAGCTGGAAGCCGAGCGGTCAGCTGGAACGCTCGACGACGTACAAGATCAGCGCCACGGCGGCCGACTCCGACGGCCGTGAGGCGCACGCCAACAGCTCGTTCACGACGGTCTCGCCGGAGAACAGCTTCATCGGGAACTTCACCCCCGAGGACGGTTCCACCGTCGGCGTGGGCATGCCCGTCTCGATCAACTTCAACAAGCCGATCACCGACCGCAAGGCGGTCCAGGACGGCATCAAGGTGACGTCGAGCAGCGGCCAGGAGGTCGTCGGCCACTGGTTCAACAACCAGCGTCTCGACCTGCGCCCCGAGGACTACTGGCAGGGCGGCTCCACCGTCACCCTGAAGCTGGCCCTGGACGGCGTCGAGGGCTCCGACGGAGTCTTCGGCGTGCAGCAGAAGACCGTCACCTTCAAGGTCGGCCGCAACCAGGTCTCCACCGTGGACGCCAAGGCGCACACGATGACCGTCACGCGTGACGGCAAGACCGTCAAGACCATCCCGATCTCCGCCGGTTCCTCCGACAACCCGACCTACAACGGCCAGATGGTGATCTCCGAGAAGTTCAAGGAGACCCGCATGGACGGTTCGACGGTCGGCTTCACGGACGACGACGGCAAGGGTGAGTACGACATCAAGGACGTGCCGCACGCCATGCGGCTGTCGACGTCGGGCACCTTCATCCACGGCAACTACTGGGGCGCCAAGTCGATCTTCGGCAGCGCGAACACCAGCCACGGCTGCGTCGGCCTGTCCGACACGAAGGGCGCGGACGACCCGAACACCCCGGCCGCCTGGATGTACAACAACTCCATGATCGGCGACGTGGTGGTGGTCACCAACTCCCCGGACAAGACCATCGCCCCCGACAACGGACTCAACGGCTGGAACATGAGCTGGTCGGACTGGACCGCCGGCTCCGCCGTCTGATCCACCCGAACACGCCCCATCCCCTCCGAAGGCGGCGGCACCCGGAAACCACCGGGCGCCGCCGCCTTCGGCGTCCCCGGGTTTCTCATCCCGCTCTCATCGCGCCCTTAACTCCCCATCACACCCGCTCCATACCTTCGCGCCATGTTCTTCACCTACCTCCGGCGCGAGCTGCGCCGCCGCAGAAAGGCGGCGCTCGTCGTCGCCTCGGGGCTCGCCCTCGGCATCGCGCTGGTCATCATCGTCAGTTCCGTCTCCACGGGCATGAGCAAGGCCCAGGACAAGGTCCTCGAATCGCTCTACGGCCTGGGCACGGACATGACGGTGACCAAGGCCGCGGCAGCACCCGGCTCGGGCGGCACCGAGCGGCCCCGGTTCGAGTTCGACGCCAAGGACGACGAGGACGAGACCCAGAGCACCGACCGGGTCATGGTCCAGGGCTTCCAGACCCTCGCGGCCACCACCGTCGGCAAGGTGGGGCAGACCGACGGCGTCGCCGACGCCGTCGGCGGGCTGAGCCTCACGGTCATGAAGGTCGACGGCCAGTTCAGGCGCGGTGAGTTCAAGCAGGACCAGAGCTCGGGACAGGGCGGGCAGGGCGGGCCCGGCGGCGGCCAGGGCGGCGGCAACGGGCAGCCGCAGGGCCGGGTCGAGGGCGGCGGCGCCTCCTTCGACGTGAACTCCTTCACCGTCTACGGCACCGACGTCACCCAGCAGGACCTCGGCCCGCTGACCTCCTCGAAGATCACCAAGGGCCGGACCTTCAAGGCCACCGAGACCGACGCGAAGGTCGCCGTCGTCGACTCCGCGTACGCCAAGGAGAAGGAACTCGCGGTCGGCAAGACCGTCACCGTCTCCGGCACGAAGTACTCGATCGTGGGCGTCTCCACGGCGGACAGCGGTGACGCGGCCGCCAACGTGTACATCCCGCTGAAGCAGGCGCAGACCGTCGCCGACTCCAAGGACAAGATCACCACCGTCTACGTCCAGGCGTCCGACTCGCAGGCGATCGACACCGTCAAGGCCGCCATCCAGAAGAACATCTCCGGCACGACGGTCACCACCTCCGCCGACCTCGCCGACACGGTCTCCGGCTCCCTCTCCACCGCCTCCGACCTCGCGTCCAGCGTCGGCAAGTGGCTGTCCATCGTGGTCCTGGCCGCCGCCTTCCTCGTCGCCGGCCTGCTCACCTCGTCCGCGGTCAGCCGCCGCGTGCGGGAGTTCGGCACCCTCAAGGCGCTCGGCTGGAAGAGCGGCCGCGTCACCCGGCAGGTCATCGGCGAGGCCCTCGTCAACGGCCTGATGGGAGGAGTCCTCGGTATCGCGATCGGCCTCGCGGGCGCGTACATCGTGACCGCCGTCAGCCCCACCCTCACCGCCCAGCTCGGTTCCACCGGCGGCGGCCGCGGCGGCATGGGCGGAGGCCCGATGGGCGGCGGCGGCCCCGGCCGGCAGGCCGCGTCCAAGACCCTCGACATCGCGCTGACCGCGCCGGTCTCCCTCACCACGATCCTCGTGGCCGTCGCCCTCGCGGTGGCGGGCGGACTGATCGCCGGAGCCTTCGGCGGCTGGCGGGCCTCCCGGCTGCGGCCCGCCGACGCCCTGCGCCGCGTCGCCTGAGAGCTGCCCCCGGCCGCTCCACGACCGCACCCGGACCGGCCTCGGCGGGCCGCGTCAGGACGAGGCGGCCCAGCGGCGGCCCCACCCCACCCGTACGTACAGCAGGAGTCCACTCGTGTACCAGCTCAAGGGCGTCACCAAGCGCTACATGCGCGGCAAGAACCCCGTCGACGCGCTCGCCGGTGTCGATCTGACCATCGAGGACGGCGGACGGCTCGTCATCCAGGGACCCACCGGCGGCGGCAAGTCGACGCTCCTCCAGATGCTCGGCGGGCTGGACCGGCCCACCGCCGGCACCATCGAGCTCGACGGCGTCGATCTGGCGAAGCTCCCCGAGTCCCGGCTCACCAAGGTCCGGGCCGAATCCATCGGCTTCGTGTTCCAGAGCTTCAACCTGATCCCCACCCTCACCGCCCAGGAGAACGTCGAGACCGCCCTCGTCCCCCTCGGCCTCGGCGCGAAGGCCCGCCGCGAACGCGCGGCGGAGGCCCTGGAGTCGGTCGGCCTCGGTGACCGCCCCACCCACCTGCCGAGCGAGATGTCCGGCGGCCAGCAGCAGCGCGTCGCCATCGCCAGGGCACTGGTCAAGCGGCCCAAGGTGCTGCTCGCCGACGAACCGACCGGCAACCTCGACGAGTCCATGCGGGACGAGATCATGGACCTGCTCGACGGGCTGTGGAAGGAACACGGGCTGACCTTCGTGATGGTCACCCACGACAGCTCCCTCGCCCGCAAGGCGCCCAGGGTCGCGACCATCCGCAAGGGCAGGGTCACCGTCACGGAGAACGCGGCGGCCTGACCCGCCGTCCGGGTACCGGGCACCCCTTCCGGCCGGTCCGCCGGCCCGGCCCTCCCGGACCGGGGCCTCACAGCCGTCCTCCTCCGGCTGTGAGGTCCCTCACCCGTGGGTACCTCACGAGGCGGGCCATACCCGGCCCCTTGAGGACGGACGTAGGGTGCAGAGCCGCCCCTACCGGGCGAACAACCCCGCCGTCCGCGCGGATGTCGCCGGGGCGAGGACGGATCGCACTGCGAGACTTGCCGGGTGCACCGGTGAAGGCGCCTCCAAGGGCAGGGAGCGCCGACACCAAGAGCCCATCCACGGAAGGTCTTGATCAGATGCCGGCCAGTTCCGACTCCCTCACCACGCGCACCGCCGAGAACCGCGTCATCGAACCCCTCTACGCGGAGATCCTCCGCCGCAACCAGGGCGAGGGCGAATTCCACCAAGCGGTGCGCGAGGTCCTCGAAACCCTCGGCCCCGTGCTGGCGCGGCGGCCGGAACTCGTCGATGCCCGCATCATCGAGCGGGTCACCGAGCCCGAACGCCAGCTCATCTTCCGGGTGCCGTGGTCCGACGACTCCGGAGACATCCACGTCAACCGCGGCTTCCGCGTCGAGTTCTCCAGCGCCCTCGGCCCGTACAAGGGCGGACTCCGCTTCCACCCCTCGGTCAACCTCGGCATCGTGAAGTTCCTCGGATTCGAGCAGATCTTCAAGAACGCCCTCACCGGCATGCCCATCGGCGGCGGCAAGGGCGGCGCGGACTTCGATCCCAAGGGCAGGTCGGACGCCGAGGTCATGCGCTTCTGCCAGTCCTTCATGACCGAACTCCACCGCCACCTCGGCGAGTACACCGACGTACCCGCCGGCGACATCGGTGTCGGCGGCCGGGAGATCGGCTACCTCTTCGGCCAGTACAAGCGGATCACCAACCGCTACGAGTCCGGGGTGCTCACCGGCAAGGGCCTCGGATGGGGCGGCGCCCAGGCGCGCACCGAGGCCACCGGCTACGGATGCGTCCTGTTCACCGACGAGATGCTGCGCGCCCGCGGCGAGTCCCTCGACGGCCAGCGGATCGCCGTCTCCGGCTCCGGCAACGTCGCCATCTACGCCATCGAGAAGGCGCAGCAGCTCGGCGCGACCGTGGTGACCTGCTCCGACTCGGGCGGCTACGTCGTCGACGAGAAGGGCATCGACGTCGCCCTGCTCAAGGAGATCAAGGAGCACGGCCGCGGCCGTATCTCCGAGTACGCCGAGCGGATCGGCGACCACGTGCGGTACGTCCCGGGCCCCGGTGTCTGGAACGTGCCCGTGGACGTGGCCCTGCCCTGCGCCACCCAGAACGAGCTCCACGAGGCCGACGCCGTGGCCCTCGTACGCAACGGCGTCAAGGCGGTCGCCGAGGGCGCCAACATGCCCACCACCCCGGAGGCCGTCCACGTCCTCCAGGAGGCCGGCGTCGCCTTCGCCCCCGGCAAGGCGGCCAACGCGGGCGGGGTGGCCACCAGCGCCCTGGAGATGCAGCAGAACGCCTCCCGCGACTCCTGGACCTTCGCCCACACCGAGGAGCGGCTCGCGCAGATCATGCGCCACATCCACGACTCCTGCCACACCACGGCGGAGACGTACGGGAGCCCGGGCAACTACGTGGTCGGCGCGAACATCGCCGGTTTCGAGATCGTCGCGGACGCGATGCTGGCGCAGGGCCTGATCTGACCGAACCGCTGGTGAGGCGCCGGAGCCCGGCGCCTCACCAGCGGGCCGTCACCGTCGGCGGAAGTACTCCGCGCACCCCGTGTTGACCACCAGGACCACGGCGAGGACGGCGGCCCCCGCCGGGTGCCCCGCCCCGTACACCGCGGCGGCGCCCCCGCCGAGGACCAGGGTCTTCACGGCGAGCACCCCGGCGAGGGGCAGCGTGAACCGGGCGCGAGGTGCGGCGAAGAGTCCCCACAGGACGACGGCCGCCGCGGGAGCCGCGATCCCGAGGGCCACCGACGCCACGGAGCCCTCCGGAGCGGTAAAGCCCCACCAGGCGAGGGCGCCGATCGCCACGAGTTCGAGCACGAACGCGAGTACCTCGTTCGCGGCGAACCAGGGCCGGCCGCGCAGCGCCGTGAGATCCCCGTGTCCTTCGTCCGTCGTCATCGTCACGTCCCCCCGTACGGATGTCCTCCCCTCAGAATGCCCCACCCGCCGACTCCATGCGGGCTCCCGGTGCCCTTCGGACGCGGACAGGAACGAAGTCCCGGGCAGGGTCGCGTCGACCGCCCGCAGCCCTTCGGCGGACGACGCCCCCGCCGTCCCAGCTGTTGCCTTCGGGCCGGGAGGACTCCGAGAGCACCGCGTCCTTCCCGCCGCCTCTGTCCAGCGCCGCGCCGGCGTTCAGCACCGCGCCGGCGTTCAGCACGGCGGCTGCCGTGGGCAGGTGGAAGCCCGTGCCGTTGCGGAAGGCGGTGGTGCGCGTCAGCGTTCCGGCAGCTGCGGCAGCCGCGGCAGACGACGACGGCGGGGCGGCCGCTTCGGGGAGAGCCGCGCGGTGGCGTCACCACCGGACGGAGGGGGCCGCTCGCCACGGGCTGAGCAGGGCGAGGGCCGGGGTGGAGAAGCCACGGGCCTCCGCTCTCCGGACGTCGGCGAGTGTACGCAATCGTGTGTACACTTTTCATATGACTGACACCGTGACCGTACGTGAGGTTCGCACCCACCTGGCCGACGTCATCGACAGGGCCGAGGCCGGGCAGACGACCGTCGTCACACGCAACGGCAAGCGGGTCGCCGCACTCGTGCCCATAGAGGTACTCGACGCGCTGGATGCCGCAGCCGACGAGCTGGCCGCGCGCGAAGCCGAGGCACACCGGCACGACCCGACGGTCGGCATGGCCGAGCTCCTCGCGGACCTGTTCGAGGGTGGAGATCCGGCCGCGTGAAATACGCCTTTCGATTTACCGCTCACGCTCAGCGCCAGCTCCGCTCGATCGACCGGCAGGACGCCCTCCGGATTCTGACCGCCATCACGCCTCTCGGCGACGACCCATGGCGTGAGGACGCGGACGTGAAGAAGCTGGCCGGTCATGACGGCCTGTACCGCGTGCGCGCGGGAGACTTCCGTGTCGTGTACGAGGTGCAGGGCGAGGTTCTGGTCATCCTGGTCGTCCACCTCGGTCACAGGAGCGACGTGTACCGCAGGTTCTGACGGCGGAGCAGCGCAGGGGCGTTGACAGGGCGGTCCATTGGGGCGGCGGCATCAGGATGGGTCCGCCACGGCCGTCATGCGGGCACCGGGTGCCGTTCCGGACGTGGCCAGGAACGAAGTCCTGGGCAGCGTGGCGTCGTCCGCGCGACGCGCCTCGGCGGTCGACGGGTCGGTGGTCGTGAACGTCGGCGGCCCGGCGCTCCCGCCGTCCCAGGTGTTGCCGTCGGACCGGGAGGACTCCGAGAGCACCGTGTCCCTCCCGCCCTCGCTGCCCACCGCCGCGCTGGCACTCAGCACCGCGGCCGCCGTCGGCAGATAGAACCCGGTGCCGTTACGGAACGCGGTGGTGCGGGTCAGACGGATCGCGCCCGGGTTCCCCTCGTCGTTGAAGCCCAGCCCGGCGTTGTCCCAGGCCGCGTCGTCGAGGAGTACATGCGCCACGGACGCCGTGGTCCTGCCGCCGCCGAGCGTGAAGCCGTTCCCGTTGCGGTACGACCAGGAGTCCCGAACCGTCACCGGACTGGTGAAGCCCCCCAGGTCGAACCCGTCGGCGCCGTTGCCGAAGGCCCGGCAGCCCCGGACGGTGTTCCCCCCACCCGAACCGAACTTGACCGCGAGGCCGACCCCGCCAGCCTCTCCCGGCCCGTTGGCGTAGAAGTCGCTGTCCAGCACCGAGTTGCCCTCCGTGCCGGCGTCGCGCAGGGTGAGCCCGGATTCCGCGTTGTCGTGCAGCGACAGCCCCCGGAACACCGTGTTCCGGCAGCTGACGCAGACATACGCGTGGCTCCCGGACCCTCGTATCTCCAGCCCCTGCACCGTCCAGTCGTCCGCTTCCTGGGTGACGGCCCAGGAGCCGGCCGGAACACCGGACGCGTCGATCACGGGCCGCTCCCCGCGGTAGTTGCTGAGCGTGATCCTGCTGCCCGCCGTGCCGTCGGTCGTCAGCGTCGTGCCCTCGGTGGGCCGGTAGGTCCCGCCCCGCATCGCGATCGTCTGCCCGGGGCGCACCACGGACGCCGCCTTGGCGAGCGTGGCGTAGGGACGCGTACGGCTGCCGTCCCCGTCCAAGTCGGAACCGCCGGGCGCGAGGTAGACGTCCGCGGCGGTCACACCGATGGCCGTGACCCCACCACGCGCCACCGACACGGCAGGGGAGGCGGACGGTGACACCGAGGCGGACGGACTCGGGGAGGGCCGCGCCGACGTCGGGGCGGCCGACGGCGTGGGGCGACTGCTCGCCGCGGGTGGTGCCGAGCGGGGGGACGGAGCGGGGGAGTGCCACAGCGGATAGGTCAGCCCACCGGCCACGACGGCCAGCACGGCGGCCGCCGCGGTCACCGAGGTGGCGGTGAAGTGGTGGAGCACATCCCGGATCCCCCCGGTGGCCGCCGCGTGCCCGGACCACGAGGCGGCCTCCACGGACTGCCGCACCCCGTCCGCCAGTCCGCCCGGCACGGGGATGAGGCCGAGACCCGGCAGCAGCTTCTCGGGCGCGACCAGACCGGCCCCCTGGGCTCCGCACGCCCGGCAGTCCCGCACATGGCGGGTCAGCCGCTTGCGCCACAGCGCGCTCGTACCGCCGTCCCACCCGTGCGCGGCGTCGGCCAGCCCAGGGCAGCGGGGTTCGGCGGCCAGGGCCCGGACGACCGTACGGGCCTCCTCCAGCCGCAGCTTCATCCTCCGTACGCGTACGGCGGTGTGGCGGGCCTTCAGCCCGAGGGCCCGGGCCACGTCGGCGCGGCCGAGCCGACCGGCCTCCTCCTCCCACCACAGGGCGAGGAGCCGCCGGTCGTCCTCGTCCAGCCAGCGCGCCGCACGGGCCAGATCCTTGCGCTGACCGGTGAGTTCCAGCTCGGCCACCGTGCGTTCGGCGAAGTCGGTGAGCGGATCGGCGACGGCCTCCACCTCGTGCTGCTGAAACCTTTCACGAGACGTCCGCCGTTGATGCTGCTGGATCTCCCGGTAGGTGATGGCCACCGCCCACGAACGGAACCGCTCCGGGTCGCGCAGGGACGGCAGGGCGTGCACGATCCGCAGCATCACCTCCTGCACCAGGTCGTCGACGTCGGCGTGACCGTTGAGCGCGCGGCCCACGATTCCGTATACCAACGGCAGGTGGGCGGAGAGGAGTTCCTCCAGGGCTCGGGCGTTCCCCCGCCGGGCCTCACCGACCAGAGCGGCCGTGTCCCGCGCCGGCCCACCGGTCCCGATGTCCCTCATCCCGCCACGGCTCCTCACTCGCTTCGGGGCCGGTCAGCGGCACCCCCGTGGAAGTGGTCGCACCGGCCCGGGGCCCAGAGGCAGGCATCGTGGCACAAGGGTGATGACCCGTAAAGACGCTGTCCTAGGGCGTGTTTCGAAAGTCCCGCCTGCTCGGCGACGCCTGGCACGCCCGCTCGCCGCGTTGTCGGGATCACCCCGATACATCCAGTATCGGGGCGACCCTCCGCCTTGCGATCGCACGCACCAGACGCCGCCGAGCCCGCCCTCCGGGC